>JAFKFQ010000261.1:0-43547 GCA_017308215.1 bacterium | reverse complement strand
GCCCCGACACCGAGCGGTCGACGCACCACTCTTATCAGAACGACTTGAGGTACTCGATGAGATCCCACCGCTCGGCGTCCGTGATCGCCGTGCCGTAGGCGTGGCCGTCGTTGCCGTTCCCCGACAGGGTGGTGTCGAACCGGAAGCCGCCGGCCGCGCGGTCGTAGCGGTGACCGACCTCACGCGGGTCGAACTCGCGGTTGCCGACCCAGAACTCCTTCACCCGCTTCTCCGGCGGCAGGAGGAGCTGGTACAGCGACGGCACGGAGCCGTTGTGCAGGTACGGGGCGGTCGCCCACATGCCCGGCAGCGGCCCCGTCTTGTACCCGAGCAGGTAGTCGGTCGTCGGCAGTACCGGGGCGCGGTAGCCGTTGTAAGCCGCCGTCTCGGCGGGCGTCAGGTTGAGTTTCGCCAGCTCCGACTCGGTCAGCGCGATGAGGGCGTAGAAGAACAGCTCGGGCGCCGGCGCCTCCGCCCGCCCGCCGACGAGCGGCGCGTACGCCCCCGTCTTCGCCGTGCGGTTCACGAAGTCGCTCGCCATCCGCGGGTCGGTGTCGACCTCCTTCAGCGGCGTCTGCGTGGTGCGGATGTACTGCTTCCCGGCCGCGTTCGGCGCCGTCAGCGGGTACGGGGCCTTCTCGAAGTGGCACGTCGCGCACTTCTCCCGCGCGTAGACCGCGGCGCCGCGCTTCGCCTTCTCGGCGTCGATCTTCCCCAGCACGGCGTCGGGCCACGCCGGCGGCTGGAGCCGGCTGACGATCTGTTCGAGCTCGTACAGGTTCCGGGTGCGCATGCTGGTGTCGAAGTCGAACTTGCCGCCGGCGGCCGTCATCTTCGTGCGGCCGAACACCGCCACCACCTCGCCGAGGTTGCGGGCGATCGGGTCCTGCACCGACCCGTTCCACTGCACCCAGTCGAGCCGCGGGGCCAGCCACAGGAACGGGTAGCTCACCGGCGCCGCCGGGGTGCGGTAGTTCGCCGGCAAGCCCGGGATGGTGCCGAGCATCTCGTTGTAGAGGACCGAGAACGCGTCCATCCGGCCGGGGCCGCCGGGGTGCACCGGGCGGCTGCGGGTGGCGAAGGCGTCGAACTCGGCGGTGAACGCGGCCAGTTCCTTGCGCAGCGCCGCCCCGTCGCCCGCCGGGCCGACCACCTTCGCGGCGAACCGGTTGAACTTCGCGTCGTCCTTCCCGGTCGCCTTGAGCGACGCGAGCAGGCCGTCGATGAGCCCGAACAGGTCGCCGAGGCCGGGCGCGCCGTCCACGCGCACGCGCTTCCCCTGGAACGTGATCTCGCCCGTGTGGCAGCCGGCGCAGTTCACGCCAAGCCACGCCTTCCCCGTGCGGTCCACGTCCTTCATGAACCCGACCGGCAGCCCGTCCGGGTTGAGCTTCGCGTCCTTCTCGCCGGGGAGGTAGCGGAGCCGATCGATCGTGGCCGGGGAGAGCAACGGCTCGGCCGCGTCGGCGCGCTCGAGCGCCAGCGCCCACGCGTACGGGACGACGTGCGACCCCTGCGGCATGGTGTAGAACGCGGCGCGGGTCGGGGCGTCCCAGCCCTGGTTCAGGAAGATCGGGTCGGCGGCGGCCGGCGCGGCGGTGGCGAGCACGGCCGCGAGGGCGAGGCGGTGGGCGAGCATGGGTTCCCTAGGAAAGGAAGGCGTCGGCGTCGATCAGGTCGGGGTGGGCGAAGCCCTCGGTGAAGCGGTCCCGCACCCCGGCCACCAGCACGGCGGCCTCGCCCCGGCGGCCGGCGGCCTGGAGCAACCGGCCCAGGCTGAGTACGGCCCGCAGCTCCCACCCGAGCGCCTGCTGCCGGCGGGCCACGTCGAGCGCGGCCGCGAACCACCGCCCGGCCCCGGCCGGGTCGCCGGCGTCGCGCGCCAGCTCGCCCTGGACCCGCAGCAGTTCGGCCTCGGCGTACCGCTCGTTGAACCGCTCCACCAGCGCCCGGCCGTCGTCGATGGCCCGTTGCGCCTCAGCCCGCCGGCCGGCGACGCGGTAGGCGTCGGCCAGGGCGGCGTACCGCGACGACAGGTGGAGCTCGGCCCCGGTGGCGCGGAACGCCGCCAGCCCGCGCAGCAGGTGCTCGATCCCCTCGTCGGTCCGGCCGAGCTGGGCCAGGGCGCAGCCGCGGCTGAGCACCCCGGTCGCCTCCCAGAACGCGAACCCCTGCTCGCGGCAGACGGCGATCACGCGGTCCGCGGCGGCGAGCGCCAGGTCGCCGAGCCGGGCGAAGTGGTACAGCCAGGACAGGTGGTTGAGGGCGTGGGCGAGGGAGAACGCGTCGTTCTCGCCCGCGGCGACGGCGACGCCCTCCTCGGCGAGCTCGACCGCCCGGTCCGCGGCCCCGAGCGCCCACAGCGCCAGCCCGCCGTAGACCCGGTGGGTGACGCCCACGTTCTGCCCGGTCCGGCGGGCGTGCTCGCGGCACGTCTCCGGGTCGGCCAGCTGGACGCCGCGCCCGAGGTGCCGGTCGGCGGCGGCGAACTCGCCCCGGTGGTAGCGGGTGCAGCCGAGCGCGTACTGCGCCTCGACCTCGAACCGGTGGTGGAGCCGCATCTGCGCCTGGGCCAGCAGTTCGCCGCCGACCCCGAGCGCGAGGTCGAGCTCGTTCCGCAGGAGGCGCCACGTCCACAGCCCCCACGTCACGTAGAACAGCGATTCCGGCTCGTCGAGGTGGACGCACAGGTCGCGGGCGCGCTCGAGCGTCGCCCCGGTCGCCCCGGCGGCGTACCCGCGGGTCTGGATCAGCGCCGTCCCGAGCGGCACCTGGATCGCGGCCTCCAGCCGGTCGCGGGCGAGCCCGGCGGCGAGGGCGCCGACCGCCTCCAGCCCGCGGGTGAGGTGGCCGATCGCCTCGGCCGGGGCGGTGCGGGCCAGCGCCGCCTGCCCGGCGCGGAGCCAGTAGGCCGCCGCCTCCGCCGGCCGGTTCGCGCCGGTCAGGTGGTGGGCGATCACCTCGGGCTCGGCGGCCCGGGCGACCAGCGTGTCGGCGATGCGGGCGTGGAACTGCTGCCGGCGGGACTTCAGGAGCGACTGGTACGCGGCGTCGCGGATCAGCGCGTGCTTGAACAGGTAGCGGCCGTCCGCCGCCCGCCCCTTGCGGAACAGCACCTCGGCCGCCACCAGCTTCCCGAGCTCCGCCCGCAGCGCCGGCTCCTCCCGCCCGGCCGCGGCCCGGAGCACGTCGAACGAGAACTCCCGGCCGAACACGGCGGCCAGTTGCACCACCTCCCGGTCGGCGGCGAGCCGGTCGAGCCGGGCCAGGAGCAGGTCTTGCAGCGACGCCGGGATGGCGTGGGCCGCCACCGCGCCGCCGTCGGCCTCCAGCAGCGTCCGGGTGAACTCCTCGACGAACAGCGGCACCCCGTCGGTCCGGGCGGTGACCTGGTCGACCACGTCGGGCGGGACGGCGGCGCCGGCCTTCCGCTCCATCAGGTCGGCGACCTGGCGGCGGGTCAGGCGGTTGAGCGCGATCTGCGTCTGGTGCGCCCGGGCGCCCCACGGCGGCACGAACTCCGGCCGGTGGGTGAGGAGCACGAGCAGGGGGTCGGTCGGCGCGGCCTCGACCAGCGCGGCGAGGAAGTCGAGCGTCGTGGCGTCCACCCAGTGCAGGTCTTCGACGACGAACAGGGTCGGCCGCGCCGCGGCGGTCGCCCGCAGCCAGTCGGCCAGGGCCGCCTGGGTGCGCTCGCGGAGGCGCTGGGGGCTGAGCGCGACCGCGGGCACCGACCCGCCGGGCGGGACGCCGAGCAGCGCGGCGAACACGCCGATATGCTCCGGGTCGGTCAGCCCGACGCGGCCGAGGTGGGCGGCGAGGCGCTCGGCCTGGACGGCCGGCGGGCCGTCGCCGAGGTGGAAGGCGCGGCGGAAGTACTCGACCGCGGGGTGGAGGGGGCTGTCGCGGTGGACCGGCTCGCACCGCCACTCGACGACCGGCGACCCGGCCGCCCCGGACTCGGCCCGCAGCCGCTCCTTGAGCGTGTGCGTCAGCCGCGACTTGCCGATCCCCGGCTCGCCGACGAGCAGCACGATCTGCCCCAGCCCCTCGCACACGAGCTCCCACCGGTCGCGGAGGAGCCCGACCTCCTGGTCGCGGCCGACGAGCGGGGTGAGCCCGGCCGGCCCGGCGGCGTCCAGCCGCGTCGACCCCTTGCCCGGCCCGGCTACGCGGAACAGTTCGACCGGGCCGGCCCCGCGGACCTCGTGCGCCCCGAGCGGCTCCCACTCGAACAGCTCGCGGGCGAGGCGGTGCGTCGGGCCGGTCGCCAGTACCGCGCCCGGCCGGGCCGCCGCCTCCAGCCGGGCGGCCACCGTGAGCACGTCGCCCTCGACCAACGCGGCCCCGCCGACGACCGCCGGCCCGGTGTGGACGGCGGCCCACGCGAACGGCTGCCCCGGCCCGGCGGCGGGGCGGGTGGCGAGCACGTCGGCCGCGGCGCGGAGGGCGCGGGGGGCGGCGTCCTCGACCGCGGTCGGGTAGCCGAAGCAGGCGGTGAACACCGGCCCGGCCGCGAGCGGCGCCCCCTCGTACCGGCGGACCGCCGCCTCGCACGCCGCCCGGAACGCCGACGCCTGCTCGAACCGCTCCTCGGGGTCGGCCGGCCCCGCCCCCGCCGGCCACTCCAGCCCCGCCGCCAGCAGCGTCACCTGCCGCCGCTCCGGCGCCGCCGTGTGCGGCGCCGGCCTCGCGGACCGGTGCCCGGGCGTCGCGCCCGGCGGCGGGGCGGGGGCGACGGGCTCGCGGCGGGTCGGCGGTGCCTCCGCCGCGTCGGCCGCAGCGCGGAGGGCGGCGGCGAACTCCTGCGCGGTCTCGTACCGGTCGGCGGGCCGCTTCTCCAGCGCCCGGAGGCACGCCTGCTCCACCTCGGCCGGCATCCCCGGGATCAGCTCCCGGGGCGGCCGCGGCGGGTCGAACTCGGTCTGCCGGAGCACGTCCTCGACCGAGTCGGCGCGGAACGGGCGGCGGCCGACGAGCATCTCGTACAGCACCACCCCGAGGCTGTACACGTCCGTCCGGCCGTCGACCCCGTCCGTCTCGCCGCGCGCCTGCTCGGGCGACATGTACCCGGGCGTCCCGGTCACCATCCCGCGCCACGCCCCGGCGTCGTCGTCCGCCGCCAGCGCGATCCCGAAGTCGAGCAGCACCGGCCGCCCGTCCGGGGTGAGGATCACGTTCGACGGCTTGACGTCGCGGTGGACGATCCCCTGCCCGTGGGCGTGGGCGAGCGCGTCGGCGACGCCGGCGGCGACCCGGGCGGCGTCCGCCACGGTCGGGGTGGCGCGGGCCAGCCAGGCGTCGAGCGGGTCGCCGTCGATCAGGTCGGAGACGATGTACCCGCGGCCGTTCTGCACCCCGGCGTCGAACACGGTGACGATGCCGGGGTGGCGGAGGCGGGCGAGGCGACGGGCCTCGTGGAGGAAGTGGTCGGCCCCGATGCCGACGACCGCCCGGTGCGGGATCTTGACCGCCACTTTCCGGTTCAGGGTGTCGTCGAACCCGACGAACACGCTACCGAACCCGCCGCGGCCCTTGAACCCGACGATCCGGTACCGGCCGACCGCGGCCGGCACGTCCGCCGGGACGCCGGGCGCGGCCGGGCTGCCGCCGGTGGTCGCCGGCCCGCCCGCGGTGTGGAGCGGTTGCGTCACCGTCCCCGGGGGCGGCGCCGGGTCGGTCCCGTCCAGCCTTTGGGTCTCGTTGGTCATTCCCACCCCGGCGGACGGCGGGCCGTCACGGCCGTGTGAACCGGGCGCGCAGGTCTCGGGGTGCCATCACCCCGAAGAAGTACGCTTGTTTATACGCCACACCCGGCTCCGGTTCGACCCGCACCCGGGAGTAAACCGCGGCGGCGGCGAGTTTCAGGTAGAACAACGCGAACCGCATCCCGACGCACCGCCGCGGCCCGCGGCCGAACGGGAAGAAGTACCCGCGCTCGGCCGCGTCGGCCGCCGCGCCGCTCGTCCAGCGGTGCGGGTCGTACTGGTCCGGGTTCGTCCAATAGTCCGCCGAGCGGTGCAGGAGCCAGTTGGTGACGACGACGATGGTGTCGGGCGGAAGGGTGTGGCCGCCGAGGACGGTCGAACGGGTGGTGGCGACGTTCCGGCCGTAGGCCGGTACCGGGGTGAGGAAGCGGAGCGACTCGCGGACCACGCCGTCGAGCAGCGGCGCGGCGTCGAGCGCGGCCCGGTCCGCGACGCCCAGCGCCGCACACTCCGCGCGCAGCGCGGCTTCCAGTTCGGGGCGCTGGGCGAGCAGGTAGAGCGTGGTGGCGAGGCAGCTCGAAGCAGAGTACGCGCCGCCGTAGAAGATGTTCGCCATCAGCGCCCGGAACTCGTCGGGGCTTGGCGGGCTGCCGCGGCGGACCATCGTCGCCAGCAGGTCGGTGCGGTGCGGCGCGGGATTCTGGGCGGCGGCGATGAGCCGGTCGAACCGGTCGTACCACGCCCGCCGCTCGGCCCAGAACCGCGGCGCGAGCGGCGGCAAGAGCGCCAGCAGCGGGTTCTTCATCCGCCGGTCGCCGACGCCGCCCAGGTACATGAACCGGTCAAAGTCGGCGTCGTCGAACGGCTCGCCCCACGTCACCCGCGCGAACGCCCGGAAGGTGAGGCGCAGCACGGCGTCGGTCAGGTCGATCGGGCCGGTCGCGGACCGGGCGACGAGTTGGTCGACACCGGCCTCCAGTTCCGCGCGCAGCACTGGCACCTGGGCGTCGAGCCAGGCGTCGAGGTCGGGGAGGCTCATCGGGTGCGCGGCGCGCCGCCGCGCCCACGCGGGGCCGTTCGAGATGAACAGGCACTGCGGCAGGATGACCGGCGCGAGCGCGGCGCCGGGCGCGTCCTTGTAGTAGTCGGCGTGGTTGCGGTCGAGCACGTCGCCGATCAGGCCGGGGTCGTTGAGCACCACGACCGGCGTGCCGAATGCCCACGTCAGGCTCATCCCGCCGTACTCTCGCCCGTAGTCGGCGAGCACCTCCCACGGCTGCCGGCCGACGAAGTCGAGCAGGTTCCCGAACGGGAACCTCGGGGCCGGGCCGGGGATACCGGCGAACCGCCGCAGGCGACCGCGGAAGGCGACGCGGAACAGCCCTTCGAGCACGGACGACATGGAACCTCGGGGCGGGGTCGGGGGTCGTCGGAGCCCGGGCGAACGGCCGGCGTGAGCCGGCTGGTCGTTGGTGCAGGGCCTGGGACGGAGAACGAGTCATACCCGATCGGGTTGATCCGGCGCCGCCCGGGACGAGCCGCCGGACCGCGGTAGCCGCGGGCTTCAGCCCGCGTCACCCGTCGGGGCATCGAAACAAATCCACCCGATCGGGTATCAGCCCACGAGCTGCGACCGCCAGGGAGCGGCCGGCGTTCACCACTCCTGCGATTGCGGAAGGTGGGTTCCGCAGCCGCTCCCTTCCGGTCGCGGCTCGTGAGGCCACCGAGACACGGTCCAGGCACGAGTACCAACCACCAGCCGGCTCATGCCGGCCGCGCTCAGACGTTGATGCTCTGCGGGATGCTGGTCGGCAGGAGGTACTCGTACGGCCGGCGGCCGGTGTTCCGTGCGGCGATGGTGGTGCCGATGTCGGCGAGCCGCGCCCGGAACCGGGCCAGCGGCTCGGCCACGCGCGGGTCGCGGAAGTGGCCGGCGGGGTACCCGCCGAGCTGCGTGTAGTAGACCGACCCGAGCATGTACCCGAGCTCCATCTGGAGCTCGGCCATGTCGAGCGGCGGGAGGAGGTTCAGGTAGTCCTGCTCTGTCGCCCCGCGGCGCGACGAGGGCGCCGGGGCGTATCCGGCGAGCGGCATGTTCGGGGCGTAGCTCATCAGGTCGTACTGCGGGAAGTTCACCGCCGCGTGCTGGACGCTGCACGTGAAGATCACCCGCGTCAGTGCCTCGACCACCTCGGCGACCGCCCCGCACCGCCCGACGCCGTTGATCCGCCCGCCGGTCGCGGCCCCGATCTCGGTGCCCCACGCCTGGAGCTCGGTGTCGGCGGCCACGTCCGCGTCGGCGGGGTAGTACAGCGCGACGTACTCGCGTACCCAGTCGCGGATCGCCTCCCAGTGGAGCAGCGCGTCGTCGCGGTACGGGTACTCCGGGAGTCGGTCGGCGTCGGCCACCCCGCGCTCGGCGAGCGCGACGGGGAGCGAGGAGTGGGCGAACGAGAACGCCTGGAGCCCGTGCGCGGCCAGCCCGCGCGAGTAGTTGATCGTCCCGGCGAGGAGCTTGTCCACCGCCCCCTTGTCGGCGACCAGGTGCCGCCACGACGCCTCGTTGATCGCCAGCGTCCCCTCGAAGTGCGGGGCGAGGAGCAGGAACAGCGGGTGGTTCGGCGCGAGCTGCCGGTGCGTCGAGACGACGAACGGCTCGACGAGCAGGTGCGTCAGCCCGAGGTGCGTCACCGCCTCGTGCAGGTTGCCGTCGGCGATCTCGACGATCGTCTTGGCGATCAGCCAGTTGTACCCGTCGCGCGGGGTGAAGACCGGGTTCTCCGGGCCGGGCGTCTGCTTGCACTGGATCGCCACCGGGCGGAGCCGGCGGGTGGCGCGGTCGAGCGCGAACGCGGCGAGCGGGGCGTGCAGGTACTTCTGCCCGTCCGGGTAGTCGCCGCACTCGGCGTTGGCGAGGAGGTGGTAGTCGGCGAGGAACAGCCGCCCCTCGGCCGCGGCCGCGGCGAGCGTGTCGCCCGGGAGCGCCTCCTGGAACAGCTCGTCGGTGAGTGGGAACCGGTCGTCGAGCCGGTCCACGGCCCGGAGGACGACCGGGTTCGGCCCGGCGACGCGCATGGCGGCGAACGCCGCGTCGTCGGCGTAGTCGCGGGCGATCGGCGGGAGGCCGATCCGGCGAAAGAGCCGCGCGTAGTCGTCGAGCGACTTCGGGCGGTCCGGCGTGGCGTCGTGCCGGCCGGCGAGCTTGATCGCGTCGGTGACGAGCCCCTTCAGCCCGCCGATGAGTTCGAGCCCGTCGACAATCAGGGTCGAGAGCCACGAGTGCTTGGAGCGGAGGAACTCGACGAACTGACTGGTGCGGGTCAGCTGGGTCTCGTTCTCGATCGTGGTCAGCACCCGGGCGCCCATCAACTTGAGCCACGAGAACGAGAACTCGTCGACCCGCGGGACGGAGTCGACCAGCGCGAGCGGCGAGATGTGGGTGTAGTTGAAGGTGTACTTCCGCCGGGCGGACTCGAGGGCGGCGTCACGGTCCGCCCGGTTCGGGTCGTCCTGCGGTAGGAAGGCGGACATGGCAGACCGGTAGCGCGGGGCGGGGCGGTACGTCCGTGGGGCGGACTCCCGAAGGCTACCGCCCGCTGCGCCGGTTGGCAACGAAAACAGGGCCGTGTCCCCCCTCCTGTCGGGCCGGAATCGTCGGGTTGGACCGGCTGATGCGCCCCCACCACCCCTGCCCGCGCGGGCGTGGGTATTTCACCCGTGGGTCTCCGCGCGACCGAGAGCGCAAGACGTTTCGCCCTCCGGCCGCTCCGATCGCCCCGGCGAACACCTTCTCGGCGCCGACGAGTGGTCGGCTCGTCAACGGAAAGTTTAGAATATCCTGTTCGTACGTGTGACCCGGCTGGTGCCGTCCGGTTCGGGATTGACGAAACGCCCGACGGCCGCAGCGCGGGGGTTCGGCCGTTACTCACCCCCGACGGCGAGCCCGAGTCCCAACAGCGCCAGGCACGCGCCCAGGGCGGCGTAGGCGGCGCGGCCGCTCACCCGCCCCTTCACCGGCCCGAGCCCGAAGTGCGGCCCCTGCCGGTTCCACAGCCACAACCCGGCCGGAGCGGCGGCCGCCCCGAACAGCCACAACTGCCACGGCTCCGACCCGTGCCGGAGCATGTCCCCGGCGTCCCCCACCCGGTCGAGCGACCCGACCCCGATGTAGAGCCCGTTCGTCAGCAGGCAGAACCCGGCGAAGAACCGGAGGAGGAACGCCCCCGGCACCTGGCCCGCGGCGGCGACCGCCCAGAGGAGGAGCGGGGCGGCGACGCCCACCACCGGGCCGGCCCAGACCACCGCCAGCGGGCGCGGGTTCTCGGCCAGGTCGGTACGGGAGATCGTCAGCGGGTGGAGGACGACCCGCTCGACCCGGCCGCCCGTCAGCCGGGCGCCGAGGACGTGGCCAGCCTCGTGGACGGCCTGCATCCCGAGCCACGAGCCGAGGACCGCGGAGCCGACCAGGACGGCCTGATGCACGCGGGCCACCGACCGGCCGCTGGTGACGCAGCCCAACACCCACTCGACCCGCTGGCGGTCCTGGTCGGCCAGGCCGGCCAGTGACCGCGACAGGGCCGACTGCAACTCCCGATCGACGAAGCACGGGCGCGGCCCCTCGCCGCTCCGGGCGTGCAACTCGGAGTATGCCGCGGCGAACGCGGCCGCGCCCCCGGGGCCGGCCACCGCGGCGGCGCGGAACGCCCGCACGACGTCGGCACCGCTGCGGATGTCGCGCCCCTGCCAGTTGCCCAGCCCTCGCCAGTACTGCCACGCCCGGTCGAGGTCGGTCGGCTGCTCCTCCAGGGCCGACCGCAGGGCGGCGAGTTCCGCATCGTTCGCCATCGCAGCGCCCTCCGGGCGCCGAGCACCACGACTCAGCAGTCCGCGGGGCCGCTGAACCGACGACTCTGAGAAAACCTACACGCCCCGTCGGTCTGCCGCAGCATCGGGTTCGGCCTGAACCAAGCTCGATTCGCCTCCCGACGCTGGTCGTGGTTCCACTTCCGCATCGGCGCCGGTTGCCGACCCCTCGCGCAGCGCCAGCCACGCCATGACGCCAGCGCCGAGATCGACGAGGGCGTGGAGCGCGACCGCCGGCCAGAGGGAGTCGAAGACCGCCACGACCAGCGTGAAGAGCGCGCCGACGATTCCCGTGCGGAGGACGCCATTCCACCCCTGATAAAGATGCCCGACCGCGAACACCGTCAGGGACAGCGCCGCGGCGCCCCACCACCCGAGCCACCGGGCGAAGACCCAGATGAAGTAGCCGCGAAACAGGAACTCCTCGCAGAACCCCGCGGTCAGCGACACCCCGCCGAACCAACACAGTTCGGTCCGCGTATGCGGCACGACGGCGGCGAGCGGCCCGATCTGCTGTCGCAAGCTCGTCCTGGTTTCGGGGCAGCGGGCGAGGGTCACGGCCGCGTAGGCGTGGTAGGCCGCCAACAGCAGGAACAAGGCGACGGCGGCCCACAACCACCAGCCGGCGGGCACCGAGAAACCGAACGACGTCCAGGACCGGCCGCTCGCCGTCCAGAGCGCGATTCCGAAAGCGACCACGACCCACTGATGACCGATGGCCGACGCCCAGAGCCACCTCCGCGCCCAGGCCGGATCGGCCCGTGACAGGCGGCGATAGGCCGGCCAGAAGACGGAGTAGTCGATGAGTGGTTCGACGACGGCGAACAGCACCACGTAGAGTACGTCGGGGAGCGCCGTCATTGGTAGCCCACCGGCATCCTGGACGCGAGCACTCCACTCCGCGGACCACGCCCACGGCCGGCCGAATCGGAAGTTCAGCCGCGCCGGCCGCCGGGTGAGCAACGAGTCACGAGAACACTGTCAACGGCCGGCGTCGGGTACGGCGCGGGGTTCAGTGCCGTGCGCCTCAACCGCGGTACGCCGCCTCGATCGCCGCGATGTCGATCTTCCGCATCGTCATCATCGCGTCGAACGCCCGCTTGGCGGCTGCGGGGTCGGGGCCGAAGACCGCCTCTGTCAGGGCGACCGGGGTGATCTGCCAGTTCAACCCCCACTTGTCCTTGCACCACCCGCACGCGCTCTCCTGGCCGCCGTTGCCGACGATTGCGTCCCAGTAGCGGTCCGTTTCGGCTTGGTCGGCGGTCGCGACCTGGAACGAGAACGCTTCGGTGTGCGGGAACGCCGGCCCGCCGTTGAGCCCGAGGCACGGAATGCCCATTACGGTGAACTCGACGGTCAGCACGTCCCCTTGCTTCCCCGACGGGTTGTCGCCCGGCGCGCGGTGCACCGCGCCGACGGACGAGTCGGGAAAGGTCCGGGCGTAGAACCGCGCCGCGTCCTCGGCGCCCCCGTTGTACCAAAGGCAGATCGTGTTCTTTGCCGGCTTGGCCATGTCACTTCTCCACCGGGATGAGCCACCCGAGACCGGGGTCAACGCCTTTGACTCAGCCGAGACGCCGCCGCACGAACCCGAGCCCGGCCAGCCCGACCGCTCCCATCAGGAGGGTCGCCGGCTCCGGGGTCTCGCTGACGCCGACGGTCAGGGTGAGTTCCGACCCCCGGGTCACGTGGTACTTGTGCCCCCCGAGGAGCACGTCGAACGGCGTGATGGTCCCGATCCGCGGGACGTGCGTGTCCCACTCGCCCTCGGGGGCGGGCTCGTTGTCGTAGAACTCGACCGGGATGCGGAAGCTGTACGCCTCACCGCTGGCGGTATCCCAGAGTTCCACCCGGGTCCAGAGGGTCGGGCCGTTAACGGGGATCGGGCTGACCAGCAGCGGCGACCGCACCCCGTCGATCAGGTGGATCTCCTGGGTGCCGCCGTCCTCGGTCTCGAACGCGAGCGCGACCGGGTCGAACCCGTAGCCGCCCAGACTGGCCCCGGCACTGGAGTAGGACCAGGCGATGGGGCCGGCGGACGCGGCGGGCTGGGCAAGAAGGGCGGCCAGAACCGCCAGGCGAAATCGGGTCATGGTCACCTCCTGACGTCGGCGGAGGTTAGCCAGAGCCGCCCGGGCGTGACAAGGGCAAGTGATCTTTACAGCGTCCCGAGGTGCGCCCACCGTGACGGGGGACTCAAAACCAGAAGCGCGGGCCGGGTCGGGTGCGGCAGTCGGTTCAGCGCCTGGGCTACGGGGGTGAAACCGGCCGGAATCCAATCCCGGCCAGCACCGCCCGCGCGGCCTCCAAGCTGCCGGCCTCCTCGACTGCGCGCAGGTCGGCAGCTCCCTCCTCGCCCCGCCCCCGGAGTTCGCGATGGATGGCGAACTGGCCGCAGAAGTGCTCGCGGCTGACCCACCACCCGCCCCCGCTGTCACGGGCCACGGCCGACGACCAGCCGGGGGCGGCGTGCGAGTCCCGGTACCGGACGGCAACCCACCCGCCGCCCCGGACATCGAGCACCACACCCAACTGGCCGACCACCTCCCGCAACTCAACGGGTGAACCCGCCGCGCTCAGGGCGGCGAATGACTCGGCCTCGGTGGCGGCCCGCGACCGCTCGACCCGCCACCAACTGCCGGCGAGAGGGACGCCGACCACCGTGAGCAGGATCAGGACACCGAGCCGCGTCGGTACACGCCTCCCCATCCAACCGCCCCCCACCGAGCCACTGATGGGATTGCAAGAATGCAATCTCACACGTCCCGCCAGCCCCTCACTCGTACTTCAGCGCCAGGATCGGGTCGATGCGGGCGGCGCGGCGGGCGGGGTAGAGGGCCGCCAGGGTCGTGATGAGCACCGCAAACACCACCCCGCCCACGAGCAGCCACCACGGGAACTCGAAGATCGTCGTCGTCTTCATCTCGTGGTTCCCCATCTGCCCGCGGATCAGCCCGCGGACGTACCCGTCGGCCGGGTACGAGATGGCCACCGCCGCCGCCAGCCCGAGCAGCCCGCCGGTCAGGCCGATCGCGGCGCCCTCGGTCAGGAACAGGCCGGTGACCTGGCCGCGCGTCGCACCGACGGCCTTCAGGATGCCGATCTCGCGCGTCCGCTCGACCACGCTGGTGACGAGCGTGTTGGTGATGCCGACCCCGGCCACGAGCAGGCCGATCAGCGCGAACAGGTTCAGCCCGCCGGCGACGAGCGTGACCTCGCGCTTCGCCGCGCTGTACCACCGCAGCGCCGAGAACGTGCCGAAGCCCATTTCCTCCGCCGCCGCCACCACCGCCGGCATGTCGCCGCCCGGCCGCACCCGCACCTCGACCGAGTGGACGCCGGTGTTCTTCACCCACGGCAGTTGGTCGAGTACCGTCTCGCCGCCGGCCGGCGTCAGGTAGGCGTCGCTCTCGGCGAGCTCCCAGCCGGCGAACGGGTCGGCCTTCTTCCGCTCGGCCTCGGTGAGCAGCCGCACGACGCCGGCGAGCTTGAACTGGCCGCTGGCGACCTTCCCGGAGTCGGGGCGGTTGGTGCGGGTCGGGTCGGACTTGCGGTCGAGCAGGCCGCGCAGGGCGTCGCGGTCGGCGGGGTCCAAGTCGAGCTTGTCGATCGACTTCGGGAGCGCAACGGCGAGGCGCGCCAGGGCCGTCGCCTGGGCGCGGCTCAGGTCGTCGGTCGGGAGCCAGCCGGCCAGCGCCCGGGCCAGCGCGAACTGCGGGGCGATGGTGGTGCCGCCCACGTCCACCTGCACGGGGGCGCCGAGCGCAGCGTCGAGCGCCGCGTCGTCGCGGACGCCCAGGTCGTAGAGCGCCAGTTCGCTCAGGACGACGCCGGAGTCATCGACCGGAAGCGTGCCCGCGATGAGGCGCGGTGTCAGCGAGTCGAGCTTGGCGGACACCACGAACGCGGGCGCCGAGCGGTCGGCGAGCCAGGCGCGGCCGTTCGAGGAGCGGACGATGCGGACCTCGGACACGTCGGGGAGCGCCTCGAGCGCGGCGACGGCGGCCTTGTCGAGCGGCTTGGGCGGGGTGCGGAGCTCGTCGCGCAGGTACCGCCGGGCGAGCGCCTCGCGGAGGCGGGCGCGGCGCTCGGGGTCGATCGCGCCGGTCACCTCGACCTTCTCGGGCGGGACCTTCTCGGGGTCCGGGGTGGGATCGGCGACGCGGACGGTGACGCGCCAGAAGGCGTCGCGCTCGCGGAACTCGCGGTCGATGAACGCCCGCAGCCCGATCCCGAGCGACAGACTGAACACGAGCGCCGCGGTACCGACCGCGACGCCGACGAGGGTCAGCGCCGTCCGCACCTTCTGCCGCCAGAGCCCGCCGAGGGCGAAGCGGATCGCTTGGATGAGGTTCATTCGCTTGTGCGTCTCCGCGGCGGTCGGTGTCGCGTGAAGGGGTGAGCGGGTGAAGGGGTGAACGGATGATCCCGAGCCAGGGACGGTATTCCCCCTGGACAGACGCCGCCCGGCCTTCACCCCTTCACCCGCTCACCCCAGCACCCGCTCACCCCTTCAACCGAACGGAACGAGCCGGGCTGTCGGCGCCCTTGACCCGTCGCTACAATCCTCAGTCTTCGCCCCCGACGGTGCCGGCCACGCGGCCGGCCGGGGAGCCCGGAGAGAACCTTCAACCGCACCCGCCCGCCGCCACGCCGTCGGTATCGGGCCGCTCCCACACCCCCACTATGGTCAACCGCAACCTCCTCCGCCAGTTCGACAAGCACGAAGACGAGGCCGACCTCGAGGCGATGTTCGCCGCCGAGATGAAGGACGGCATCGAGTCGTGGCTGCCGGCCGAGACCCAGGACTACGAGTCGAACAAGATCGTCACCGGCCGCGTGCTCGAGATCCGCGGCGAAGACGTCGTGATCGACATCGGCTACAAGTCGGAAGGCGTCATCAAGCTGGACGAGTGGAAGGAGGAGGGGGGCGAGACGCCGCCGCCGAAGCCCGGCGACACCGTCGAGGTGTTGCTCGAGACCGTCGAGAGCGAGGACGGCACGATCGCCCTGTCGTACCGCAAGGCGAAGCGGCAGAAGGAGTGGAACGCGGTCCTCGCCAAGCACAAGGAAGGCGACGTCGTCGCCGGCAAGGTGCTCAAGAAGATCAAGGGCGGGCTCCTGGTCAACAT
This sequence comes from bacterium, assembly GCA_017308215.1. GTDB lineage: Bacteria > Planctomycetota > Planctomycetia > Gemmatales > Gemmataceae > Urbifossiella. The sequence goes on along the minus strand of JAFKFQ010000261.1, from coordinate 27,844 downwards.
CGGCGTGAACGTGTTCCTGCCGGCGTCGCAGGTGGACATCCGCCGCCCGCAGTCGATCGACGAGTACATCGAGCGCACCATCGAGTGCGTCATCCTCAAGATCGACGAGCAGCGCCGCAACATCGTGGTCAGCCGCCGCAAGCTGATCGAGGACCGCCGCCGCATCCAGAAGGACAAGCTGCTGGCGGAGCTCGACGTCGGCCAGATCCGCAAGGGCGTCGTCAAGAACATCGCCGAGTTCGGCGCGTTCGTGGACCTCGGCGGCATCGACGGCCTGCTCCACATCACCGACATGGGCTGGCACCGGGTCACCAACCCGCGCGACGTGGTGCAGATCGACCAGGAGCTGGAGGTCTACATCCTCCACATCGACCGCGAGAAGGAAAAGATCGCGCTGTCGCTGAAGCACAAGACGCCGAGCCCGTGGCAGAACATCGAGGCCAAGTACCCGGTCGGCACCCGCCACCAGGGCGAGGTCGTGAACATCATGCCGTACGGGGCGTTCGTCAAGCTCGAGCCGGGCATCGAGGGGCTGGTCCACATCTCCGAGATGAGCTGGGTCAAGCGCATCGCCGACCCGAAGGAGCTCGTGCAGATCGGCGACAAGGTCGAGGTTCAGGTCCTGAACATCAACCACGACAAGAAGGAAATCTCGCTCGGCATGAAGCAGTGCCAGAGCAACCCGTGGGGCGAGGTGGCCAAGAAGTACCCGACCGGCACGGTCATCACCGGCGTCGTGCGGAACCTCACCAACTACGGGGCGTTCATCGAGATCGAGGAGGGGATCGACGGCCTCCTGCACGTGTCCGACATGAGCTGGACGCGGAAGGTGTCGAACCCGTCCGAGGTCGTGCAGAAGGGCCAGAAGCTGACCTGCCAGGTGCTCTCGGTCGACCAGGAGCGGAAGCGGGTGGCGCTGGGGCTGAAGCAGATGGCGAACGACCCGTGGGAGGGCGACATCCCCGGCCGCTACCTGCCCGGCCAGAAGGTCCACGGGAAGGTGACCAAGCTGACCAACTTCGGCGTGTTCGTCGAACTGGAGCCCGGCCTGGAGGGGCTGCTCCACATCTCCGAGCTCACGGACGACAAGATCGAGAGCCCGGAGGAGGTGGTGAAGGTCGGCGACGACGTGGACGTGAAGGTGCTCCGCGTGGACACCAAGGACCGCAAGGTCGGCCTGTCGATGCGGAACGTGGACGACGGCAAGGTGCCGGACGTGATCCCGGACATGCCGATCGACGAGCCGGAGGAGGAGATCCCGCCGCCGCCGGCCGGCGGCAAGCCCGGCAAGGAGCCGAAGCGCGACCTCCGCGGCGGCACCGGCGCCGGCGGCCCGCTGTTCCAGCTTCCGGGCGGCGAGTAATGTTCGGCTGACACCGCAGGTCGGGCCGGCGTCCCCCCGCCGGCCCGACTTTTCCCGGCGGGTCAAGCAACTCTTTTCGGAAACCCCCGTCTACAACTGGTGAAGCGGTAACGGTTGTTACAGCCGTTAAGGTCTGCTAATCCGGGATTCTCGACGGGAAACGATTTGCCCTCATCCCGGACCTAAATTAGATTCCAAGAGGTAACGCGGGGCGCCCCGTCGCGCCGCCGCGTTTCCACGACCGATCGCGCCGCCTCGTCCGGCGGCGCGGGTTGTGCCGCTTGTGGACATCGCCCGGGTGGTGCCCGGCGTGCGCTCGGCGCCCGCCCCAATCCGCCCCCGTCGGGCCGCGACCCGGCGCACCGGTCCAGGGGATCGTTTCAGCGGTCGATACGTCCCTGCGGGTTCGTCCGCGGCGACCGACCGCCGACGACGCCAGGATGCCGGGCCGCCGACTCGCTCGCGCCCGCCGGACCGCTGCCGGACCCACACCGACAGGATGCCGTAATGTCCCGACTCCGCCGCTACCGCCCGGACGTGGTCCAGTCGCCCCTCGAGACCTACCTGCGCGAGATCAACGAGACGGCCCTGTTGACCGCCGACCAGGAGAAGTCCCTGGCCCGGGCGATCGCCACCGGGGACACCGAGGCCCGCGACCAGATGGTCCGGGCGAACCTCCGCCTCGTGGTCAACATCGCCCGCGGGTACACCGGCAAGGGGCTGGCGCTGCAGGACCTCATCGAGGAGGGCAACCTCGGCCTGCTGCGGGCGGTCGAGGGGTTCGACCCGGTGATGGGGACGCGGTTCTCGACCTACGCGAGCTACTGGATCAAGCAGAGCATCAAGCGGGCGCTGGTGAACACGGCGAAGACGATCCGCATCCCGGCGTACATGGTCGAGCTGCTGGCGAAGTGGCGGCGGGCGACGAACAAGCTGTCCGACGAGCTCGGCCGCCCGCCGACCCACGAGGAGGTGGCGAAGTTCCTCGGCCTGCCGAAGAAGAAGCTGAACATCATCAAGAAGGCGATCCGCGTCTACAACTCGGCCCCGCAGACCGACCAGGGCGGGGAGCAGGGGTGGAGCATCGAGGAGATGCTCATGGACAACCGGTCGAAGACGCCGGACACGGAGATGGTGGAGACGGACGACCTGAAGCACGTGATGGTGCTGCTGGAGAAGATGGACAAGCGCGAGGCGACGGTGCTGCGGATGCGGTTCGGGCTGGACGACGAGGAGCCGAAGACGCTGAAGGAGATCGGCGAGTGCCTCGGGCTGACGCGCGAGCGCGTCCGCCAGATCGAGAGCGAGGCGCTGGCCAAGCTCGGCGAGAACCTCAACGGCGACTGACCGAACCCGCCCGCCGCCGCGCCCGTCCGTGGGTCACGCCCGACCCACGGAGACCCCGCTTGAGCGACGAACCGGCCTTCCTCCGCGCGATCCTCGACGCCCCCTCGCTCGCCACCCCCCGGCTCGTCTACGCCGACTGGCTCGACGACCAGTCCGATCCCTTCTCCGCCCGCAAGGCGGAGTTCATCCGCCTCGAAACCCACGTCGCCGGGGCGCCCGAGCGGAGCCTTGATCGCGTCCAATTCACCGGCCGACTCCACCTCCTGTCCATCGGCCTCGACGCCGACTGGCTCGCCGTCGTCGCCCACCCCGCCCTCGAATCCTATCGGCTCCGCTTTCAGTTCGAGTGCCCCGCCCGGTGGGACCGGCTCACCCCGACGGCCGACGTGCGGGTACGGCACTGCGAGGCGTGCGACCGTTCGGTTCACTTCTGCGCCACGCTCGACGAGTTCACCCGCCACGCCACGGCCGGGGAGTGCGTGGCGGTGAGCCCGGCACTGGGCCGCCGGCGGCCCCCGCGCCCCACTCTCCCGGTTGCCCCGATCCGGCTCACGCCGGAGATGCTGGACCGGCTCCGCGAGCGGTTGCTCGAGGTGAGAATTGGTGTGGCTGCCGCACCGCCCGACCCCGCGCCGCCGGGGCCGGGCATCCGCCCCGCGACTCACGACAAGCCCGACCACCGACCCCGCGAGAAGCGAATCAAGTCGGGTCGTACACAGCGGTCGAAGCGCGTGCGGTGGGACGAGGCGGAGGAGTAATCTCCGGCGGTTCGCCCGATAATATTTGTGCTAAGATGACGCGCCGCGGAGCGAACCCCCTGGTGGGTCACGGTGTCGATGCGGTGGCCAGGCGGTACCCGACCAGGAGGCGTGGGGATGACGGCGAAGCGGTTCTGCATCGTCGGGCTGGTCCTGTACGTCGTACTCAGCCTCACCGACCTGGCGCTGACGTACCTCATCGTCCACGCGGGCATCGGGTACGAGTCGAACCCGGTCGCCGATGCGTGGCTCTACCTCCACGGGTGGGCGGGGCTCGCAGCCTTCAAGGCGCTCACCGTGGTCGTGTTCGGGGCCACGATCGCCCTCCTCACCCGGCACCGCCCCCGCACCGCCGGCGCCCTGGTCGTCGTCGGCTGCGTCGCCCTCCTCCTCGTCGTCGGCCACAGCCGGCGCATGCTCGACGAGGGCGAGCGGCCGCCGCCTCCCGCGCCCCCGCCGTTTCCGACCCAAGGCCCGGTGGTCCGCCGGCTCCCCGCGCCCGAGGTACCGGACGCACCGGAGCCCCGCGCGCAGATGAGAACAGCCCGGCCGATGCCGCCCGCCGGCGGCTGAGCCGACCGTGGGGTGGGCGACCTCCCGCCGCGCCGTATGACGCACGTCAGCCGGCCCGCCGCGACTCCGGGAGGATCACGCCCGTGACCCGATTCGTATTCGCCTCGCTCCTCACCCTCGGGGCCGCCGCGCTGGTCGCGGACCTCGGCGCCCAGCAGCCGCCCTACGACACCTTCCCGCCCGCCGACCCGCCGTACTTTCGCGTCCGCTACGAGGCGTCGAAGGCGCCCGGCGGGCTCGCCTTCCCAGTCAACTACACGGTCTGGATTCCCCCGGGCGTGAAGGTGCTGCGCGGGGTCGTCGTCCACCAGCACGGGTGCGGCGAGGGGTCGTGCAAGTCCGGGCTGACCGGCGCCTACGACCTGCACTGGCAGGCGCTCGCCCGCAAGCACGACTGCGCGCTCCTCTCCCCGGCCTACGAGCAGCCGGAGAAGGCCGACTGCCAGCTCTGGTGCGACCCGCGCAACGGCTCGGCCGCCGCGTTCCAGAAGGGCCTCGCGGACCTCGGGGCGCAGTCCGGTCACCCGGAACTGGCGCGGGTGCCGTGGGCGCTGTGGGGGCACAGCGGCGGCGGCCACTGGGCCGGCGGGATGGTGCTCCTCCACCCCGACCGCGTCGCCGCCGCGTGGCTCCGGTCGGGCGTGCCGCAGCTCAAGGCCGACCCCGCGCGGACCGGCATCAAGGCGCACACGCTCCCCGACGCCGCGCTGGCCGTGCCCGTGATGTGCAACCTCGGCACGAAGGAGGGCGTCACGGTGAAGGGTGACCGGTTCTCCGGGGTGTGGCCGGCGAACGAGGCGTTCTTCGCCGCCGTCCGCGGCAAGGGCGGGCTCGTCGGCGTCGCGGTCGACCCGCTCACGAGTCACGAGTGCGGGAACCAGCGTTACCTGGCGATCCCGTGGCTCGACGCCTGCCTCGCCGACCGCCTCCCAAAGACCGCCGGCCCACTCAACCCGATGCCGGTGGGGAAGGCGTGGCTCGCCCCGGTCCTCGGCGGCGAGGCGGTGCCGGCTGCCAAGTTCGCCGGCGACCCGCTCAAGGCCGCGTGGCTGCCGAACGAGGCGGTCGCGCAGGAGTGGACGCGGTACGTCACCGACACGAAGGTCGCCGACACCACCCCGCCGCCGGCCCCGACCAATCTGCGCGTCGAGGGGAATGTGCTCACGTGGGACGCCGCGGCCGACCCGGAGAGCGGGCTGGCGAAGTTCGTCGTCGAGCGGGACGGGAAGGAACTCGCGGAGGCGCCGGGGGTGGCGAAGAACCCGTTCGGCCGCCCGGTCTTCCAGGGGGTGCAGTACAGCGACACGCCGGCGCTGCCGCTGGTACCGCTGCGGTTCACGGACGCGACCGCCGAGCCCGGCGGGCGCCACACCTACCGCGTCGTCGCGGTGAACACCGCGGGGCTGCGCTCGGCGCCGAGCGCCGCGGCAGGTCGGTGATACGGAGGGCCGCGGATGGCGACCGTGGACCCGGGTTACTCGCTCGCCGCGGTCCTGCGGGACTACCACCCGCACCCAGGCTGGCGCAACTGGTTCGCCGAAGCCTACGCCGGCGCGATCGAGGGCGCCGACCCGGCCGCCCGCCTCGCCGGGTGGAAGACGGCCGCGGTCATCTTCGGCGACATGCACGTGCCGGTGTTCTGCCTGTTCGTCTGCCTCCACGGGCAGGGGCTCGTGCCGTCGGGCGACCGGGGGTTCCTCGGGCATTACGACCTGTGCCTGTGGGAGCTCGGGCTGGCGACGCCCGCCCGGCCGGACGGTGACGTGGTGCCGTCCGGCGACATCGGCCACCCGGACGGGTTCCGGCGGGATGTCGCGGCCACCGAGCGGTGGCTGGCCGAGCAGCTCCAGTTGTTCGGCGGGAACCCGGAGCGGGCGGCGCTGTTCGCCATGCGGCTAACGGCGATCCGGTTCGACCTGCTCCGCGTCCGAGCAGACCCGTCCGTCGCACAGGTGCTCGACGAATCGCTCTGGGAACGGCAACGCTGACCCGGCGGAGGGCATTCGCATGGAGTACGTCGTCCGGCTCGAACAGCTCGACAGTAGACCGCTCGCGGTCGTACGCCGACGGGCGCAACCCCAGGAACTCTCAAAGGTCGTTCCCGAAGCCTGCGGGACGGTGTGGAACGTCGTCCGCGCACAACAGGTCCCGGGGGCGGGCCGGCACGTCGCGGTCTACCTCGACGGGGCGATCAACCTGGAGGTCGGTGTCGAGCTCGCCGCGCCGTTCGCCGGGCACGGCGAGGTCGTCGGCTCGGCCACCCCGGCCGGGCCCGCCGCCACAACGACCCACCACGGCTCCTACGCCCGGCTCGGCGACGCGCACGACGCGGTCCGCCGGTGGTGCGCGGCCGCCGGCCACACGCCGGCCGGTCCGTGCTGGGAGGTCTACGGCCACTGGCAGGACGAATGGAACCACGACCCGTCGAAGATCGCCACCGACGTCTACTACCTGCTCGCCTCGGACCGCGGGCCGGCCGCGTGACCCGCTCGCCCGCGCCGAGAAACGTCGGCGGGCCGCCGGCGTCGTTCCGTGAACGGCAGAGGGCGCGGCAATGGACGTGTTCGAGATCTTCTTCGGCATCACGGGCCGCGGGTGGGTCGAGGGGGCACTGCTCCTCGGGTTGTTCTGGGCGGCGCTCGGCCACCCGGAGCGCATCCGCCGACCGCTGGAGTTCCGGCTCGCGGTCCTGTGCCTCGGGGTCGCACTCGCCGCCGCGCCACTGGTGCGCCTCACCTTTCTCCTCCGCCACCCCACCACGTCCTTCCGACAGCTCGGGAGCGACGGGACGCAGTGGTTCCCCATTGCCGCGGCGGTGCCACCGCTCCTGCTCATGCTCGCCATCTTCCTCGGCGTCGACTCGGTCCTGCCGCGGCGCGGGAAGGCGGAGGCATAAAACGGGTGTAGCCCCCCGCGCCCCCGGACCCGCCGCATGGACGCCCTCCCGTTCCTCGCCGCCGTCGGCAAAGCGAAGCGCCAACCGGTCTACGTCCTCGCCGGCGACGAGGACTTCCTCAAGCGCCGCTGCCGCGACGCCGTCCTCAAACTCGCCCTCGGCGACGCCGACCCGGCGTTCGCCGTCGCCGCCTACCCCGGAGACAAACTCGACTTCTCCACCGTCCGCAACGACCTCGACACCCTCCCGTTCCTCAGCCCGTGCCGCGTCGTGGTGATCGACCCGGCCGACGCCTTCGTCACCGCCCACCGCCCGGCGCTGGAGAAGTACGTCGCCGCCCCGGCCGCGGCCGGCGTGCTCATCCTCGACGTGAAGGCGTTCCCCGAGACGACGAAGCTCGCCAAGGCACTACCCGACGCGGCGAAGGTGAGCTGCAAGGCGCCGCCAGCGTACAAGCTCGGCGCGTGGGTGCGCGACTGGGCGAAGGCCGGGCACGGCAAGGCGCTCGCCGCCGACGCCGCCGAGCTGCTCGTCGATCTCGTCGGGACGGCGATGGGGCAGCTCGACCAGGAGCTCGAGAAGCTGGCGGTGGCGGTCGGGGGGCGGCGCGAGATCGAGGCGGCAGACGTCCACCGCCTCGTCGGCCGCAGCGCGGGGGCGGACGTGTTCCGCATCCTCGACGCGGTCGGCGAGGGGAAGCCGGCGGCGGCGCTGGGGATACTGGAGCGGCTGTTCGCCGAGGGCGAAGACCCGATGGCGGTGCTCGGCCCGCTGACGGCCCAGCTGCGGAAGCTGGCGGCGGTGGGGCGGCAGCTCGCCCACGGGCAGGCACTCGGCCCGGCGATGGACGCGGCGAAGGTGCCGGCGTGGCCGCAGGCGCGGGCGAGCTTCGAGAAGCAGGTGCGCTGGCTCGGCCGCCGCCGGCTCGACTCGCTCACCGACTGGCTGGTGGAGATCAACCACGGGCTGAAGGGCGGCAGCGCGCTGCCCGAGCGGGTGCAGGTGGAGCGGCTGGTGGTGCGCCTGGCGCGGCCGCGGGGGTAGGGCTGTGGGACTGTGGGTCAGGTCCCTGTCCCACAGTCCCAAAGTCCTCACAGCCCCTACTTCGCCGCCGGCGGGTCGGGAACCGGCACGCCGGGCTCGGGGGGCGGCGGCTTGGTGATGCGGACCGAGTCGAAGAACCGCTTCACCCGCGCCTCGCCCCCGTCGTGCTGCGGCGTAATGACGGTGAACTCGTACGTCGTGTTGTGGTCGGCGGCGTACAGGGCGACGGCATTCTGGGTGCGCAGGACCGCCGTCGGGCGCCCGTCGCGGGTGCCGGTGGACTCGACCAGGCGGCCCCACATCCGGCTGCGGCCGGGGGCGGCCGCTCGCAACAGGCCGAGTGGGTGGGCGCCCGGCGTCGTCCGGTTCTTCTCGGACACCTCGTGGATGACGACGGAGAACGTGAGGCTGGCGCGGTCGCCGATCCGGACGACGGAACTGAACGAGGCCGGCCAGCCCGTGGTCGGGAACTCCCAGATGGCGCCGCTCGCCTCGTGTGTTCCCGTCACCCACGTCTCCGGCCTCCCCGCCCGCTTGGAGGATAGGGCGGCCGGGGTGGGGGCGGGCGGGTTGGGACCGGGCGGCACCGCGGCGGGTTCCTGGGCACGGTTGGCGAGCACCAGCCCGAGCACGACGATCGCCCCCACCCCGACGACCGCCGCGCCGACGCCCCACGCCCACTCCGGCACGCCACCCTCCTCGCGGCGCCGCGGCGACGGGGCGTCGTCGTACTCGTACCCAGGTTCGCGGCGGGCGCGGACTCGCGGCGGCGGTGCGGGTTCGGCGCCGGGGACGGTGTTGACGGTACCGCAGCGCGGGCAGCGGAGCGCCTTCCCCGTCACCCCCGGCGGGACGGCGAGCCCGGCGGCACACCCGGCACAGATGACGGCGTTGGACATGGCGCGCTTCCGCTCGACGGGGCACCACCATCGTGTGCGCCACCACCCGGCCTGTCAACCGGTGCGGGACCGTTGCCCCACGCACGCCGCCGCGGTACGCTCGGCCCTGAACCGACGACCGTTGCCGCCGGGGCGGTCGGGTTCCGCCGCAAGACGTGATCTGATGGGGAGGTGCGGCCGATGAGCGCGACGCCCGCCAAGGACTTCGGCCCGATCGCCGACGACTACGCCTTCTTCGAGGCGCACGCCACCGAGGCGGAAGAAGACGCCCGGGTGTACGTGCGCCGCCTCGCGGGCGTGGTACCGGCCGACGGCCCGGTCCGGCTGCTCGACTTCGGGTGCGGGTCCGGCACGTTCACGGCGCGACTGCTCGGGGTGGCCGGGTGGCCGCCGGCGCGGCTGCGGCTGACCCTCGTCGAGCCGGTCGATGCGGCACGACAACAGGCCGTCGCGCGGCTGGCGGGAACCACCGCTCACCCCGTCACCGCCGCGGCGGCGCTGCCGGACGGGACCGCCGGCGGGTTCGACGCGGTGCTCGCCAACCACTCGCTCTACTACGTCCCAGAGCTGCCGGTGCGTGTGGCCGCGCTGGCCGGTGCGGTGGCACCGGGCGGTGCGTTCGTCACCGCCGTCGCGCCGCGGGCGAACGTGCTCGTCGGGTTCTGGATCGCCGCGTTCCGCACGCTCGGCATGGAGGTGCCGTACCACACGTCCGAGGACGTGGCGGCCGCGCTGCGGGCGGCCGGGGCGGGCTACGAGACGGAGTCGGTGGCGTACGAGTGGGCGTTCCCGGACACGGCGGAGAACCGGTGGCGTATTCTCCGGTTCCTCCTGGCGGACTACCTCGACCGGCTGGCGCCCGGGCCGCTGCTGGCGCTGTTCGACCCGTACGCCGACACCGGCCGTATTCGCATCCACACGGCCAGCGACCACTACACGGTCCGCCGGCCGCGGTAGGTTACGGGCGCTCGCCGTCCTTCGGGCGGGGCCGGTCGCCCTCGCGCGGCCGCGGCTGGTCGCCGTCGCGCTTCGGCACGCCGGCGGCGATGACCAGCGCCGCGGTGCCGTCGGTGGTCAGCGTCACGGTCACGCGGTCGGCGGTTTGCAGGTCGGCCAGCTTCGCCGCCTTGCCGTCGAGCGTGACGACGACGTTCGGCGCGAGTGCCAGTTTGCGGTCGGCCGGCGTCCCCGCGGTGCCGCGCTGGCCGACGCTGATCGTGGTCTTGTCGACGTTCGTGAGGATGCCGGCCAGTTTCTCGCCCGTCACCGTCACCTTCGTCGCCGGTTGGCGCTCGCCGGGCAGCTCGACCTCGGCGACGCCCTTTGCCTTCACGTCCGCCAGCTTCGCCGCCTTGCCGTCCACGACGACCGCCGCGTCCTTCGCCACCGGGATGGTCTCGCGCCGCTCGCCGCCGTCGCCCTTGCGGACGAGCGTGATCGTGCCGGCGGTCGCGTCCACGCCGCCGACCGTGCCGGTCTGCCGGGCCACGCGAGCCGGGCGCTTCTCGCCGTCCTTCGGGCGGTCGGGCTGCGGGGCGGCCTTGTCGCCCTCGCGCGGCTCCGCCTTGTCCCGCGGCCGGTCGCCGGCCTTGTCCCGCGGCTTGTCCGGCTGTGCCGCGGCCCCGGCCGTGACCGACCGGGCCGCCGACCCGTCGGCCGTGAGGACGACCGTCACCGGCTCGCCGACGCGCAGGTCGGCCAGCGTCGCAGCCTTCCCGTTGAGCGTGACCGTGGCCCCGGCGGCGAGCGGGATGTCGCGGTCGCCCGGCTTGCCACGCAGCCACAGCGTGCCCCCGTCCACCGCGGAGAGGACGCTCGTCACCCGCTGCCCCGTCACGGCCACCTTCGTCGCCGGCCCGGCCTCGGCGGCCCGCTCGACCTCGACGACGCCGCCGGCCTTCAGGTCGCCGAGCTTCGCCGCCTTGCCGTCCACGACGACCGCCGCGTCCTTCGCCACCGTCACCACCTCGCTCTTTTCCCCACCGTCGAACTTACGGACCAGGGTGATGGTGCCGGCCTTTTCGTCGACCGGGCCGAGCGTGCCGGCGGCGCGGTGCGCCGGGCGCTCGTCGCGCGGTTTGTCGCCCTTCGCCTTCTGGGCGGCGGGCTCGGGCTGGGCACCGGACAGGCCGACGGCGCCGACGGAGATGGCGAACGCGGCCACGGCGGCGGCCGGGATCTTCCAGACGGGTGCGGACATGGCGGCGAGAACCTCGCGGGTGAGTTCGAGGACGGGGGCCGACACGGGCACGGCCCCGACGGCGGTTTCGACGACGGCGGACGAGAGATCGGCAGGAACAGCAGCGCGGAGGCGGTCGGGCGTGAGCGCCAGCAGCAGCGCCGCGGGCACGACCACGCCGCGCCGCTCGAGCCGGCCGCGGAGCAGGTCGCGCGCCCGCGCCAGGCGGCTCGACACGGTGCCTTCCGGCAGACCGAGCCGTTCCGCCGCCTCCGCCTTCCCGAGCCCCTCGACCCCGCACAGCACCAGCGGCAGGCGGTACTTCTCGGGCAGCTCGGCGAGCTGCGCGTCGATCTGGCGGAGCAGATCGGTGTCGGCGGCGGGCGCCTCGTGGCGCGGCCGCGAGGCGTAGTCGCGTTCCACGTCGCGGCGGCGCACCTCACGGCCGCGCGCCTTCAGCGCCGTGCGCACGGCGACGCCGTACAGCCACGCCCCGAGCACGCCCGGCGGGCGGACCGCGCCGGCGCGCTTCGCCAGTACCAGGAACGTGACCTGGAAGGCGTCGGCTGCGGCGTGCGGGTCGCGGAGCACGCGCCGGCACACCCCGAACACCATCGGCCCGTGGCGGCGGACGAGCGCCCCGAAGGCGTCGTCGTCGCGGGCGTGCCGGTAGCGGTCGAGGAGTTCGCCGTCGGCGTGCCCCGCGTCGCGGGCGAGGTCGAGAATGCGGCGGACCGCCCCGAGCCGGGCCGTTCCCATGAATCCCTCCGTCGTCGTCACCGTGCTATGCCGCGGCGCGGCCGGGCCGGTCCGCGATTTTTTGGGATTCCCCGAATCGAGTGTACCTGATTTCACCGGGCGAGCGGCGGGCTCACGCCCGCCGCTCGCCGAGACCTTCCGCCGGGGTACAATCCGCTCCATGAAATACGCCATCGTCATCCCCGACGGCTGCGCCGACGAGCCACTCGACGCGCTCGGCGGCAAGACCCCGCTCCAGGCCGCGCGCCTCCCGAACATGGACCGGATCGCCCGCACCGGCGTCGTCGGCCGGGCGAACAACGTGCCGCCCACGCTCACGCCGGCGTCGGACGTGGCGACGCTGTCGCTGTTCGGGTACGACCCGCTCGCCGTCTACACCGGCCGCGCGCCGCTGGAAACCGCGGCGATGGGCATTCACCTCGGCCCGAACGACTACGCCATCCGCTGCAACCTCGTCCACACGCCCGACGGCCACATGCGGGACTTCACCGCCGGCCACATCAGCAGCGAGGACGGCGCGCCGCTCATCAAGGCGCTCCAGAAGGAGCTCGGCGGCCGCGAGGTGGCGGGCGGCGTCATCGAGTTCCACCCCGGCGTGCAGTACCGCAACATCCTCGTGTGGCGCGGCAAGTCGGACGCCACGCCGTTCGCGCAGACGAAGTGCCAGCCGCCGCACGACATCCCGGACAAGCCGGTCGCCGACTACTTGCCGAGCGGCCCGGGCGGCGAGATGTTCCGCGAGCTGATGGAGCTGAGCAAGCCGATCCTGGCCGCGCACCCGGTCAACGCCAAGCGGGTCGCCGCGGGCGAGAAGCCGGCGACGCAGGTGTGGCTGTGGGGCCAGGGGAAGGCGCCGCGGATCGAGTCGTTCGAGGAGACCTACGGCCCGCGCGGGGCGATCATCTCGGCGGTCGACCTGGTCCGCGGGGTCGGCACGCTCCTCGGCTGGCACCGGGTCGACGTGCCCGGCGCCACCGGCTACCTCGACACCGACTACGCGGCGAAGGGGAAGTACGGGGTGGACGCGCTGGGGGCGTTCGACGTGGTGTGCGTCCACGTCGAGGCGCCGGACGAGGCGAGCCACGAGGGCCGGGCGGACGAGAAGGTGAAGGCGCTGGAGCGGATCGACGAGCACATCGTCGGCCCGCTCCTGGAGGCGCTGCCGGCGTGCGGCGACTGGCGCATCCTGGTGTCGCCGGACCACCGCACGACGATCCGCACCCGGGCGCACGCCCACGGCGCGGTGCCGTTCGCCGTCGCCGGCACGGGCGTGGCGCCCGCCGGCCAGACGAGTTACGACGAGCCGACCGCCGCCGCGGCCGCGCTGGCGTTCGACCCGGGGTGGAACCTGATGCGGTGGTTCCTGGGGAAGTGACGCAGTCCGTGACACCGCCGACGTGGTGCCCCGGGGCGTTGCCCGGGCTATTGGATCTCAGGCCGTTGGCCTGAAAACCACCGTCTCCTCTTCATCCCGAAGGGCTGGGATACCATAGCCCGGGGCAACGCCCCGGGCGGCGTCGGCCCGCGGGCGGCGGTGGCGGTGTCACGGCCGCGCTCCGGCATCCCTCCGGGAAACGACTCATGCACCGGCTCACCGCGCTCGCCGCATTGCTCCTCACTCCCCTCTCCATACTCCCCACCGCCCCCGCCCAGGACGACCCGCCCCCCGCCGCCAAGCTCCGCTGGTTCGGGCAGTCGTTCTTCCAGCTCGAAACGAGCGGCAAGCAGCTCGTCGTGTTCGACCCGCACGCCATCCCCACGTTCGGCACGCCGCGGGTCAGCGCCGACATCACCCTCATCAGCCACCCGCACAACGACCACGCGCAGCCCGAAGTCCTTGGCGAGAAGGGGCGTGTGTTCGTCGGCGTCACCGGCACCCCGGACGGGAAGCGTAGCGACTGGGCGCGGGTCGATGAGAAGATCAAGAACACCCGCGTCCGCACCGTCGCCACGTTCCACGACACCACGATGGGCATGACCCGCGGGAAGAACGCGGTCTGGGTCGTCGAGGCCGACGGGCTCGTCTTCTGCCACCTCGGCGACCTCGGGCACGAACTCTCGCCCGACCAGGTAAAAGCGATCGGCCCGGTGGACGTTTTGATGGTCCCGGTGGGCGGAATTTACACGGTCAACGGCGAGCAGGCGAAGAAGGTGGTGGACCAAATCCGGCCGAAGCGGTTCGTCCTGCCGATGCACTACGGCGTGCCGGGGTTCGAGGATCTCGCCGGGCCGGACGAGTTCCTAGGCGAGTTCAAGGACAAGGACATCCGCCGCGCGACCGACACGAACGAACTCGTCATCCCCGTGGACGCGAAGGCGCCCGACGCCCCGACCGTGGTGCTCCTCGGGTGGCGGAAGGCTGAGTTAGCACCGCCCAAGAAGTGAAATCCGAAGCACGAAATCCGAAGCACGAAATCCGAAACAGGTACGGTTTGGTTCGGATTTCGTGCTTCGGATTTCGTGCTTCCCGCGCGGCGGCACGCCGGTTGCCCTCGATACTCTCGCCCTGTCCGGTAGACCCAGGAGTCGCCCGGTCGACACGGAGCGAGTCATGACCGGTTGTGCCCTCATCCGTCCGCACGCCGAGACCGCCGACGAGCACCGGACCCGGTCGTGGGTCGGGGTGGGGCTGGTCGTGGCCGCGTGCCTCGCGGTGCAGGCGGTGTCGGCGGCGGTCACGGTCGCGGCGCTGCGGGGCGACTGGTACATCACCATCCCGAAACCGGAGTGGACGCCCCCGGACCGGGTCTTCGGGCCGGTGTGGGCCGCCCTCTTTCTGATGATGGCCGCCGCCGGGTCACTCGTGTGGCTGGCCCGCGACCGCGAGGACGTGTGCTGCCCGCTCGTCGGGTTCGGCCTCCAGCTCGCCGCCAACCTGGCGTGGACCGTCCTCTTCTTCGGCCTCCACCGCCCGTTCCTGGCGTTCCTTGATGTTCTCGTGTTGTGGGTGCTCGTCGGGCTCACCGCCCTGCACTTCTTCGAGGCGTCGCGCCCGGCCGGGTGGCTGATGGTGCCGTACTGGCTGTGGGTGTCGTTCGTGGCCGTGCTCAACGGTGCGATCCTGGCGCAGGCCGTGTAACAGTTCGTAACAGTCCGACCCCTCCTTCCCCGGTCGTTCGCCCCCCGGTACACTGAACGCCGGGCCGTACCGCCACGGCCCGGCCCCGCGTACCGAGGTGTCCCCCATGCGTCTCGACCGCCCGCTCCGCCGGCTGGCCGCACCGGCCGCCGTGCTCGCCGCCGCGATCCTGTTCGCCCCCGCCGCCGCCGTCAGCCAGCCGCCGAAGGGTGCCGAGAAGGCGATCACGGCCAAGGGGCAGGTGAAGGTCGGCGTCCACCGGGTCAAGATGGACCCCGGCAAGATGTACAACGTGAAGGTCGAGGCGAACGGGTTCACCCCGAGCGTCACCATCCGCCCCGGCTCGTTCCTGCGGACCGGCGGGAACGCCGGCGGGAACTTCAGCGGCGGGAACGTCCAGGGGGACACGTTCGAGGGGCACATCCTCCCGACCGAGGCGCGGGACTACCGGATCACCGTCGCCCCGGACGTGAACGACGACGAGGTGGACGGCCAGCTGTTCGACTACTCGGTCACCGTCACCCCGATCCCGATGGCGAAGGAGCCGCTGCTGGACGTGAAGGCGAAGACGACGGCCGCCGACCCGAAGTACCAGCACCCGGGCGGGGGGAACCGCGGGCCGCACAAGGCGTACACGGTGAACTTCAAGGCCGGGCAGATCTACATCATCTCGCTCGACATGACCAACCAGGGCGAGTTCGACCCGTACCTGATCGTCGAGGGGCCGGGCGGGAAGATCGCGGCCGAGAACGACGACGGCGGGAACGGGCTGAACAGCCTGATCGTGTACCAGCCGAAGCGCGGCGGCGAGCACCGGCTGATCGCCACCGGGCTGGGCGACCGCCCCGGGGGCTTCCGGCTGAAGGTGGTCACGACCGCGGCCGGGGCCGGCGGCGCCGGTGAGAAGCGCGGCCCGGTCATCCCCGACGACGCGTCGAAGGACTGAGCCGGCGGTAGAGGACAGGAGGACGGCGGCCCGGGGGAGCGCTCCCGGGCCGCGTCGTTTCGTGCGGGCGCCTCGCCCGACCGGGCGAACGGCCGGCGTGAGCCGGCTGGTCGTTGCGCCGGTCGCGTTCCCGTGACACCGCGGGCGTGGCTCCCGGGGCGGGGCGCGGGATGCCGGGCCTGCCAAGCCCGCAACCCGCCTGTTGCGGCGCCGCCGGGCGGTCGAATATACTGACCATCTCCCACCGGCGCCGCCGCGCGCCCACGCACGTTCCCGGAGCGAACATGCTCACCGTCCTCGGCCCCGCCCACCGCTACTGCGACGGCGTGTCGCGCCGCGGCTTCCTCAAGGTCGGCGCCCTCGGCGTCGGCGGGCTCACACTCCCCGGCCTGATGCGCGCCGAGGCCACCACCGGCCGGCGCACGCACAAGTCGGTCATCATGGTCTACCTGTCCGGCGGTATGGCCCACCAGGACACGTTCGACCTCAAGCCGAACGCCCCGGCGGAGGTCCGCGGGACGTTCAACCCGATCCGCACGAACCTCACCGGCGTGACGGTTTGTGAGCACCTACCGATGCTCGCCCGGTGCATGGACAAGGTCGCGGTCGTGCGGTCGCTCGTCGGCCAGCGCGACGAGCACAGCAGCTGGCAGAGCTACACCGGCACCACGATGGACGCGGCGAAGCGCGAGAACAAGCCGCACTTCGGCAGCGTCGTCGCCCGCCTCCAGGGGCAGACCGACCCGGTGGTGCCGGCGTTCGTGGACCTGTCGCCGACGATGCAGCACCGGCCGTACAACTCGCCCGGGCAGGCCATGCTCGGCCGGGCCGCGGCGCCGGTGAAGGTTGACGGCGACGAGGTGGCGGTGATGCGCAACCTCGCCGTGCCGCAGGCCCACC
Organism: bacterium; assembly: GCA_017308215.1. Lineage (GTDB taxonomy): Bacteria > Planctomycetota > Planctomycetia > Gemmatales > Gemmataceae > Urbifossiella. The sequence continues at coordinate 11,101 of JAFKFQ010000261.1, read as the reverse complement.
TCGCCGACCGCCGGGCGCTGCTCGGCGACCTCGACGCCTTCCGCCGCACCGCCGAGCGCACCACCGGCGTGAGCGCCGACACGTTCCACGACCGCGCCTTCGACGTGCTGGCGAGCAACAAGGTAGTGGACGCGCTGGACGTGGCGAAGGAGCCGGAGCGCGTCCGCGAGCGGTACGGCCGCGGCTCCCCGCGCCACCAGGGCGACGGCGCCCCGCAGTGGAACGACCAGCTCCTGATGGCCCGCCGGCTGGTCGAGGCCGGTGCCCGCGTCGTCACCGTGGCCTACGGGTTCTGGGACACGCACGGGAACAACTTCAAGAGCCTGGAGCGCCAGCTCCCGCTGTTCGACCGCGGCGTGTCGGCACTGGTGGAGGACATCCACGCCCGCGGGATGGACGAGGACTGCCTCGTCGTCGTGTGGGGCGAGTTCGGCCGCACGCCGAAGATCAACAAGGACGCCGGCCGCGACCACTGGGCGCGGGTGAACTTCGCGCTGATGAGCGGCGGCGGGCTGAAGACCGGCCAGGTGATCGGTACGACCGACGCCCAGGCCGGCGAGGCACGGACCGACGCGATCCCGTACCCGAACGTGCTGGCGACGACGTACCACGCCCTCGGCATCGACCCGCACGCGATGGTGTACGACGTGAGCAACCGCCCGAACCCGGTCCTCCCGAGCACCGCCCAGGTGATCGACAAGCTGGTGTGACGATCGGCGGTCGGAGAATGGACAGGATAACAGGATGAACGGGATGCCGAGCCAAGACCCTGGCTTTGGTTCGGTATCCCGTTCATCCTGTTATCCTGTCTAATTTCCCCGGGTCTCATGCGCATCGCGCTCGCGTCACCTCCGGTCGCGTCGTCGCTCGACGACGGCCTCGCCCACACCGACCGCCTCCTCGCCGAGGCCGCCGCCCGCGGCTCCGCCGTCGTTTGCTTCCCCGAGGCGTACCTCCCCGGCCTGCGCGGGCTCGACTTCGACGTGCCGCCGTTCACCCGCGCCGACCAGGAGCGCGTCCTCGCCGCCGCTTCCGAGATGACCCGCCGCCACCGCGTCGCCGCGATCCTCGGCCTGGAGTGGCACACCGCCGCCGGCCGCCACATCGCCGGGGTCGTACTCGACGCCGCGGGCGAACTCGTCGGCGTGCAGACGAAGAACCAGCTCGACCCGACGGAGGAACCGCTATACGTCCCCGGCCGCACGCGCCGCCTGTTCGACGTGGCCGGATTGAAGTTCGGCGTGGCGATCTGCCACGAGGGCTTCCGCTACCCCGAGACGGTGCGCTGGGCGGCGGCGCGGGGGGCGCAGGTGGTGTTCCACCCGCACTGCACCGGTAGCGACAAGACCGGCACGGTGCCGACGACGTGGGGCGACCCGGCGGGGGCGTACTACGAGAAAGCGATGATGTGCCGGGCGCTGGAGAACACGGTCTACTTCGCCAGCGCGAACTACGCCTTCCGCTACCAGGAGTCGGCGACGACGCTGGTCGGCCCACAGGGCGAGCGCGTGACGCACCTACCCTACGGCGAGGCCGGCGTGCTGGTGGCGGACCTCGACCTGAGCGCGGCGACGGGGAAGCTGGCGCGGCGCTACGCGCCGGAGCGGTACGAGGAAGACGCGGGCGGGTGACTACGGAGCTTGCCCGCCGCGCGGCGGGGGCGTAGGCTCCCACCCGTTCCCGACCGGAGGCGCCGATGAACGTCTCGTGCATCACCCCGATCCTGAACGTGTCCGACCTGGCGGCGAGCTTCGCCTGGTTCGAGAAGCTCGGGTGGAGGAAGTGCTGGGACTGGGGCACCCCGCCGACGTTCGGGGCGGTGGGGTGCGGGAAGGTGGAGATCTTCCTGTGCCTGGGCGCGCAGGGCTCGCGGGGCGGGCCGCTGCCGCGGTTCGCGGGCGACGAGACGGGTGGGGTGTGGATGAGCTGGTGGGTCGAGTCGCCGGCGGCGGTGGACGCCGCGCACGCGCTGGCGCTGCGGCACGGCCTCACGGTGACCCACCCACCGACCGACGAGCCGTGGGGCGTCCGCGAGTTCCACCTGCGCCACCCCGACGGCCACACCTTCCGCGTCAGCGCGGGGATCGGGAAGGAGTGAGGGGTCAGTCGATCCCGTGCATCAGGTCGGTGAGATACTCACGGGACGGGCCTTCAACGAACCGCAGCGCCTGTTCCAACGACTCGAACATCGGCGGCACCATCTTGGTGCAACCCGCGAAGCCCGGCCGACACTCGTCAGAGATGACCATCGCCACGGGCAACGAGGTGTCGCCGTCGGGCCGGCGGCAGTGGAGCACCTCCCAAATACGGTTGCCCCACTCGTAACTCATCTCGCGGAAATCGAACACGACCGCCTCGACGTGCAAGACCTCAAGCGCCGCGGCCTTGATCGCGGCGATGAAGTCGGCATCGCCGTTGCCTTGCGAACCCCAACCGTAGACCCCGGAAAACTCCAGGATCAAGGCCGTCGGATTCCATGTCCCGCCGAACTCGCATGTGCGCATGCGGTACGAGAGCGCGCTGAGGGTGTGAAGGTCGAAATCGCGGATCTCCATCTTGTCACCACTCGGCGGCGCCAGAACTGTTCGTGGTCAGATCGCCGCCCGCCCGATTAGGTGGACAAGGTAGTCCCCCGTGCGGTTCACCCCGCGCCGCGCGAGCCGCCCAGTGCGGGTCGGGATCCGCGGCGCGTTCCGCGCACGCGGCATGGACCGCGGCCAGAACGCCGTCAAGGTTGTCGTACACCTCCGGGTTCCAGAACCGGATCACCACGACCCCCTCGGACGCGAAGAACGCCGTGCGGGCCGCGTCCGCCGCCTCCCGGCCGACGTGGGTGTCGCCGTCGAGCTCCACGGCCAGTTTCGCCTCCGCGCAGTAGAAGTCGGCGTAGAACGGGCCGAGGGGTTGCTGGCGGCGGAACTTGTACCCGCCGAGTTGGCGGTCGCGGAGTTTGTCCCAGAGGATCACCTCGGTCGGCGTCAGCGCCCGCCGCAGTTCCCGGGCACGGCGGGGTGTGGCCGTCCGGCGCGGGTCGGGGCGGTCGCGGTCGGGCGGCATGCGCGCTTCCGTTGGGAAGAAGGACGGTAGTTGATGGGGGCACGCGGCCGGCGCTTCGCCGCGGGGTGAGGGGGGAAGACCTGCGGCGAAGGCCGAAATGCCTTACACCCGAAATGCCTCACACCCGAAATGCCCCACACGCACCCATCACACCAGCTCACGGATCGGCGGGGTGCCGGGCTCGACGGGGTATTGCGGCCGGCCGTTCGGGTCGAACTCGCGGATCGGGTTCAGGTCGATGCCGAGGTTGTGGTACAGCGTGGCGAACACGTTCTGGTGCGTCACCGGGCGCTCCACCGCGTACTCGCCGAGCCGGTTCGACGCTCCGATCGCCTGACCCGTCCGCATCCCGCCGCCGGCGAGCAGGCAGGTGCTCAATTGCGGCCAGTGGTCGCGGCTGGCCTGGCTGTTGAGCCGCGGGGTGCGGCCGAACTCGCCCCACACCAGCACCGTCACGTCCTTGTCCAGGCCGCGGTCGTGCAGGTCGCCCACCAGCGCCGTCACAGCGCGGTCGAGCAGTGGCATGTCCTTCTTCCCCTGCACGAAGTTCTTGCCATCCGACCCGTGCCAGTCCCAGCGCGTGAAGTTCAGGGTGACGACGCGGGCGCCGGCCTCGACGAGGCGCCGCGCGAGGCAGAAGTTCCGCACCATCCGCGGGGCGCCGTCGCGCTCGAACGCCGGGTCGTCGAACCCGTACCGCTCCAGCGTCCGCGGGCTCTCCTTCGACAGGTCCAGCGCGTCCTTCAGCCGGGACGACGTGAGGATGTCCAGCGCCTGCCGGCCGAACGTGTCCATCCCGTCCATCACCCCGGTGCGGTCGATGCGGCGGTCGACGGTGTCGAGGGCGCGCACCAGCGAGGTGCGGTCGCCGAGCTGCTCCAGGGTCACGCCCTTGAGCGTCATGCTGTCGGCCGGGCCGGTGCCGCTGCCGGCGCTGAGGCGGAACGGGGCGTGCGCCAGCCCGAGGAACCCGCCGTCGCCCGGGTAGCCCCACTTCTGCTCGCCGGTGCGGTACATCAGCGTCAGGTGCGGCGGCACCGCCGGGTCGGCCCCGCCCTGCGCCTTCGACACCCACGCGCCGAAGCTCGGCCAGTAGCCGAGGTTCGCCGGGGTGCGCGGGCGGCCGGTCATGCACTGGTAGGCGTCGTGGTCGCCGCTGCTGCCGACGAGCGAGCGGACGATGGCGAACTTGTCCATCATCCGCGCCATCAGCGGGAAGTGCTCGCAGATGCGGACGCCGGGCACGTTCGTGTCGATCGGGCGGAATTCGCCGCGCACCTCGGCGGGGGCGTCCGGCTTCATGTCCCACATGTCGATGTGCGGCGGGCCGCCGGGCAGGTAGATGTTGATGACCGACTTGTGCGACGTGCGGATCCCCTGCCGCGCCTCGGCGGCCATGAGCGCCGGCGCCGCCAGCGCGCCGCCGAACAGAGTGCCGCCGATGGTGAGGAAGTCGCGGCGCGACACGCCGTCGCAGAAGCCGCCGGCGCGGTGCGCGCGGCCGAACAGGGTGAGCATGGAGGTGGTCCTGGGCAAGACGGTGGGGCGCGAGCCCCGGCAGGTACGACCAGTTTCGTCGAACGGACAGTTCGAGTCCAGCAGAAACCGGGCGGGCGCGCCGGTCGCGGACCGACCAGCGAAAAACCAATCGTCCGGCCGACCAGGGGCGGCGCCCGTTCGTGGGTTGTTGGACCCGCGGCGTATTCGTAAAGTAACGCTACGCTGTCCTCGCGCGACCCGGCTCGCCCCGGAGAGCCTCGATGCCCCCGACGGTCCTCGAATGGAGTCCGACCGTCGACCCGTCGGACTTCGTCCGGCGGGTGCGGGAGGCGCTCGCGGCCGGGCGGGCGGTCGTGTTCCCGGGCGACTCGGGCTACGTCGCCCTCGCCGACCCGGCCTCGCCCATCGCCCAATCGCTCCCCGCCCCGGCGGTGCTCGCCTACGGCCCGGACGACCCCGCTCAACTGGGTCTGACGGCGCCGGTCGCGGCCCGGCGGCTGATGTTCCGGTCGTGGCCCGCGCCGCTGACCGTGGCGCTACCGGCCGACCCGGCGGCCCCGCCCGCCGGCTGGGAAGTGGCGTGGAAGACGCTCGCGGACGGCGGCGTGGTCCGGTTCCGCTGCCCGGACCACGCGCTCACGGACGCCCTGCTCCCGGCGCTGCCCGGCCCGGTGCTCGTGAGCGACACGTTCCTGCCGACGGCGGCCGCGGCCGCGGGGGCGGTCGGCGACGCGGTCGAGCTGGTGGTGAGCGCCGGCGAGCTCAGGGCCGACCGCCGGCCGACCGAGGTGGCCGTTTCGGAGTCAGGCTGGCGGGTGACGAAACCCGGCGACTTCCCGACGGACGAGGTGGAACGGCTGGCGGCGCGGATCGTGCTGTTCGTGTGTACGGGAAACACCTGCCGCAGCCCGCTCGCCGAGGGGATTACCAAGGCGCTGCTGGCCGGGCGGCTCGGGTGCCGGGCGGACGAGCTGCCGGCGAAGGGCGTGTGGGTGTTGTCGGCGGGGGTCGCGGCCTACGGCGGCGGGCCGGCGACGGACCTGTCGGTCGAGGCGGCGGCCGAGTTCGGCGCCGACCTGAGCGGGCACCGCAGCCGGCCGGTGAACCCGCAATTGCTGGCGGCGGCCGACGACGTGATCGCCATGACCCGGTCGCACGCCCACGCCCTGGCGGTGCGCTACCCCGGGGTCGGTCCGGCGGCCCGGCTGCTGTGCGGCGATACCGACCTGGACGACCCGATCGGGGCGGGGCCGGAGGTGTACCGGGAGTGCGCCCGGGTCGTCCGCGAACACCTGTTGAGGTTCATACCGGAGTGGACAGGGGCATGAGAGTCAGCGTCGGTAACGACCACCGGGGCGTGACGGTGAAGCACCGGGTGGTGGGGCTCCTGAAGGAGCTCGGCCACGAGGTCACCGACCACGGGGCGGAGTCGCCGGCCAGCTGCGACTACCCGGACTACGCGTTCGTGGTGGCGCAGCGGGTGGCGGCGGGCGCGGCCGACCGCGGGATCCTCCTGTGCGCCACCGGCCACGGCATGTGCATGGCGGCGAACAAGGTGGCGGGCGTGCGGGCGGTGAACTGCCGCGACGTGATGGACGCCGAGATGAGCCGCCGGCACAACGACGCCAACGTGCTGTGCCTGTCGGCCGACCTGATCGGCGAGGAGTTGATCGACAAGATGGTCCGGGCGTGGCTCTCGACCGACTTCGAGGGCGGGCGCCACACCCGCCGGATGGACAAGATCGCCGTGTTCGAGCGCACCCACCCGCTCACCGCCGCCCCGCCCGCGACGGGCTGAGCCCGGGCGGTCAGTCGGAGCCCGGGGCGCGACAGTACTTTCACATTTCTAAGCAGCGAGCCGTGGTTCGCTGTCACCTTTGGCCCGGGGCCGCCGTCGGCAGGTCTCGAACCCGTCCTCGCCCGCCTTGCGGGGTCGGCATGTCGTAGTGCTTGACCTGCTCGAACACTCGCTCAATCCGGGGCCACCCCGGCGAGTACGGCGGCGGGTCGTACAAGTAGGCGCCAGGCTTTGCCGGCCCCGGACGGGCCGCCTTGCCCCCTGCTGGTGGAGGTGCCGGCAGTGCCCAGCACCCCGCACGCGGTCCACCTGCCGCCGCCAGCCTCCCGCAAGTCGCCGAGCAAATCGCCGCTGGTGGGGGTCCGCTCGAACGGCACCGCGGCTACTCGTACTTCACCCGCTTCCACCGTTTGGGCACGCCCCCCGAGTGCCCGGTCGGCAGCGACGGGTTGAACCCGTTCTCGCCCAGGCCGAACCGCCTCGACTGGCCGGCCGCAACATGCGAGCTCGTCATCAACGCCGCACACATCGTCTACCGCCGTCAGTATGAGGAACATTTGCACTCGGTTGAACGCCCCGGGACGGCGTCCGCGGTGTTGCGGGTGTGATCCCGTCCCTCGCGCCTCGGTCCTCTCCGCCGATGATCGCGGTGAGCGGTGAGGTGCGGTACACTGTGCCCGATGTGCTATCGCACCGCTGCCCTCCTGGTCATCGCCCTCGCGGCCACGCTGCCGGCGCCCGCCCAGCCCGGCGGCGTCCCGCCGGCCGAGGCGGCGAAGCGCATGGTCTCCGCCGACGGGTTGCAGGTGACGCCGTTCGCGGCCGAGCCGGACGTGCGGCAGCCGATCTTCGTGAAGTGCGACGACCGCGGCCGGGTGTGGACGATCCAGTACCTCCAGTACCCGAACCCCGCCGGCCTCAAGCGCGTCGCGGTGGACCGCTGGTCGCGCACCGTCTACGACCGCGTCCCCGAGCCGCCGCCCAAGGGGCCGCGCGGCGCCGACCGCGTTACGATCTGTGAAGACACCGACGGCGACGGTCGCGCCGATGTGTTCAAGGACTTCGTGAGTGGGTTGAACCTCTGCACCGGGGTCGAGTTCGGCCACGGCGGGGTGTTCGTGCTCCAGGTGCCGTACCTCCTCTTCTACCCCGACCGTGACCACGACGACGTGCCCGACGCCGACCCCGAGGTGCTCCTCACCGGCTTCGGCATGGAGGACGCGCAGTCGCTGGCCAACCACCTCACCTGGGGGCCGGACGGCTGGCTGTACGGGCTGAACGGCAGCACGACGACGTGTCGCGTCCGCGGCGTCGAGTTCCAGCAGGGGGTGTGGCGGTACCACCCGGTCACGCGCGAGTTCGAGCTGTTCTGCGAAGGCGGCGGGAACGTCTTCGGCCTCACGTTCGACGACGCCGGGAACCTGTTCTACTCGTCGAACCTCGGGCTGTTCTGGCACGCGCTGCAGGGCGCCTACTACCTGAAGAACGTCGGCAAGCACGGCCCGCTGCACAACCCCTATGCCTACGGCCACCTGTCGCACGTCGCGCACAACGCGCCGACCGGCGGGCCGACCACCGGTGGCACTGTGTACCGCGGCGACAGCTTCCCGGCGCGGTTCCGCGGCCGCTTCCTCGCCGGCGACTTCCTCCGCCACACGGCGTCGAGCTGGGAGTTGGCGCCGAGCGGTGCGACGGTGACGGCGACGTTCCGCGGGCTGCTCGTGGACAGCAAGGACACGTGGTTCGGCGCCACCGACCTGTGCCTCGGGCCGGACGGCGCGGTGTACGTCAGCGACTTCTACGACAAGCGCACCGCCCACCCCGACCCGGACGCCGACTGGGACCGCTCGAACGGCCGCATCTACCGCGTCCAGGCGGCGGGCGCGAAGCCGGCGCCGAAGCTCGACCTCGGCGCGCTCGCGCCGGCCGAACTCGTCGCCCGGCTGCGGCACCCGAACGGCTGGCACGCCGACCGGGCGCGCGTGCTCCTCGCCGAGAAGGGCGGGCGCGAGTCGTGGCCGGCGCTGAAGGAACTCGCCCGCGACAAGGAACCGCGCCTCGCGCTGCGCGGGCTGTGGGCGCTCCACGCCGGCGGCGGGCTCGATGAGGCGTTCACAGAGGAGTTGTTGGCGAACCCGGCCGAACACATCCGTGCGTGGACCGTACGACTGCTCGGCGACAAGAAGACGGTCCCGCCGCGGCTCGCCGCGCGGCTCGCGGAACTGGCGAAGGCGGACCCGAGCGTCGTGGTGCGGGCGCAGCTCGCCTGCACGGCGAAGCGGCTCCCGGGCGAGCAGGCGTGGCCCATCATCATGCAGTTCCTGTTGCGCGACGCCGACGCCACCGACCCCGTGGTGCCGTGGCTGCTGTGGTGGGCACTCGAAGACAAGGCGATCTCCGACCACCAGCGCGTGGTCGCGTTCTTCGCCCGCTCCGAGCGGAACCGGGTACTGTTCCAGGCGAACCTGGCGCGGCTCGTCCGCCGCTACGCGGCGGAGGGGACCGCCCTCGGCTACGACGCGGCGGCCCGGCTCATCACCAGTCGGCCGGCGGTCGATCAGAAGCCGCTCTTCGAGCACCTCGACCGCGGCCTCGCCGAGCGCGCCGTCGGGCCGGCGGCGGTCGGGCAGGGCGGGCTGTTCGAGGCGCTCGCCGCGCCGACGGGCGACATCCCGCCGCCGCGCCGCAAGGTCGAGCCGGCGACCGAAGCGCTGACGGAGTTGGTCCGACGGACGTGGTGGCAGGGGCCGTCGAGCCCACTCCTCACGCGCCTCGCGTACCGAATTGGCGAAGGGCCGGCCGAAGAGATTCACCGGGAACTCGCCGACCCGGACACGCCGCGGCAACTCCTGCTAGAGCGCCTCGAACTGCTGGAAGAAGTCGGCACCGAAGCCGACACCCGCGGCGTCCTCCCGCACCTCGCGTCGAAGGACGCCGCGGTCCAGGCGCGGGCGCTCGCCGTGCTCGGGCGCGTCGGCGGGGCGGGCGTCGGCGAGGCGGTCGTGGCGGCGTACCCGACGCTGCCGGCGGCGCTGAAGCCGCGGGCGCGGCAGGCCGTCTTCGCCCGCCGCGAGTGGGCGCGCGACTTCCTCGCGCTCGTCGCTACGGGTAAGGTCGCGCCGGCCGACGTGCCGGTCGAGCAGGTGAGGCTGCTCGCACTGCTGGGTGACGCGGGCATCGACGCGACGGTCCGCAAGCACTGGGGCCGTGTGACGCCGGGCACGGCGGAAGAAAAACTCGCCGAGGTGCGGCGCTTCAGCAACGACCTGCGCGCCGGCCCCGGCGACGCGGCCCGCGGCAAAGCGCTGTTCGCGCAGCACTGCGGGGCGTGCCACAAGCTGTTCGGCAAAGGCGGCACGGTCGGGCCGGACCTCACGAACACCAGCCGCGCCGACACCGCGTGGCTCCTCACGAGCGTCGTCGATCCGAGCGCCGTCGTCCGCGCCCAGTACGTGCCGGTGGCAGTCCGCACCGACGACGGCGTGGTCCGCACCGGGATCGTCGCCGGGCAGGACGGCGCGAGTCTGACGCTCGTGGACGCGAAGGCCGAGCGTGTGCGCGTGCCGCGCGACCGAGTCGAATCGGTCCGCGACCTGTCGGTGTCGCTCATGCCCGAAAAGCTACTCGACCCGCTCACCCCGCAGGACCGCCGCGACCTGTTCCGCTACCTCCAGCAGCCGGGGAGGTGACCCGTGCCCGTCTCGCGCCGCCGGTTCCTGTCCGCCGTCGCCGCCGGCGGGGTCGCGTCGGCCGCCGGGCTGTCCGTCGCCCAGCCGCGGCCGCGGCCGGCGCTGCTGGCGATCACGCTCGACCTGGAGATGTCGGCCGAGTACCCGCGCCGCGGGATGACCGAGTGGAACTACCGCAAGGGCGACCTCGACGCCGACACGAAGCGGTACGCGGTCCGCGCCGCCGAGGTGGCGCGGGAGCACGGCGGGCTGGTCCACTTCTTCGCGCTCGGGCAGACGCTGGAGCAGGAGGACGTGGGCTGGCTGCGCGCCCTCGCCGCGGCCGGGCACCCGGTCGGCAATCACACCTACGACCACGTCAACCTGCTCGCGGCGCGGATGGACGACGTGCAGTTCCGCTTCCGCCGTGCCCCCTGGCTCGTCCGCGGCAAGACCGTGCCCGAGGTGATCGAGCAGAACGTCGAGTCGGCGACGCTGGCGCTGCGCGAGCGGTGCGGCATCACGCCGGCCGGGTTCCGCACGCCGGGCGGGTTTGCGAACGGGCTGCGCGACCGCGCCGACCTCCAGCGGATGCTCGTGCGGCAGGGGTTCGCGTGGGTCAGCTCGCTGTACCCGCCGCACCCGAGCGGCACGCCGAAGGCCGAGCCCGGCGACGACGTGTACGCCGCGATCGTGCGGGCGCAGGCGGCGGCGCAGCCGTTCGCGTACCCGTCGGGGCTGGTCGAGGTGCCGATGAGCCCGGTCAGCGACGTGACCGCGTTCCGCACGCACTACTGGAAGCTGGAGTGGTTCCTGAAGGCGGTCCGGCTGGCGGTCGCGGAGGCGGTGCGGACCGGCGGGTGCTTCGACTTCCTCGCCCACCCGTCGTGCCTGGTCGTCGAGGATCCGACGTTCGAGGCGGTGAAGCTGATCTGCGCGCTGGCCCGCGACGCCGGCCCGCGGGCGGCGGTGGTGGCGCTCGACCGCTTCGCCGAACGCGCGGCGAAGGCGCCGTGACAGGCGCGGCGTGTGGTGGCCGATCCGCGGGTTCTCCTCTTGTCCCTCGTTCCCCCCCCGC
>JAFKFQ010000524.1 GCA_017308215.1 bacterium | reverse complement strand
CCGGGGACGGGTTCGCGGATCTCGTGTTCGGCGGCGGCCCCGGCGGGGCCCCGCGGGTGTTCGTCCTGAGCGGGGCGCTGGTCAGCGCCGGGGACGCGGCCGGGGCGCAGGCGGCCCCGGTGGCCAACTTCTTCGCCGGCGGCGACCTGAGCGACCGGGGCGGGGCGCGGGTCGGGGTGACGGACGCGGACGGGGACGGGCGGGCGGACGTGGCGGTCGGGAGCGGGGCCGGGCGGCCGGCGAAGGTGCGGGTGTACCTCGGCAAGGACCTCGCCGGCGGCGGCGAGCCGGCGGCGGCCGACCTCGACCCGTTCGGCGGGGCCGCCCTCCCCGACGGCGTCTTCGTCGGATGAGCCGGCACCGGCAGCGCGGCCCCCATTCGGATTGCCGCACGCCGGTGCCACCCTTTCCCGCAGTGCCACCGCCTTCCAGGAGATGAAGCCGATGGGCAAAGCCCTCGCCGTCCGGCCCGCGGTGGAGCTGCTCGAAAACCGCTCGGTCCCCGCCACGTTCTGGGTCACCAACACCAGCGACGGCGGGGCCGGGTCGCTCCGGCAGGCGATTACCGACGCCAACGCCCGCCCCGGCCGCGACACGATCGCCTTCGACTTCACCCGGCTCCCGGCCCAGCAGCTGGGGGCGTACCGGGTGGACGCGGGCGGCCCGGAGGAGCAGGTTCTCCCCCGGCCGACCGAGGGCATGGTGGTGATCACTCCTGCCACCACCCTGCCGCGGATTACCGAAGCGGTGGATGTGAACGGGGCGCGGGGGGCCGGCGGCCTCCCGGGGGTGGAGATTCGCGGGGCGGTTGCCGGGATCGGCGAGTCCGGGTTGCGGCTGGACAACGCCGACGGGAGCACGGTCGAGGGGCTGGTGTTCAACGGGTGGGAGCGTGGGGTGCGGCTCCTCCAGACGGACAACGCGTTCATCGCCAACTGCTACTTCGGGGCGGTCGCCGAAGGGACCGGCCTCGCAAGCAACCGGATCGGCCTACAACTCGACACCGGGTCCGGGACCAACTCGATCCGCCACTGCTACGTCGTCGGCAACACCATCGACGGCATCCGCCTCCAGGACCAGTTCACCGACGGGAACGAGATCGCCGGGAACACGATCGTCGGCAACAAGTTCGGCATCGTGCTCCTGAATGCCGGCGGGGACCGGGTCAATCGGGTCGGGGTGGCCGCCCCGACCCTGGGCAATGTGATCGCCCACAACACGGTTGGTGTCCTCGTCCGGAACCAGCCCGGGCTCGACGCCCCGACGGGGAACTCCCGGCTGGTCCAGGTCGTGAATAACAGCATCCGCCACCACGGCAATCAAGGGGTGCTGCTGGATCGGGTGAGCATGAACCGGGTCGGGGGCGACGGGGCGAACGAGGCGAACACGTTCTACTCCAACCTGGAAGGGGTTGCGATCCAGGACTTCGTTAGTTCAAACAATTCGGTGGTCGGAAACTTCTTCGGGGTCCTACCGAGCGGCACCAGCACCCTGAACGGCCAGTCGCTCGGGCACGTGGGCTCGGCGGTCCGCGTCTGGGACTCCCCGGACAATGTGATCCGCGGGAACACCATCGCCGGAACCAACCCGGACGGGGCACTCCTTTTCGGGCTCGAGGAGTCCTCCTACTCCGTCGTGTACGCACCGGCCGCGATCGTCGTGGGCTTGCCCAACGCTTCGGGCAACCTGATCCAGGGCAACCGCATCGGCACCAACCCGGCGGGGACGGTCGCGATCCCGAACAAGATGCTGGGGATTAACGTCACCGACGCCAGCGGAACCCGGATCATCGGGAACACGGTGGCCGGCACGGCCCGGGGCGGTCCCACCGGCGGGCACGGCATCTTCCTCAGCATGGCCCCCGCAACGGTGGTGAGCGGGAACAACGTCGGGACGAATAGTAGCGGAACGGCCGCTCTCCCGAACGAGGGTGTCGGGATCGCCGTTGTCAATTCCGCCCGGGTCACCATCGGCGGTCTCGCCCCGGCTGATCGAAACCTCGTCTCTGGGAACGCCCAGCACGGCATCTACGCCGAAGGCGCGACCAACCTCGTCTTCCAGAACAACTGGATCGGGACCAAATTGGACGGGGACGGGGCGCTCGGGAACGGGGGGTGGGGCATCGCCCTCGTCGGCGGGGCGAACGTTCTCGTCGGCGGCGGCATCGACCGGGGCAACCTCGTCTCGGCCAATGCCCACGGCGGCATCGTCGTCCTCGACGGGGCCACCGGGGTGACGGTCCGGGGCAACTTCGTCGGGGTCGACCGGACCGGGGAGCGGGACCGTGGCAATGGCGGCACGGGGGTCGAAATCAAGGACTCGCCCGGGGTCGTGATCGGCGGGGCCGCCGAGGGCGAGGGGAACACGATTTCGGGCAACGGCGGGTACGGCCTTTCCGTGAGCGGGGAGTCTGCCGGGGCGCGGATCCTGGGCAACCGGATCGGGGCCAGCCACGTCGGCGGTCTGGCCGTCCCGAATGAACTGGACGGGATCTGGATCGAGTCCCCCGGTGCCGTCATCGGGAGCGCCGCACCGTTCGGGGCGAATGTGATCGCCGGCAACCGCGGGAGCGGCGTGGTCCTCGACGCTTCCGGTGCGGTCGTCGTTAACAACCGGGTCGGGTTCGGCACCGGGCCGGTCGTGATCGGGAACGGCGGGTATGGGCTCGACGTCAACGGGAACAACAACCGGATCGGCGGCGCCGCGGGCGAGGGGAATGTTGTCGCCGACAATGGCTACGGGGGGGTGTACGCGCTCGGGGTCGGGAACGTCATCCGCGGGAACGAGATCGGGGTAGCCCGAAACAGCCGCATGCCCGGCGCCGGTGTCCTGGTCGGCGGCACCGCCAACGCGATCGAGGGTAACACCATCCGGTATCACGCGGGGATGGGGGTTCTGCTGGCAGGGGACCGCAACACTCTGACCGGCAACGTGATCTCGTCGAACGGTGCCATGGGGGTCTCGACCGCCGGCGTCGGGAACCGAATCGGCGGGGCGGGCGCACTCGGCAACACGATCACGGGAAACGTCGGCGGTGTCCGGGTGTACGGGCCCACGACGACCGGGGTGGTCGTCACCGGAAACACCATCTCGGAGAATGCCGACTTCGGCATCCGCATCGACAGCAACGCGTCCGGCACGGTCATCGGCGGGCCGGCGGCCGGGGACCGGAATACGATCCGGGACACGTTCGGGGCCGGAATCGGAATCCGGATCGAATCCGGGAGCGGCAACGAGGTTCGGGAGAACGCGATCTACAACAACGCCGGCCTGGGCATCGACCTCGGCCCGGCCGGGGTCACCCCGAACGACAGCGGCGATACCGACGCCGGCGCGAACGGGCTCCAGAATTTCCCCGTCCTCATCAACGCCGCAGCGGGCGCGGCCACCACCGCGATCCGCGGCTACGTCGGCACGACTCCGAGCACCGCCGTCACGCTCCGGTTCTTCACCTCGCCCGGAAGCCCCGACGCGACCGGCTACGGCGAGGGGCAGGTGTTCTGGTTCTCCCGGGACGTGATCACCGACGCGACCGGGAGCGTGGCGTTCGACTTCGAAGGACCGGGAGTGCTCGGCCCGGGCACGGTGGTCAGCGCGACCGCGACCACGGCCGGGGGCACGTCGGAGTTCGCCAAGTCCATCCGGGTCCCGTCCGACGAGTTCGGCGTCACCGCGACGACGCTGGGCGACCAGCGCCCCGGGGGCGTGGCGGCCGACGCCGGGGGCAACTTCGTCGTGGTCTGGCAGGGCGCGGGGCCTCACGGGCCGGGCGTTTACTTCCGTCGGTTCGCCGCCGACGGCACTCCCCTCGACCCGGCCGACCGGCCCGTGGCCGTCGGATCGGGGACCGTCTTTCACACCGGCCCGGACGTCGCGGTTGCGCTGGACGGGCGGTTCGTGGTGGTCTGGAACCAAAGCGCGTCCGGCAACAGCGTGGTGTTTCGCCGGTTCGCCGCCGACGGCACCCCGCTCGACCCGGCCCCCGTCCAGGTCAACACCACGAGTTTTCAGACCGTCGTCACCCCGGCCGTCGGGGTGGACGGGCAGGGGAACTTCGTCGTCGCCTGGCAGACGGGCAACCCGTTCGGCGCGCCGTATTACGAGGTGGCGGCCCGGCGGTTCGACGCGGCCGGCCGGCCGCTCGACCCGGCGGAGTTCCGCGTCAACGCCGGGACCCCCGGGAGCCAGGTGGGGCCGGCCGTTGCCGTCGAACCGGGGGGCGAGTTCGTCGTCGCGTGGCTCAGTTCGCCGACCCCGAGTGAGGGCGGAAACGTGGTGGCCCGGCGATTCGACGCGGCCGGGCAGCCGCTGACCGGCGACGTGCAGGTGAACGTGACCGGCCCAATCGCCCGCCACACCCCTCCGGGCCTGGCCGTCACCGGCGGCGGGGTCGTGGTCGCGTGGGGGGGGCGGGACTTCGGGACTGACGGCATCCGGGTCCGGCGGTTCACGTCGGCACTCGCCCCGATCGACGCGGCCGAGGTCGTGGTGGCCGGGGGGACGGGGATGCGGCCGGACGTGGCGGCGGCCGGGGGCGGGTTCGTGGTCGTCTGGGACGAGGGCGGGGGTGTCCGGTTCCGTCGGTATGCGGCCGACGGCACCCCGCTGGGTGCCGCGGCCCCGCTCAGTCAGCTGGCATCGGGTCTCCAGACGGACGCCCGGGCCGTCATGGCGCCGGGCGGCGAGACGTTCGCGGCCGTTTGGGCCGGCGAGGGCCAGGACGGGTCGGGGGCGGGCGTGTTCGGCCGGCGGTTCGGCCCGGTCAGTCGCCCGCCCCTCGGCCTACCGGCGTTCGCCGAGACGCCGCAGACCGGCCCGGTCAGCCTGCGGCTCCGCGGGCTGACCGGCGACGGCGGGGTCGGGCCGTCACTGACGTTCGAGGTCACCCGTCCTCCGTCGAATGGGCGGATTACCGGCTTCAACCCGGCGACAGGGGACGTGACCTATACGCCGGACCCGGGGTATCACGGCCCCGACGACTTCGACTACGTGGTGCGGGACGCCGGCTCGGGCGGGCGGCCGGCACGCGTCAGTGAGCCGGTCACGGTGGCGCTGGCGGTCCTGGCCGCCCCGGTCGCCCGGGACGACGCGTACGACGCCGGGTCGGGGCGGGTGGTGGACGTTCCGGCCCCGGGCATGCTGGCCAACGACCACGACCCGGACTCACCCGCTCTGGCCCTGGTCCCCGAGTCGGTCGTGCTCGAGAGTGGGCGGGGGGATCTCGTGGTGCGGGCCGACGGGAGCTTCACCTTCACCCCAGCCGCGGACTTCGGGGGGGAGGCGACATTCCGGTACGCCGTGACAGACGGCCACTCGACCGCGGTCGCCCGGGTCACACTCCGGATTCCGCCGCCGGACGTGGCCCCCCAACCGGGGCGGGGCGCGGGGCAACTCCCTCCGACGGTGGTGGTCGGCGGGGCGGCCGATGGCCAGGTCGTCGTGTTCGCCCCGGACCGCGCGACCGGGCAGTACTCCGCCACCCCGGTGACCATCGCCAACCCGTTCGGGGGTGCCGGCGGCGCCGTCCGGACGGCCGCCGCCGACATCGACGGGGACGGTACCCCGGACTCGGTCTTGGTGACCGGACCGGGCGTGCCGCTGCGGGTGGCGGTGGTGAGCGGGGCGGACAACCGGGCCCTGCTGGTGGGGCCGTTCGACCCGTTCGGCGGGGACTTCCTGGGCGGCGGGTACGTCGCCGCGGCCGACCTCGACGGCGACGGCCGGGCCGAGTTCGTGGTCACCCCCGA
>JAFKFQ010000523.1 GCA_017308215.1 bacterium | reverse complement strand
GCCGCGACCGGGCGGCGCGCCGACGACCTGGCGTTCGCCGACCTCCCACCGGCCGCCCGCGGGCAGACCGGGTTGGCGCACGCCGTCTCGCCGACCGGCCGCTACACCGCCGTCGCCCGCCGCGACGGCGGTGTAGCGGCCGGCCCGTTCCGCGTCCTCGACACGACGACCGGGAAGGTGGTGGTGAGCGCGGCCTGGGGCGCTCTCACGCCCGGCGGGCACCTCGCGTTCACCCGCGACGAGTCGAAGCTGTTCGTCCTCGACGGCCTCGGGAAGGCGACGTGGTACAAGCTGCCGTCGGGCGGGGTCGAGGCGCAGTGGGCGGCGGGCGACGGCGTGCGGGCGATGACCGCGCGGGTACCCGGCGCGTCGGCCGACGGCCGGCGGATGCTCTACAGCGGCGCGCTCCCCGGGCACATCGCCGGGGTCGTGCTGATCGACGGCGCGACCGGCGCGGTCGTGTCGCGGCTGCCGGCGTTCCCGTACCAGCCGGGCTCCGGGGCGGCGCTGTCGCCGGACGGCCGGGTCGCCGCGGTGGCGGGCCGCGACCCGAACACGCTCGCGTGGTACACCGACGTACTCGCCACCGACGGCTGGCGCGTGCTCGGGCGGATCGCCCACCCGCCGGGGGCGCAGCACGAGCCCGCGCACGCCCAGTTCTCGCCCGACGGGAAGGACGTGGCCGTGTTCTTCCGCGGGGCGCGTCAACTCGCCGTCTTCCCCGTCCCCGACGCCGGCCCGGCGGCCGCGATCCCCGACCGCCCGCCGCCAGTGCTCATCGAGCGCGTACCGCTACGGCCCGAACCGGCCGTCGGCGGCGGACTCGTCGCGCGGTGGACGGCCGACGTGCCGACCGGCAGCACCATCGCCGGCGTCTACCCGGACGCTCGCGGGCGGGTGCTCGTCGCCAACACGTTCACCGGGCTGCACGCGGTCGTGGACGCGCGGACCGGTGCCGTGACGCCCGGCGGTGCGGCCGGCGCCCCGGCACGGGCCGTGGTGCCGGGCGGGCGCGGCGAGACCGTCGGGGCGGACGTGCGCGACATTCCCCTCCTCGACCCGGGGCGGGCGCGGCGCCTCGCCGACCCGCTCCCACTCCCGGAACTGCCGGACTTCCGCGGCGCGGACACGGCGACCTACGTTCGCCTGTCCGCGGACCGGCGGTACCTCGCGGCGGGACGCCGGCACCTCGCCGCCGCCCTCGGCGGGGCGCTGCCGGTACGGGTGGCGGATCGGGCGACCGAGAAGGTGGTCGTTTCGACCGAGTGGGGCGGCGGCACGGTCCACTTCACGGCGGACGGCACGCGCGTGCTGCTCGCCGAACACTCAGGCCGCTGCCGCTGGTTCAAGCTGCCGACGGGCGAACCGGACGGCGCGTTCGACCTGCCGCGCGGGATCGGTGGCCGCAACCCCGAGGTGACGGACCTCAGCGCCGACGGCCGGGTGCTCAGCTACACCGGCCCGGCGATCGGCCCGGACCGGGCGCAGGTGGCGGTGCTGGACGCGGCGACCGGGCGGCCGGTGCGCGCGTTCGGGCCGGCGTACCTCGACACGTCGCCGGTGTCGCTCTCCCCCGACGGCCGACTGGCGGCGGTGATGCGGGCGGTGGCGCCGGTCGGGAACGACGTGGTAGTGGCGGTGGTGGACGTGGCGACCGGGGCGGCGGTCGGCCGGGCGACGGTGACGACGCGCAACCGGAGCGGACCGACGTTCCGGCTCACGCCGGACGGGCGGGCGCTCGTGATCCACGACTACAGCCGCCAACAGCTCCACTGGTTCGACCTGCCGCCGCGGCCCGAGGTTCGCTGACTCGTTTTGGTGGGACCGGCGTCCCGCCCGTCCGGCACGATCGGCGGGACGCCGGTCCCACCAAAACGAGTGCTACCCAACGGCGATCACGAGCCAGCGGGCGGCGAAGAACGCCCCGACCGCGGCGACCGCGCTGCCGGCGAGGATGAGCGCCGCGACGACCGGCTCGGGGATGCCGGTCCGTGGCGGGGACGACGCCGCGGGCGGCGGACCGGCGGCGGGTCGTGGGGCGGCCGGGGCCGGCGGCGGTGTCGGTTCTGGGCGGAGGTCTTTGGCGCACCAGGGGCAGTGGGTGACCCCCTCGGCCCGTCCCCCCGGTGGGTGGATGGTCGCCCCGCAGAACCGACACGTCACGCTGACCGCCATCCGCGCCCCCCGCTCGCGCCGCGGCGCCCTCGTACACTCGCACCACAGGACGGACCAGCCGGGCGGGGGTTTGGTTCGCCCGCGGTGTGGCTCGCGCTGGTGGGGCCGGCGAGACGCCGGCCCCACCAGACCAACTCCAATGAACCACGAACGGCTCGCCGGGACGGTCACTCCGCCGGCACGCCGGACTGGACGATCCCGTTGAACACGAGCCGGAACGTGCCGTGCGGCTGGCCGCGGAACAGCACCTGCGGGCCGAACAGCGCCAGCCGGCCGCGGCCGACCCGGGCGTCCACCACCGCGGTCCCGCCCTCCAGGTGCTGCTGGCCCCACGCCCACCCGCTCCGCAGCGGCGTGGCCGTGTCGAACCACGCCACCCGCCGCGCGCCCGCCGCGTCGGCGCCGTTGGTCAGCCGGAACGTCGGGCTGTTCGAGAACATCACGTCGGCGTGCTCGCCCAGCCCCCACGCCAGCGGGCTCGCCGGGTCCACCCGCACCCGCAGCACCGACGACGGCACGTAGAACTTCGTCGAGGCCAGCGCCTTCGGCTCGTTCTTGTCGTCCACCTCGGTCAGGTAGTTCGCCACCGGCACGCCGAGCTCCGCCCCCAGCTTCGTCGAGCTGCCGATCGTCAGCACCGTGCCGCCCGCGTCGAGGAAGCGCTTCAGCTGCGGCACCGTCGTCGCCTTCGTGATGCTGCCGCGCTGCGCCACCGGCCCCGTCGGCGCTTTGCCGGCGTCGTCCGGCGCGTCCGGGGCCGGCGTGAACCCGCCCTTTCCGCCGCCCCCGCCACCACCGGGGCCGTCGCCGTAGGCGCCGTCCACGAGGATGAGCACGTCGTACCGCTCGCGCAGGTCGCCCCGGTCGAGCTCGGGGGCGTACACGACCCGGTACGGGAACTCGAACTGCTCCAGCAGCCAGCGCGTCCAGCCGGACGGCATCGACCCGCCGAACTTGTCCCACAGCGCGACGCGGGCGGGCTTCAGCGCCGCCGCCCCCGCGCCCGGCGCCGCCGGGCTCCCGCGGAACGTCACGCCGGTGTCGGCGGCGATCGACTCCAGCACGGGCAGGGTGGACGGCTTCCGCGGGACGAAGAACGTGCCCGCCGGGAGGCGCGTGCCGCCCACGTCGGCGGGCGCTTGGAGGCGGCGGACCTCCTGGCCGGCCTTGTGGAGCCGGTTCACGGCGCGGAAGGCGTCGTTCGTCTCGACGCCGAGGACGAACCCGGTCGCGCCGTCGGCGCCGACCACTCGTCCGGGCGGCGGGGCGAGCGCCTCGGCCGTGACCGCCTCGAACGGGCCGTCGAAGCCGTCGAGAATCCGGTCGAACTTCACCGCCATCTGGTACGCGAGCGTGTAGCCGGCGGAGTCGTAGGGGCGGACCGGCGGACCGCCGGGGTAGGCGAAGTCGTTCGGGTGGTCCTGCGGCTCGAACATGTCGAGGACGTGGGCGCGGAACGCCTGCGCGGCCTTCACCACGTAGCTCCCCTTCGGGTAGCGCTTCCCCGCCGCCTCGAAGTCGGCCGTCGCCCGGTGGACCGTCACGCCCGTGCCGAGCAGCGCGTTGACGAACTTCGTCGCCGTGAGGAAGTCCGGCTGGTCGGCCGGGAGGATGTACCCGCGGGCGTCACGGCGGGCCGGGTCGCGGAACAGCTTGGCAAAGTCCGCCCCGCCCTTCGGCGCGTCCTTCGCGCCCTTCCCGCCTTTGGCGGCCGCGCCCTGCGCCGCCTCGACGACCTTGGGCGTGACCGTCCAGCTGTCGCGGCTGCCGCGCTCGATCGCGTTGTTCCCCATCTTCCAGATGTTGAACAGCAGTTGTTCGCGGTGCCGCGAGGCGTAGTCGAGGATCGCCTTGTTCGCCGTCACCGAGTAGTCCACCGACTGCCGGAAGTGCCACTTCTGCGGCGCGACCGGGGCGAGGTAGTCGCCCCGCGGCAGCTGCTTCGCCGCGACCAGCGGGATGCTCGACGGCGTCGGGCCGCCGACCGTCTCGGTGAGGATGCCGATCATGTTGTGGAACCCCGCCGTCGTGCGGAGGCCGCCGTTGAACCACGTCGAGTACGGCGCCCCGGACCGGCTCGTCGCGCCGGGCTTCCCCTCCACGAGGAACCGCTGCATCATCGCCGCGCCGACGGAGTCGATGCCGTTGAGGACGAGCGGGTCGCAGAAGTAGTTGAACGGGTCGCGGAACGGCGGGCAGAACAGCACCGTGCCGGGCGGGCCGGACTGGTGGTGGTTGTACATGACCTGCGGGAACCACTCCCGGTACATGAACCGGTTGAGGTTCTTCGTCTCGGCCTGGGTGTTGGCGTAGAAGTCGCGGTTGTTGTCGTGCCCGACGTACTTCTGGTACAACCGCGGGAGGCCGGCGAGCGTGCGCTTCGCCGGCTCCGCCTCCTTCATGTAGTGGTCGGCGACGAGGTCGTGCCCGTCCGGGTTGGCGTGGACGAACAGGATCACCACGTCGTCGAGGACGCGGCGCGTCTCGGCGTCGTCCGCGGCGAGGAACTGGTAGACGGTCTCGACGAGCACCTGGGCGCACAGCGTCTCGCTGGCGTGGAGGCCGCCGTCGATCCACACCACCGCCTTGCCGCCCGCCGCGAGCTGCCCGGCCTGGGCCTCGGTGACGCCGTCGGCGAGCGCGAGCCGGCGCGAGACCGCCTTCAGCGCGTCGAGCCGGCGGTGGTTCGCGGGCGAGGTGACGACGGCGGCGAGCTGCGGCCGCCCCTCGGCGGTGGTGCCGATGGTGGCGAGCCGGAGCCGGTCCGACTCGCCGGCCAGCTTCTCCCAGTACGCCTTGAACTGCTGGTAGTTCGCCAGGCAGTAGTCGTCGCCCATGTGGAACCCGAAGAACGCCTTCGGGGTGGTAACGGCGGCGGGCTGTTGCGCGGGGGCGAGCGCCGCGCCGGCGAGCAGCGCGACCAGGACGAGGGCGGGCGGGCCGCGGGTCATGGGTCCACGCCGTGGGGTGAAGGGGGGCGGTGGAGAGGATGGGGCTGGTCGGCGGTCGTGTGGGGCGGCACCCCGTGCCGCTTCCCGTCGGATGCCTTCGGAAGCAGCGCGGAAGCACCCGCGCCGCCGCGGCACGGAGTGCCGCACCACACGACCGCACCCGTCACCCTTCTGATAGCGGGCGCGCCGGCCGCCGGACAGCGCGGAGTCGGGACTGGCACCCGGCGGGGGTTCGTGAATAATAACCCTCCGCTCTCCCACCCGTACCGCACCTCCGGGAGCCGACTCGTGACCCCAGCCCGACACCGCCGCGCGCTGGTGGCGACCGCCGCCCTGTTCGGCCTGCTCGCCGTCTCCACCGTCCCCGCCGCCGGCCAGCCGGCGGAGAAGAAGGTGCTCACCCACGCCGACTACGACGCCTGGAAGGCGGCGACCGGCGTCACCCTCTCGCCCGACGGGCGGTACGTCGCCTACAGCGTCGGCGCCGCCGACGGCACCGGCGACGGCGAGATCGTCGTGCGCCACGTCGCCACGGCGAAGGACGTCCGCGTCCCGCGCGGCGGGCGGCCGGCGGGCGCCTAGCCCGAAGCCCCGCCCGCCGCCCCGGGGGGCCCCCCGGGGCCCGGCGCAAAGTCCGGCGCGGGGGCGGGCGCCGGCGGCAGCCCGC
>JAFKFQ010000522.1 GCA_017308215.1 bacterium | reverse complement strand
AGTCGGGCCGCCTCCAGCTCGGTGGCGAGCTCGGGCCACGCCCGGAGCGGGACCTCGGCGTCGAGGGCGGCGTACCGGAGCCTGTCGGGCGTCAGATCGCCCGCCCAGTCGGCCTGCTGGAGCTCCTTGTCGAGGGTCAGCCCGAGGTGGCGGGCGGCCACGTCCCGCAGCCCGTGCCGCGTCGCCATGTCGCCGGCGTGGAGGACCTGGCTGGCGAGCATCGTGTCGATCACTCGGCCGGGGGTGAACCCGAGGCGCATGAGGAACGGCGTGTCGAACCCCAGGTTGTGGCCGACCACCCCGGTGGTCGCGAGCGCCTCGAACACCGGTGCCAAGGCGGCGGCCGGGTCGGCGAAGGCGAACAGGTCGATCAGGAACGTCCCCCGGGCGGTGGCGAGTTGGAGCAGCCGGGCCCGGTCGCGGCTGTGGTCGAGGCCGGTCGTCTCGGTGTCCAGCCCGACCAGGCCGCCCGCCGCGGCGATCGCCGCAGCCACGGCTGCGAGTGCGGCTGGGGCCGTGACGAGTTCGGCTGCCGCACCGGGCCACAGCGAGCCGGTGGAATTCTGCGGATTGTGCGCGGGCATCACACCCCACACAGCCGCGCCCGTGTCGGCGGAGTTCTGCGTATTGTGCGCGGGTTCCTGACCCCACCCTGGCTCGCCCGGACCGGCCGCGATCGAATTCCGCGTATTGTGCGCGAGCTTTCTGCCCACCCTCGGCGCGGGCGGATCGGCCGCCTCCGAATTCTGCGGATTGTGCGGCCCCGGTCCGAGGTCGTCCTGAGCACCAGGGGCGGCGCGGGAGCCAACCGGTGTGCCGGCCCCGCCCTCGGGAGTGCGCGCACAATACGCAGAATTCGAGACGTCGTCCGGCGCGGCCAGGGGGGGCGGGTCAAAACCCCGCGCACAATACGCAGAATTCGTGGCGCCGCCCGCTGCGGCCGCGGGGGACGAGTCCAACCCCCGCGCACAATACGCAGAATTCGGGCCCGCCGGACCGGGCGCAGCCGGGCCGCCGTCGCCGCCCCCGTCGCCGTCCGCCCCGGGATTGACCTCGTACACCGGGCTGGGCCGCCGCCCCCGCCCCGCGCGCTCGGGCGACACCTTCGCCCGGATGAGGAAGTGGCGCTCCAGCAGGTCCAGAGCCGGCTGCAGCTGGTCCACCGTCTCGAAGTGGGCGCGGAGGGCGTTGAAACAATCCCGCTTCGTGAACTCGGCCGGCCGGTTCCCGGCCACCCACCGCCACACCCGCCGGGCGGCCGCCAGCTTCGCGTCCGCCCCCATCAGCCCGAACGCCGCCAGGGCGTGGGGCACCAGGTAGCCGCGGCACAGCCGGGCCGCCCGGGTCACCGCCCCGGCCCCGATCGGCGACGCCCACCCCCGCCCGTCACCGAGCGCGTCCGCGACGTGCAGCCCGGCCGCCAGGCGGGCGCACAGCCCGCACAGCTTGTTCCCCCACCCGGCCAGCCCGCCCAGCGCCCCGCCCGGGGCCAGGAGTGGCTCGACCTCCGCCTCGAACGCCCGGAACGCCGCGTCCGCCCCCGGGTCGAACCCGAGCACCCTCGCCGCCGGCGCCCCCGTCTCCGGGTCGACCCCGTACCCCGTCTCCCACACCGCCCGCAGCAGCCGGTGGTAGGTCGCCTGGACGGCACCCGGCACGGCCGGGGCCCCGACCGCCCGCCGCCCGACCCGGCTCTCCGGCAGGGCGTACGCCCACCGGGCCAGGAACCCCCGCCCCTTCAGCGCCGCGCTCGCCGCCAGCCCCTCGAGCACCGCCGGCTGCGGGGCGAGGAGGCACGACAGGGCCGGGTCGGCCACCGCCGCCCGCCCCCGCGACACCCGGCCGGTCTTGAGCTCGTCCCCGGCGTGCCCCTTCAGGTACACGTCGAAGTTCGGCCGGTCCGAGTACAGGGTGATGTTCTCCAGGCACTTGGCCTCGGTGCTGGCCACCGTCAGCCGCCCGCCCTGGCGGATGACCTCGGCCTTGAGCGCGTCCGGGGTGTCGTCCTCGGTGTACAGCAGCGGCATGGGCGGCACCTCGACCTTGAGGAGTTCGTCCCGGGCGGCGGCCAGCTGCTCCCGGAGGCGGCCCTTCTGGTCCGGGTCCTCGGCCTTGACGAGCTTGGCCTCGAGCCCCTTGACCCGGGCCTCGGCGACCCGGAAGTCGGACTCGGCGGCGGCGACGGCCGGGCGGGCGGCGTCCCGGAGCTCGCGCTCGAGGTCGCGGACCGGGGCGAGGGCGGCGGCCAGGGTCTGGGACTTCCGCTCGCCGGGCGGGAGGACGGGCATGACGAACAGATTGACCGGCTCGGCGAACCCGGGGCGGGGGCGGGCGACGACCTTGCGGGCGAGGCCGGCGCCGACGAGGCCGAGGGCGAGGAGGGCCGGGAGGTCGACGGGGACCTGCTTCTCGGTGGCGACGGCCGCGGCCCAGTCGCGGACCCAACCGGGGAGCACCTCGGCCGGGAACGGGGGGACGGCGACCGGACGGGACAGCGGGATCGGGTCGGGCCACGGGTCGTCGCCGGCGGCGGCCGGGGCGGCAGCGTCGGGGAGGCCGAGCCAGTCGCGGACGCGGGCGACGACGGCGTCGGCGTCGGCGGTCGGCAGGGCCGGGTCGAGCATCTTCGCCAGCGCCGGCAGGCCGGTCATGGGCTTGCCGGCCTTCAGCCGCTTGCGGGCGTCGGTGACGGCGTTCGCCCCCTCCCCGCGGCGGACGCGGTCGAGCATCGCCTCATCGCCCTTCGCCGCGAACACGGCGGCGGCGAACCGCACCACGGTGTCGTCGTCCGCCCAGCCCGCACGCACGCCGAGGTTGGCGAGGAGGAGGACGAGCGCGTGCCGCTCCTTCGGCCGCGCGTACCGGGCGACCAGCACCGCCGCGGCGACGCGCCGGACGGCGGCAGCGAGGTCGGCGCCGGGGACGGCGGCCGGGGCGCCGTCGCGTGCCCAGGCCAGGGTGTCGCCGGTGTGGTGGAGGCTCGGCGGGAAGACGGTCTGGGCCGCCTTCGGGACGCCGGTGTCGTCGTCGGCGTTGGGCCACCGGAGTTCGACGACCGTGGCCCCCGCCCCGGGAAGCACCGGGTCGGTGAGCCGGGCGAACGCCGCCGCCCCGTCGACCAGGACGTACAGGTGGTGGGTGACGGCGGCGCCGCGGCCGAATGTCGCCGGCGTGGCCGGGAGGAGGTGCGGGGCGGCCCGCCGCGCCTCGGCGCAGTCGAGGTCCACGTCCGCCAGGTTCCCCGAGTCGGGGCCGAGGAGCACGCCGACGTTGCGGCCCTCGAACGCGGCCGCGTCGGCGGTCCCGCCCGGCCAGTGGCGGGGGTCGAGGTGCTTCCCCGGCTTGTCGCAGTCGGGGCGCCCGCACGTACAGGCGCCCGGCCCTGCGCCGGGGCGGTGGACGGGGACGGTCTTCCAGCCGGCGGCCCGGTAGCGGCCGACGGCCTCCGTCACGGCGGTCATACGGCGCCTCCGGTCAGCAGGTCGGTGAGGTCGGCGGCGGCCCAGCATCGTGAGCCGTCGAGGGCGGTGAGTTCCGTCGCCCACGGGCAGCACATCCGGACGAGGGCCGGGTCGATGCCGAGCGCGATCAGGTCGGCGGCGGTGAGGTAGTCGTCGGGCACGAAGGCTCTCCCTCGGCGCGCACCCCGGACGGGCCCGCCGGCGAGGGCGGGTTCGGCGCGTGCGGCCGTCACGGCGTCAGTGGTGAGTCAGTCGGTCAGGCGGCGGCGGGCTCCGGCGGCGGCGGGACGCGCTCGACCCGGAAGCTGCCCGGGCCGAACTCGCGCGACAGGAACCCCAGGAACAGTCGGTTGAAGTCCCGCCCCACGGCGGTCGTGGCGTCGATCACCACCGTCCGTAACTTGGCGTCGAACGCATGGCCGGCGTCGAGCCGGGCCTGGGCCTCGCCGTGGAGCGCCTCGACGGCGAGGATCGACAGCACGAGTGTGGACTCGGCCTCCTCCGGCGGCACGTGGTCGGCCAGCCGGTAGCGGAACACGTCGGTCGGCATGGTCACTCCCCTCGGGCGAGATCACGATTCCGGTCGGGCGGCGGCATCCTCGCCTTCCCCACCCAGGAACGGCCCCGGCCGCGCGAGGTGTCCGGTCTCCCCGCACACCCGCCCGCGGGTCCCGCGCGGCACCGCCCGCACCCATCTCTGTTGCCCGGCGCCGCGAAAAGTGTCCAACTCAACACCCAAACTCCCTCGTGTGGTCACCGGTCGTCGCCGAGCCCGGCCCGCTCGAACCACGACCGGATCTCGCGGATCCGGGGATACAAGGACGCGCGCGACACCCCGAGGGCCCGGGCCGCCGCCGCCACCGTCCCGCCCGTCAGCGCCTCGGCCACGGCGTGGAGGTCGGGCGGGAGGGCCGCGACGGCCGCCGCCACGTCCGCGGCCCGGCCCGCCGGATCGCCGTTCGGGTCGGCGAGCTCGGCGAGGGCGGCGAGCGGGACGACCCGGCCCGGGTGCCGCTTCGCCGCGAACCGGCCGCGGGCGAGCCGGTCGGCCGCCCGGTTCACGACGGTCCGCACGAACGCGGCGGCGTTGCCGCGGGCGGGGTCGAACCCGACCCGGGCGGCGAGTACGGCCAGCGCGAGATCCTGCTCGGCGTCGGCCGCGTCGCCGCGGGGGATCACGCCCCGCCGGGCCAGCGCCCGGGCCTTGGCGCGGATCAGCGCGGCCTCCGCCGGGTCGAGGTCGGGCTGGGGGTCGGTCGGCACGGGTGCGCTCCTCCCCGGCCGGGGGGAGCGGAGGGCGCGGGCACGGCGGGGCGGCGGGCGGCGGGGGGCCGGGACACCGGGCGGTGCCCACGATCGCCTCCGCAGCGCGGCCGGACGATGGTCGGGGTGGGATGGGGGCCGGCGTCAGCCGAGCCCCGGGAGGTCGGCCGAGAACGGCAGGCCGTGCTTGACCGTGAGGACCGGGATCACCCCGTCCCCCAGCCGGTCGAGCTCGGCCAGCAGGTCGAGGTGCTGCGCCTTGAGGGCGGTGTCGGCCCGGGCGGCCTCGGGCCGGGGGCCGTTCTCGCCGCCGAACTTGTGCTCCCGGACGACCGCCGGGGGCGGGTCGAGGACGGGCTCCCCGCCGCGGACGACGAGCCCCTCCAGCCGACCGAAGTTGACCCGCTGGAGGAGCGCCACCAGGCGGCGGCGGGCGGGGGACAGCGCGGCGGTGGTGGCGCCGCGGGGGGCGGGCGGGGTTGCCTTCGGCACGGCCATGGTCGGGGGCTCCGGGGCGGCCGCGGGAGGTTCCCGCCGGCCACCGCCATCCTGCCGCGACCCGCTGACACGCCGCTGGCGGTCCCGCTGAGGGGTGCTGACACAGCGCTGACACGCCGCTGACACGCCGGGTCACCCGCCCGGGACGACCAGCCGGTAGTGGCCCCAGTGCGTCCCGTCGACCGCCACCCCGTCGAGCCCGTGGTCGCGGAACAACCGCCGCACGGTCGAGACCACCCGCTGGACCGCGTTCTTCGACGTGCCCGGGTCGTGCCACACCTCGTCCGCCAGGGTCTCGACCGGGACGTACCCCCCGCCGGCCGCGTGGAGCCGCTCCACGAACTCGAACTCCAGCCCGCCCCCGAGCGGGCAGGCGCGGCCGGCCCACCGCGCCTCGAACCGGTCCCGGTCGACCACGAACCCGGCCTCCGGCGGCGCCTGTTCGCCGGCGGGGGCCGGGGCGGGCGGGGCGAACACCATCCCGAGGAGCGACCGGGACGGGACCGCCCGCCACGTCAGCCCGGTCATCCGGGCGTTCATCGCCGCCCCCAGCGCATCGCCGAAGATGATCTG
>JAFKFQ010000521.1 GCA_017308215.1 bacterium | reverse complement strand
TCCCCGCCCTCCGGTTCCCCACCGCGGGCGCGGCCTCGGTCTACGTCGCCCGCGAGGTCGACAAGCTCGTCCGCGCCCGCAACGCGGCCGGCAAGCCGACCGTCCTCGGCCTCGCCACCGGGTCCACGCCCGTCGGCCTGTACCGCGAGCTCATCCGCCTCCACAAGGAGGAGGGGCTCGACC
The DNA here is from genome assembly GCA_017308215.1 of bacterium. Classification (GTDB taxonomy): domain Bacteria; phylum Planctomycetota; class Planctomycetia; order Gemmatales; family Gemmataceae; genus Urbifossiella. The sequence continues at coordinate 8,606 of JAFKFQ010000521.1, read as the reverse complement.
TGTCGCGGGTCGTCACGTTCAACCTCGACGAATACTTCCCGATGCCGAAGGAGGACGCCCACTCCTACTTCCGGTGGATGCACGAGACGCTGTTCAACCACGTCAACATCCCGTGGGGGAACATCCACATCCCGGACGGCACCCTCGAGCCGGAGGACGTGGACCGGTTCTGCGCCGACTACGAGCGGAAGATCCGGGCCGCCGGCGGCATCGACGTCCAGGTCCTCGGCATCGGCCGGACCGGGCACATCGGGTTCAACGAGCCCGGCAGCCCGCGGAACAGCCGCACCCGCATGGTGACGCTCGACGGCATCACCCGCCGCGACGCCGCGCCCGGGTTCTTCGGCGAGGAGAACGTGCCGGCGCAGGCGATCACGATGGGCGTCGCCAGCATCCTCGACGCCCGCCGCACCTTCCTGATGGCGTTCGGCGAGCACAAGGCGGCCGTCGTCCACAAGGCGCTCGAGCAGCCGCCGACCGAGGCGATCTCGGCGAGCTTCCTCCAGGAGCACCCGGACGCCACGGTCGTCCTCGACGACGCCGCCGCCGCGGATCTCACGGCGATCAAGCGGCCGTGGGAGGTCGGGCTGTGCGACTGGACGCCGGAGCTCGTGCGCAAGGCGGTCGTCCACCTGTCGCTGTCGGTGAGGAAGGGCCTGCAGATGCTCGGCGACGACGACTTCCGCGACCACCACCTGTTCGACCTGCTCCGCGAGCAGGGGCCGGCGACGCGGATCGGCGAGGCCGTGTTCCAGGACCGCATGGCGACGATCACCCCGTTCCCCGCCGGGCCGGCCGGCAAGGAGCCCAAGACCATCCTGGTGTTCTCCCCGCACCCGGACGACGACGTGATCTCGATGGGCGGGACGATCATCCGGCTGGTGCAGCAGGGGCACAAGGTCCACGTCGCGTACATGACGAGCGGGAACATCGCGGTGTTCGACCACGACGCCCGGCGGTTCATCGACTTCGTCGAGGAGTTCGTGGCGGCGTTCGGCACGACGGGCGAGCAGTCGAGCGCCGGGACGATCAAGCAGCGGGTCGACGCGTTCCTGGAGACGAAGAAGCCGGGGCAGTCGGACTCGGGGGACGTGCTGAAGATCAAGGGGATGATCCGGGCGACGGAGGCGCGGGCGGCGGCGCTGGCGTGCGGCATCCCGACCGAGCAGCTGGAGTTCATGGACCTGCGGTTCTACCGCACGGGGCGCGTCGCCAAGGACCCGATCCACCCCGAGGACGTGAACGACCTCGCCGCGCTGATGCTGCGGCTGCAACCGGCGCAGGTGTACGTGGCCGGCGAGATGTCGGACCCGCACGGCACGCACCGCATCTGCGCGGAGGCGATCTTCGCCGCCGTTCGGCAGGCCCGACCGAACGGGCTGACGAGCGACGTGTGGCTGTACCGCGGGGCGTGGGAGGAGTGGGAGCCGCACGAGATCGAGATGGCGGTGCCCCTGAGCCCGGACGTGCTGGAGCAGAAGAAGCAGGCCATCTTCCGCCACCAGAGCCAGAAGGACCGGGCGATGTTCCCCGGCGGCGCCGACCGGCGCGAGTTCTGGCAGCGCGCCGAGGAGCGGAACATCGCCACCGCCAAGACCTACGACGCCCTCGGCCTGCCCGAGTATTATGCGATGGAGGCGTTCGTGCGGTGGAAGGAGTAACGCCGTTCGGCAGATAGCGGCCGGCGTGCCGGCCGGGCCTTGACGAGTGTGTCAGGCCCGGCACGGCCGCTTTGTACCGCGCTCCTCGTTCACCGTCACGTTCGGGGCGCTCCACCCCTGTCCGCAGCCGGGCGATCTCCAGCGGCCCCGGAATCCCCGGCCGCGGCTTCGCGGTCGCGTCGAACCACTCACCCAGCGCTGTCAGCTGCGCCCGCCATACCGGCGGCTCCGCCAGCGGCTCGAACGGCCCGGCACGAACGGGACGCGGTGCGCCACCCGGGTCCCGTGCCTCGGGCCGCGGGACGAGCGCCCCGTGGCACCGGTCGCACACCTCGTCGCACCGCGCGACCGGGAGCCGGTCGGGGTGAACCACGTCCTCCGAAGCAGCGATCGCGTCGTCCTCGCGGGTCGGGTGGGTGCGGACGCCCTGGTGCTCGAACCCGGTGCCCGAGAAGTCACCCTTCACCGTATCCGGCCCGGCGTTGCGGGTTATGGCGCGTTGGTAGGTGCGAAACCAGGTGTCGTATTGGGGGTGGTGGCACTCGGCGCAGCCGGTGGAGAGGGCAGCGGTCGCGCCGAGCGCGAACGCTGCGACTGCGGCGCGAACGCTGCAACTGTGACGTGCCAGGTCGCCACCAGGACTCCGCCCGCGGCCCAGGCTTCCCCACCCATTGCCGGCCCTCCGATCGGACCAGAATCGCGAGCGTACCGCACGCCGGCCGGCGGTGAAACCGGCGCGCGGCATGGGTTTCGCCTTTAATCCCGTTGGGTGGCGCGGTATTCCCCTCTAGAGGGGCGGTAACCCCGCACCAATTCGCCCGCGAGGGCATCGAAATATTAGGCAGGGGCGGCCGGGGTGAACCCGGCGCCCGGAATCCGGGTCAATCCGGTGTCACGCCGGCCCAAACCCATCCTAGAATGCCACCAGACGGGGACGAGCCCAACCCCCGCCGATACCGGGAGCCCATATGAGCAGCACCCCGAACCGCGCTGGAAACTCGGCCGGAAAGCCCCGCCGCAAGGAAGGCACCGGCCTCGATCTCTCCACGGCTCGCCAGATGTTGCCGCTGGTGCGCAGCATTGTGACCGATATCGTCCGCTCCCGCACCGCCAGGAGCGGCAGCGGCGCTACCAGGTGTCCGAAGAGATCCACTCCGCCGAGAGACAGGTGACGCACGCGTCCGCGGAGCTGTCCGCCCTGGGCGTCGGGCTGGTGGACGCGGACAACGGGGAGGTGGACTTCCCGACCAAGATCAACGGCCGTCCGGCGGCGTTCAGCTGGAAGCTCGGCGAGGACGCGCTCGCCCACTGGCACTACGCCGGCGAGGAGCAGCGGCGGATGATCCCGGCCGACTGGGACCAGCCCGCGGCGACCCCGATTCGCTTCCGCGGCAGTCCCTGAGCCCGCCGCGCGACACGTTACCGTACGGGCCGGCCCTCTCGTCCGCGAGGGGGCCGGCCTTGAGTTTTTCCGGGCCGGGGCGAAACCCGAACCGACCACACCGGCCGCGCGTTCCGGGTGGGCGGGTGGTTCCCGATTTTCCGACTTTTTTCGCCCCGCCGGTTTGCGTCGGGGCGCGGCGTGGGCTAGGTAATGAGTGTCCGCAGGAGTCCTGACGAGAGCCTCCGCGGCGGACACCGACCCGCAGTTTTGGTGCGGATCGGCCCGAGCGGCGGTCCGGCAACCCCGGCCCGCCGAACGTCGGCTTTCTCCGTTCCGAGGGGGGAACGGTTAAAGCAGCCAGGCTTACCGAAGGGATGGACGGGACCCGTAAGTTCGACTGGCACCCGGGGGGTGGGAACACCCCCCGGTTTTTTTGTTTTTGGTGTTTCGTGTTTGGCGAGCGAGTGAGCGGCCGGTGGCGACTCAAAACACGAAACACCAGAATCACTTCTTCTTCAGCATCGCCTCCAGGTGGGCGTTGCCCACGTCCCACATGTAGTGGCCGATCTTGTACCGCTCCACGGCCGTTTGCAGGTGTTCTTTCGTCTTCGCCGCATTCCCCTCGCTCTCGTAAAAGAGCGCGACGTACAGGTTCGCGTAGAACCGCGCCTCCGTCCGGTCCTCGTCGTCGAGCTTGCCCGCCTCGGACGCGGCCAGCACTTCCGCCGGCGTCGCCTTGCCGGCGAACAGTTGCAGCACCTCCTTCATCGGCACCCGCGTGTCCTTCGTCACCGGGATCAGGTCTTCGCGCGCCTTCTTGGGGCTCGTCGCCTTGGCGTTACAGAGGTAGTGCCAGACCGAGTTCTCCACGTCCTCCGGGTTGACCGTGCGGTGGTGCTCGAACTGCTTGCGGCCGTCGTCGAACCGGCCGGCGTAGTAGAGCGCGATGCCGCGCCGCCAGTGGTCGGCGCCGTCCTTCGGGTTGGCGGCGAGGTACACGTCGAAGTCGGCGACCGCCTCCTTGAACAGGCCGAGTTTGAGGAACGCGTCGCCGCGGCGGTCGTGGGCCTCGGCGAGCTTCGGGTTGCGCTCCAGGACCGTGGTGAACGCCTTCGCCGCGGCCGAGTTGTCGCGCAACTGCGCGTACGCGCTGCCGGCGACGAACGGGGCGTGGTAGTCCTTCGGGTCGGCGGCCGCGACCTTCTCGGCGAGCGCGGCGGCGTCCTTGTACCGCCCGGCCTTGAACGCGGCACGGGCCTCGTCGAGCGGGCTCGCCTTGTCCTGTCCGACGGTGGTGGCCGTCAAGCTCATACTCAGAAGCGCGGCGAGAAGCGGTCCGCGGGCGGGCATGTCCGAGTCCTCCGGGTGACGGGGGCGAATCCTACCCGGGCGGCGGCCCGTCGGCAACGCCGGCGCGGCGCATACAATTGCTGTGTCCCTACCCTCCCCGGCCGACCGACATGCGGACCTGGCTTCGGAACGTCGCCCGCGCCGCCGCCACCCTCACCCGCGGGATGCACGTCACGCTGCGGACGTTCGTGCAGAGCTACCGCCGCAAGGCGTTCACCCAGCACTTCGAGTACCCGGAGCGGCCGGTGCCGGTCCGCCCGCGCTACCGCGGGTTCCACCGCTACGACCTGACGACGTGCATCGGCTGCGACAAGTGCGCCCGGGCGTGCCCGGTGGACTGCATCTACATCGCCAAGGAGAAGGCGCCGCCGCCGGCGAAGGGGTTCGTGGTCACCGGGTTCGCCATCGACTACACGAAGTGCATGTTCTGCGCGCTGTGCGTGGACCCGTGCCCGGTGGACTGCATTTTCATGGGCTCGAACCACGACATCAGCACGTACACCCGCGACGGGTGCGTCGTCGATTACGCGAAACTGCCGCTGGAGGTCGCGTGGGGCCAGGCGACGCTGAACCCGACGGCGGTGGCCGAGTCGAAGCGCGTGGCGCTGCCGGTGTGGACGAAGACCGCCGAGCCGGCGAAGCCGGCGTGACCGCGGCTCGGGGTTTCGAACCCCGGAGCGGCGCCCGTGCTTAGCCCGGGGTGGCGACCCCGGGCGGCGTCGGCAGAGTTTGCGTTGCTCCCAGTGCCTCGCCGTGCCCCGCCCCGGGTGGACCCCGAGGCTACACGCCGCCGCCCTCCCGGGCGGAAGACAAACGCCGGCTCGCGCCGGCCGCCCGCCGGTGACGTATGACGGATCTGGTCCTCCTCGTCGTGATCTTCGTGGCCGCCGGGGCGGTGCTGCTGCTCACGCCGCTGGCGCTGGGGCGACTCGTGCGCCCGGAGCGGCCGAGCCCGGAAAAGGCGGAGGTGTACGAGTGCGGCGAGCCGGCCGTCGGGTCGGCGTGGGTGCAGTTCGACCTGCGGTTCTACGTCGTCGCGCTCCTGTTCGTCATCTTCGACGTGGAGCTGGCGTTCTTCTTCCCGTGGGCGGTGGTGTTCGGCACCGCGAATCGCGCCGCCGACCCGACGCTCCCCGCCGACCAGCGCGCCGCGGCGGTGGCGCAGATCGACCCGGGCGCGGCGGCGGCGGACCCGAGCGCGATGCACGCGGTGGCGTGGCTGGCGTTCGCGGACGTGGCGGTGTTCTTCGGGGTGCTGCTCGTCGGGTTCGCGTACCTGTGGCGCCGCGGCGACCTGGAGTGGGTCCGCAGCACCGCCGGCCAAACGGAAAGCACGAAATCCGAAATCCGAGATCCGAACGAAGCGCCGCCCACCGTCGCGGTTTGAAATTGCTTTCTTCGAGTCTCGGCTCGATTCTCAGGTTCGGCTCGATTGTGGAGCGCAGATGGGCCTCTTCGAGAACCGGTTCGAGGACGGGTTCGTGGTCACCAGCCTGGAGCAGGCGGTGAACTGGGCGCGCGAGTCGTCGCTGTGGCCGATGACGTTCGGCCTCGCCTGCTGCGCCATCGAGATGATGGCCACCGGCGCCCCCCGCTACGACATCGACCGGTTCGGCGCCGGCGCCTTCCGCGCCACCCCGCGCCAGGCCGACCTGATGATCGTCGCCGGCACCGTCAACCTGAAGATGGCCGACCGCGTCCGCCGGCTCTACAACCAGATGCCCGACCCGAAGTTCGTCATCGCCATGGGCGCCTGCACGTGCGGCGGCGGGCCGTACTACAAGTACGGCTACAACGTGGCGAAGGGGGTCGATCTCGTCGTGCCCGTGGACGTGTACGTCCCCGGCTGCCCGCCGCGCCCGGAGGCGCTGCTCGAAGGGCTGATGCGGATTCAGGACAAGGTGCGGCGGATGAAAGAGTACCGCAAGGGGCAGCCGGTCGAGGTGCCGGTCCCGGCGCGGACCGGCAGCGTGCTGCTTCCCGACGAGATCGACACGCCCGAGAAGGCGGCGGTGTTTGCGGCGGAGAATAAGGAGCGAGCGAAGCCGGCGAAGTGAAGCGAGAAGCAGAAGACGGAGTGGCCGCAGAAAGGCACAAAAGCACAAACATTGAAGACCTGAAGCTGCCCGGCTCGCAGTCTTCTCTTCGTGCTTTTTGTGCCTTTTTGCGGCCACTCCGTCTTCTGTCTTTATCCCGCCACGCCGACCTTCGGGCACAGTGCATTCAGCGCACACTCCCCACAGCGCGGCTTGCGGGCGTCGCACACGGCGCGGCCGTGCAGGATCAGTTCGTGGCTCGCCGTCGTCCACTTGGCCTGCGGCCACAGCTTCATCAGCACCCGCTCCACCTTCACCGGGTCGGTGTGGCGCGTCCAGCCAAGGCGGCGCGACAGGCGGCCGACGTGCGTGTCCACGGTGATGCCCGGCGTGTCGAAGGCGTTCCCGAGCACCACGTTCGCCGTCTTCCGCCCGACGCCCGGCAGCGCCACCAACTCCTCCAGCGTATCCGGCACTTCGCCACCGTGGCGCTCCACCAGCAGCCGGCAGCACTCGCGGATGTTCTTCGCCTTGTTCCGGTAGAAGCCGGTCGTCTTCACGTACCCCTCGAGCTCGGCCGGGTCGCTGTCGGCGTAGTCGGCGGAGGTACGATAGCGTGCGAACAGCGCCGGCGTGACCATGTTGACGCGCTTGTCGGTACACTGCGCCGACAGAATGGTGGCAACGAGGAGCTGGAGCGCGTTGGCGTGATCGAGCGCGGTTTCGGGCGCCGGGTAGAGTTCGGCGAGGAGTGCCAGCACCGCCGGCACACGCTCCTTCACCGGCGGCAGCGGGCGCTTCGGGGGCGTATCGCTCATGCGGGTATGGTAGTCGCACGGCGGGGGCGAACGGCAACCGGCCGCGCCGCGGGAACGACGTGCGGCGGGCGGCCGAAGGCGGCGAGCCAAGCGGCCAGCGCGGCGACGGCGTCGGGGTCGGTGTCGGGGAACGGGAGGAGCGTCGGCGTAGGCGCGAGGCGGACGCCGAAAACGCGGGGCGCATCGCCACCGGTCGGCTGACGCCGACCGGCCGCCAGAACGCCGACGACGCACCGCCGCCCGACCGCCGGTACTGCGCCGTCGGTGAGCACCAGCCCGGCGCGGTCGAAGGCGCCGATGGTCACGCGGGCGGTCGCCTGCTCGGCCTCCAGCGGGGTCACGAACCCCCGCGCCCGCGCCGCCGCGATCGCCGCATCGACCGCGGTCCGGTCCCCGCCGACCACCACTCGCCCGCCGCCCAGCGCCGCCTCCGCCGCGAAGCGGGCCGCGTCGGCGTCGGCGGTCAGCAGGCCGATCACGCCGGGGAAGGGCGGAATCGGGTTGAGTGTCGGTGGGAGCGCCGGCCGCGCCACGACCGTGGGTGTCGCCGCGGCGAACGCGCAGCGCTCGGCGGCGAGGCCGACCAGTTCGACGCGCTCCCGCGGGCGCGGGCCGCGGCGCTCGAGCGTATCGAGGAAGGTCCGCAACTCGATCTTCCCGCGCCGCTCGCAGAAGGCGTGGTCCGCGAGTCCGATGCGCACCGCCTCGCGGCCCGACAGCGTGCGGCCGCTCGTCAGCAGGTCATCGGCGCCGCGCGCCCCGACCAGGCGCCGCAGCCGGACCGCGCCGCCGAGGCACGTCGCGCCGGTGAAGCCGAGGTGTGTGGTGATACGCGACAGGACGAGCCGGTGGTCGCACGCCAGCGCCAGTTCGAGGCCGGCGCCCAGCACCGGGCCGTCGAGGAACGCGACGGTCGTTTGCGGCAGATTCGCCAGGCGCTCGGCGACGCGCTGGCCGAAGTACGCGAACGCGGCGCGGTCGGCGGGGTGCGTCAGGCCGAGGTCGGGCCGCAGGCCGGCGCAGAAGCCGGCGGGCCGGGCGGAGCGCAGCACCACGATGTTCACAAACGGGTTCGCCGCGACCGCCTCCAGCGTCGCTTCGAGTTCGGCGAGGCGGGCGCGGTCGAGGGCGTTGACCGGCTCGCCAGAGAAGTCCAACCAGACTGTCGCCGTCCCGTACTCGGTCGTGACCCGGACGTGCCCCATGCCCCCTCCGTGGTGCGCGTCGGGGAATGGTCCCGCATCCGGCGGCGGCGGTCAAGGCCAGAGGACATTGGGACGGGGGACTTTGGGACAACAGAACGGCATCAATCGATCATCCGTCCCCCAGTCCCAAGTCCCCCCGTCCCAAAGTCCCC
>JAFKFQ010000520.1 GCA_017308215.1 bacterium | reverse complement strand
CCCGCCGGGTGGTCCGCGCGCTGCGCCCGGTCCGCCACGCCGCCCCGCTCGCCCCCGCCGACCTCCGCGCCCGCGTAGAGGTGGTGCGCGGGTGCCCGGTCGGCGAGGCCGGTCGGCCGGTCGAGGTGACGCTCCGTGTCACGAACCATTCCCCGGTCCCCGTTGGGCCGGAGGGAACGCACCCGGTCGGCGTCCTTGCGCGCTGGAATTGCGCGACCGGCGCCGCCGCCGACGCGGGCGACGGGTTCGCCCCGCTGCCGCGCACCGTCTGGCCGGGCGAGACGGCCACGACCGCCCTCCGGTTCCCCGCGCCGACGTACCTCGGCGACTACGTCGCCACCTTCACCCTCGGCCAGCGCGGCGGGCCGGGGTTCGAGCCGGTGGGAGCCGCCGCCCGGTTCGACCTCGCCGTCACCCACCCGTTCGACGCCGGGTTCAACTACCTCGACATCTACGCCAACGCCGACCTGACCCGCGACCACTGGACCGCGTCCGGCCCGCCGTCGGCCGCCGAGTTCGAGCGGCTGAAGCCCATCAAGCTCGGCCTGCTGACCCGGCTCGGGCTGACGCCCGACAGCCACCTGCTCGACGTCGGCTGCGGCACCGGCCTGCTCGCCGCGGCGGCGCATGACTTCCTCTCCGAGCACGGCGCGTTCGTCGGCACCGACCTGGCACCGGAGGCGGTCGAGTACTGCCGCCGCACCTACCGCCGGCCGAACTTCCGGTTCGCGGTGAACGGCATGACGAGCCTCCCGGTCGAGGCCGGGCGGTTCGACGCGGTCGCGTTCTACAGCGTGTTCACGCACACCTACCCGGACGAGACGGCATTGCTGCTCGCCGAGGCGGCGCGGGTGCTCGCGCCGACGGGGTTCATCTTCGCCGACGTGTTCACGTCGCCGCTGGTGCTGCGCGCCGTCGGGAGCCGGTACGCGGTGGAGGTGAACCGCGACCACGTCCTGCGGCTGGCCGAACTCGCCGGGCTGACGGCCGAACTGGTGCAGGAGAGTCCGTGGGTCGGGCCGGCGCGGCGAGAGTTCTACGCCTTCCGGCGGCGGTAACGGTTACCGAGAGCGGCTTGCGGCAGCAGCCTGCCGAGCCTGGGGGAAATGGACCGGATAACGGGATGAGCGGTGGCGGGGCGGAAACCGGTCTGATAGGCTACCTGCACCGCCTGCGGCCCATTGCGCCTCTCCCGGAGCCAGCCCGTGACTCGCGCCGTCCTCGCCTCACTCCTCAGCGCGCTGGCGTTCGTCGCCGCCGGCAGCGCCCAGGACACGAAAGCCAAGACCGGCTTCGTGACGAAGGAGTTCGTGAACGCCGACGGGTCGAAGTCACCCTACGTCGTGTTCGTCCCGCACGACTACGACGGGTCGAAGGCGTACCCGGTGATCCTGTTCCTGCACGGCGCCGGCGAGACGAAGGGCGGGCCGAAGCAGCCGGTCGAGGTCGGGATCGGACCGGCGATCAAGACGCAGGAGAAGACGTTCGCGGCCATCACCGTGATCCCGCAGTCCGAGAAGCGGACGTGGCGGGCCGACAGCGACGACGCGAAGCGGGCGCTGGCGATCCTCGGCGAGGTAACCAAGAACTACAAGACCGACCCGGACCGGGTGTACCTGACCGGCCTGAGCATGGGCGGGTTCGGCACCTGGAGCATCGCCGGGATGTACCCCGAGCGGTGGGCGGCGATCGCCCCCATCTGCGGCGGCGGGAAGGTCGAGTCGGCGCCGAAGATGAAGGACATCCCGGCGTGGGTGTTCCACGGCGACAAGGACACGGCGGTGAAGGTCGAGTTGTCACGCGACATGGTCGCGGCGCTGAAGAAGGCCGGCGGGAGCCCGAAGTACACCGAGTACCCGGGCGTCGGCCACAACAGTTGGGACGCGGCCTACGGGGAGAAGGAGTTCTTCCCGTGGCTGCTGGCGCAGAAGCGGAAGTGAGTCACCGAAAGCCCGGGAACTGAGGTTGCCGGGCTTTTCCCATTCCCCATCCTGTGGAGGCGAGACATGTCCAAGGCTTCTCGGCGGTCGTTCCTGGCGTCCACGGCGGCGGCCGGGGCGGCGCTGCACCTGACGGCGAAGAGCTACTCCCAGGTGGCCGGGGCGAACGGCCGCATCGGCGTCGGGTTCCTCGGCGTCGGCGGGCGGTGCCAGCAGCACATCGACGTGATCCTGCGGATGCGCGAGCTCGGCAAGGCCGTCGCCCCGACGGCGGTGTGCGACGTGTGGGACGGGCAGGTGGTGCAGGGGCTCATCCGCGGCCGCGGCCTCTACCCGTCGGCCGAGCGCTGCGGCCTGCGCCGCGACGACGCCGCCCACGTGACGAAGGACTACCGCCGCGTGCTGGAGCAGCGCGACGTGGACGTGGTGTGCATCGCCACCCCCGACCACTGGCACGCCCGCATGGCGATCGACGCCATGGACGCCGGCAAGCACGTGTACATGGAGAAGCCGATGACCCGCACGATCGCCGAGGCGATCGCCGTGGTCGACAAGGCCAAGCAGACGAACAAGGTCGTCACCGTCGGCGTGCAGTCGATGGCCGACCCGACGTGGCTCGCGGCGAACGAGTACGTCAAGGCCGGGAACATCGGCCACGTCCTCCAGGGGCAGACGAGCTACTACCGCAACAGCTCCGTCGGCCAGTGGCGGTACTACCCGCTGACGCGGGAGATGAGCCCGACGACGATCGACTGGAACATGTGGCTCGGCCACCAGCACCGCGGGGTGGACGGCCAGCCGCTCGGCCCGACCCCGGCGCAGACGCCGTTCGACCGGGCCGTGTGGGCGCAGTGGCGGTGCTACTGGCCGTTCGGCGGCGGCATGTTCACGGACCTCTTCGTCCACCAGACGACGCACCTGATCGCGGCGATGGGCGTGCGCTTCCCGGCCCGCGTGACCGGCGGCGGCGGGCTGTACATGGAGTACGACGGCCGCGACGTGCCGGACGTGGCCACGGTGGTGGCGGACTACGACGAGGGGTGCCAGGTCATCATCTCGGCGACGATGCTCAACGACGTACAGCTCGGCGAGATGGTCCGCGGCCACCTCGGCACGATCAAGTTCCAGGGCGGCGGCGACTACATCCGCGGGTTCGAGGTGTACGGGCAGAACGTCGCCGGCGGCCCGGCCAAGCCGAAGGGGGCGATGGGGGAGGAGAAGCCAGTCCACACGTACACGAACCCGAAGGTCGCGGGCGCCGCGGCGCCGGGCGTCGAGGCGTCGGCCACCTACGCCCTGTGGGACAACTTCCTGAGCTGCTGCTCGGCCCGCAACCGCGAGACGCTGAGCACGCCAGAGCTCGGCGCCGCCGCGTTCGCCACGGTGAACCTGGGCGTGCGCAGCTACCGCGAGGGGAAGGTGTTCTTCTGGGACAAGGAGAAGCGCGTCCCGACGGAGGCGGACAGCAGCTGGGCGACGCGGCTGGAGGCGCGGAGCAAGAAGCGCGACACCCCGAGCCAGGTGATCGGCTGGACCGGCGGCGACCGCGGCAGCCGGCTGACCCCGCCGGCGTACCAGCGGCTGGAAGGCCCGTGGGTGAACGGCACCGACCCGGCCCCGGCCGGCAACTGACCGCCGCCCGCCGCTCGCCAGTTGGGATACCCGCCTTGCCATTGGCGGCCGGGTCTGAGAATCTGACGAAGCCGCCGGAGGGGTGGCAGAGTGGTCGATTGCACCGGTCTTGAAAACCGGCAACGTGGCAACACGTTCGAGGGTTCGAATCCCTCCCCCTCCGCTTACGGAAACCGTCACTTACGTCAAAACTGGGGCGCCCCAGGAGGAGCCGAAAGCAGGCGAGCTGTTACGTGAACTGTTACGTCAATCATAGGTCGGCGATGGCGTCGTGAAGGGCGTCGTCCACGCTGGCGTAGTAGTCCATCGTGATCTGCATCGAGCTGTGCCGCATCAGCCGGTGGAGCACCGGCGCGTTTCCCTTCCCGAGCTTCTTGGCCACCCGGCAGCCGAACCCCTTCCGCAACCGGTGCATCGACAGCGGCACCCCGGCTTTCTTCGCCAGCAGCAGCACGCGGTTCGTCACGCCAGCGCGGGACAGAGGCTTGTCCGAGTTCCGTGATCGGAACGGGAACACGTCGTCGTCGTCGCGGGGGAGTTTTGCGATTGCCTCCCGAAGAACGGGGTGGAGGGGAGCCCACTGGTCCTCGGCGCTCTTGGCAAACTCGGCGGGGAGGACGATCCGATTTTGCTCGAGGTCCACCCACGGCCGATCGGGCGACTTTTCCCACCTGAGCCGGAGCGCCTCCGAGAGCCGTAGCCCGCACCACCACCCGCAGAGCAGGTAGGCCCGCCAGCGGTCGTCCGGTGCGACCGCGATGAGCTTGTCGAAATCGGCTTGTGGGATCGGCTGTGGCTTCTTCTTGGGAACCTTCACCTCGGGGAATGTGGGAACGGCGGGGAGGAACTTCTGTCCCGCGGCCCACCCGAGGGCGGCCTTGAGGGCGATGAGGTAATTCTTCTGCGTCATTGGGGCGAGCCCGATTTTCTTCGAGCTGACCTTCCGCTCCCGCATACCTTTAAGGAACAGTGAGATCGTCCGCTCGGTTATGGCCCGGAGCTTGGTCGGCTGGACGATTTGCTCGAACACGTCGAGTACAGTCCCGTACTTCTCTCGGGTCCGCTCCCGCACCCCGGGGAGGTACTCGTCCTCGAACGCCTCGCGGAAGGCTTGCCAGTCGAGCTTGCTCGGCTCCTGGTAAGTGCCGTGGGAGAGTTCATACTCCAGATCTCTGGCCTTCTGTTCGGCCTCCCTCGGGTCAGCCGTCTGCGCCGACCGACTACGGCGTCGGCCGCTCTCGGGGTCGTGCCACTGAAGCACAAGCGCTTTCCGGTCTGGGAACCGCTGTACCCAGACGGTGATTCTTCCCTCCGCCACGCTACTCCCCCCTTCGGACGAATGGCCCGTGTGGCCCAGTCGGTGTTCTGTCCCGCTTGGGCGATTTGTGAGTGTAACGTAACAGAGCCGTGAGGCGAACGTCGGGCGAGGAGAGCGAAGGACCGGGCGAAGCCGGACGGCTCCCCGGCGGGACGACGCGCATCGGCGTCAGGAACGAACCCCGCGGGCCAGGATCGGGGGAGTCGAGGCGTTTGCTTCACAGCCTCTCACCTGCCCGGCCCGTCCGTGTGGGCTGTGATCACCAGGAACCTACAGGCGGGCCGGGTCAGTTGCAGCGCGGGGTTCGTCCTCGGGCAGGCGACCTGCCCCGCCACGCCAGGAACTTGGGCGCGAGCGGCCGGGGCGCCTATCCCTGACCCGGCGTGCGGCGCCGAAGCCCGTCACGTTTCTGGTGCGTCGGGTGCTCGGCGCCCGGCCCGTGGGTTCGATTGGGACGGGGAGCGCTTTCGCGCCTACTACTTGGTGACGACCGCCCGCCGTCCACGCGCACCGGCGGTCGATCCCGTTGGGACGGCTGACACCGCGTGCCGACTCCCCCGCCGCACGCACCCCATTCTGGAGTGCGCCATGCCACCCCGCAAGACCCGACCGCGGCACGCGCCGCCACCCGCCCTCCCGCCCCGGCGCGTGCCGGCCGGCGACCCGGCCGACCCCGCCGCCACCCCCGGCCGCCACGCCGCCGGGATCGACGCCGGCGACCGCACCCACTGGGCCTGCGTCGGCCACACCCCCGACGGAACCGACACGGCCCGCGAGTTCCCGGCCCACACCCCGGGCCTGCGGCAACTCGTCGCCTGGCTTCGGGCGTGCGGCGTCACCACCGTCGCCCTGGAGGCGACCGGGGCGTACGCCCACGTCCTGTTCCTCACCCTCCTCGAGGCCGGGTTCGAGGTCGTCATGACCCCGCCCCACTTCGCCAGGCAGATCAAGGGCCGGCCGAAGACCGACC
>JAFKFQ010000519.1 GCA_017308215.1 bacterium | reverse complement strand
GCTCGACGTGCGGCGGGTGGTGTGGGCGTCCCGGGCGGAGTTCTCGCACTTCCTGCGGGGACTGGATGGTGGGCGAGAAAGCGACGCGGCCCCTCGTGACCCCGAGGGGCCGGCAGCCTGAAACCGCTGAGTTTCCTGGAAACTACTGACTACAGGTACTTCAAGGAATCCCGGCCCTCGTAGTGCGGTAGCCCTGCCCCCTGGGGTGAGCCGAACGTGGCGCCGACGGACAACGGGGGGAATCGCTACCGCCTACTCGACGAACCGGGCGAGCGCGGGTTGAAGGAGAACGACCCGGCTGTGCCTGGCCCCCTCAACCCCGGCGCCCCGTCGGTCGTGTGGGTCTACCGGTTCGAGCGGCCCACCAGCGCCGCGATCGGGTTGCGGTTGTCGGCCGTCCCACCAGTCCTCATCCCGTCGCCCGTCCGGCACGACCTCCGCATCCCGGCGTCGGTCTGGTCGCGGTAACGACGCCGCTCGTGCGGCGCGCTTCACGCGGCTCAGGGCAGCCGACCCGATCCCGTCCTCCCCTCCGGCGCGGCCGCCGCACCGCGCCCGCCTCATCGAACGGCACCGCGCACGGCTGCCCGGCGCGCGTCCCTGCTTGCGTCAGCGGCGTCGCGGGGGTAGGCTCGGGGCGCGTGGCCGGTCGGCCCGCACCCCATTCCGTTCCGCGAGACGCTCCCCATGCCCGCGCGCTGCCCCCGGTTCGCGCCCGTCCGGCGCGGCTTCACGCTGATCGAACTGCTGGTGGTCATCGCCATCATCGCGATCCTCATCGGTCTACTGCTCCCGGCCGTGCAAAAGGTTCGCGAGGCCGCCGCCCGCGCCAAGTGTGCCAACAACCTCAAGCAGCTGGCGCTCGCCACCCACGCCTACCACGACCAGTACGGGTACTTCCCCGCGTGGGGCATGGACTACCCGGTCGCCCCGGCCACCACGCCGACCGGGCAGGGGCACAGCGCGTTCACGTTCGTGATGCCGTTCGTCGAGCAGGGGAACCTCGGCAACGTCATGAAGCTCGACCAGCCGGTGGCGAACCCGGCGAACCTGCCGCCGCCGTACGGCACGGCCCCGCCGGGGATCACGAGAGTCGCGCTCATGGTCTGCCCCTCGGCGCCGGACCGGACGGCCGACTACGGACCGTACTTCTCCGGCGGCAACCCGAGCGCCCCGCCCGGGCTCCTCGGGGCCACGGACTACGCCCCGCTGCGGGCGCTCCACTCGTCGTTCCAGTCGGGCTGCGCGACGGCCAGCCCGGCGACGGCCCGCGACGGCATGCTCGCCCCGTTCAAGTCCCGCCCGCGGATCGCCGACACGACCGACGGGACCACGAACACGCTATTGTTCGTCGAGCGCGCCGGGCTCCAGCAGGTGTACAACCAGCGCCAGCCGGTCACCCCGAACACCCCGGGCACGGCCGGGTGGCACCTGAACGCCGCGTGGGCCGACTACAACATCGCCAAAGAACTCCGCGGGACCGAGGGGGCGCTCGGGACGGTGTGCCGGGTGGTGAACGGGGTGAACGTCAACGCCATGTACTCGTTCCACACCGGCGGTGTGAACGTCGTCCGCGGCGACGGATCTCTCGGGTTCCTCCGCGACTCGACGGACACGGGCGTGATCGGCGCACTGGTCACGCGAGCCGGGAACGAGGTGGTCGGGAACTACTGACCGCGAGGGTATTCCGATGGCGATGTGGGCGCCTGGCGGGTAGCAAGCGGTGGCGCTCAGAGCGTGCGGGTCAGCCCGCCGTCGATGTCGAGGACCGCCCCCTGGACGTACCCCGCCCGGCCGCTCGCCAGGAACGCCACCGCGTCGGCGACTTCCTCCGGCTCGCCGAACCGGGCGACGCCCATCCGGGCGGTCATCGCCTTCGCGGCCTCGTCCTCGCTGATCCCCTTCTCGGCGGCGAGCGCGCGGACGCGCGCAGTCAGTCGGTCGGTCCGGATTGAGCCGGGGTTGATGGCGTTCACCCGCACCCCGTCTGCCACCCCGCGGTCGGCCAGGCACTTCGTGAGATTCAATACCGCGGCGTTCACCGCCCCGCCGATCGTGAACTCGGCACTCCCGGTCCGGCCGCCCACCCCGGCGACGTTGACCACGCCGCCGCGGGTCGTCACGAGGTGGGACCAGGCGGCCCGGCACAGCCGCACGGCGGCAAAGAACTTCAGCCCGAACCCGTCGGCCCAGTCCTGCTCGCCCAGGGCCAGGAAGTCCCCGCGTTGGGTCGCCCCGGCGTTGTTCACCACGAGGTCGATCCGGCCGAACCGCTCGACCGCCGCCGCGGCGAACGCGGCCGGGGCGGCCGCGTCGGAGAGGTCGACGGGGAACACCAACACCCGGCCGCCGGCGGCCTCGACCTCGGCCGCCAAGTCGCGGAGCCGGCCCCCGTCGCGGGCCGCCACCGCGACAGACATTCCCTCGTCCGCGAGCCGGCGGGCGATCGCCCGGCCGATCCCCCGGCTGGCCCCGGTGACCAGCCCGACCTTGCCCGTCAGGTTCAGATCCACGGCCGCGTCCCCCATCCGTCAGCCCGGCTTGTTTGATGCCGGGGGCTAGCCTAGAAGTTCCTCATGCGGGGCGCGCGTCGGGTCGAGGGGGCGCGGACGTCGGGCCGGAGCTGTCCCACACGCACCGGGCACCGAAGGTGCGGGTGAAACGCGAGCGGGCGCCGCGCGATCCGCGCGGCGCCCGCTCGCCCCCTGGCTGCGCGGTGGGAGACGGTTAGGCCTTCAGCACCGCCGGCTCGGGCCGGTGGACCGCGACCACCCGGCCGCGAACGTAGAACCACTCCCGCCCGTGGGGGTCGGGCACCGTACCGGTGTACCTCGTCAGCCACCGCCACAACCGCCGCATCCGTTCCACCTTTCTGCCGGCCGCCTGGTTCCGGGCGGCGGAATCCGATCCCCGCACTGTAAGGGTAGGGCAACGAGCCCTCGGAAACAGACTTGCCGATCGGCCTTTCCGCTAACGGCAGTCGTCAGCACGATCCTGAACGCACGCTGGAAGACCGTAGTCGAGGCGACGAGGCACGGGCCGCGATCGACCTCCGTCTCCCGATCGCCGGCATCAGCGCTGAGCGGGATGAACCGGGATGAGTGGAAGCCCAGCGTCCGGCCGATGGCAGTGACCAGCATGGGTGGGCCGGGAATTGGAGAGCGGGTGTCGCGGGTACTGGGCTTCCAGGAACCGCCGGCGGTGCCGATCCTGACGCGCCGCCCCGGGTGGTACGACCGCGAGTCGCCCGCTGGCCGGCAGACGGCGACCCGATCCCGCAGAGTACAGGCTGGCAGGTGCGGCGTTCAAAGCGGCGGAGACGAGGTGACGAGTTCCGCGCTCTCACCCGCCTACCTCCGGTCGCGGGGCGGCAGTCTGCCGCGGGCGGTCAGGCGGGTTATGCAGAGCAATCGCCCGCGGGGTTGAAGGGGTGGATCGGGTTGGCGGTTGTACCGGGTCGCGCGGCGGGCTATGCTCGCCCGCCGTAGCGATCGTTCGGCCCGGCTACTCTCCAACCCGACGACACGGAGCGACGCGATGCACCGGGGCACCTACCCAACCGCCTGCGGCATGCACTGCCTCTGGGACCAGGCGCCCTTCGCCGGGGTGACCGACTACGACACCTGGGCGCGCGAGCTCCTCGACGACGCGGACATCGGGCGGCACGTCGGGGCCGGCCACCTGGTCCCCCTCAACATCGGGTCGGACGGGGCGATGGAGGTGGAGGTGCGGGTCAGGGCGGCGGGGTTGACCGAGCGGGAGGAGAAGTACCTGATCGTGCGGTCCGACCCGTACCGGCTGCTCGCCACCGGCCCGGTCGGGGTGTCCGGCCTGGAGCACGTGGCGGTCCCGCCGGGGCCGAACGTCGGGGCGGTCCCGCTCCCGCCCGGGGAGTACGCCGTCACGGTCCACCTGCTCGCGTGGGACGAGGAGCCGGGGATGCGGACGGACGACGGCCCGGCGGCGGGGGCGTTGCCGGACTACCTCGTGCTGGTCAACCCGGCCGCGCCGGGAACGCGGTATCGGGCGGCGGTCCAGACTTTCGAGAACGCGAGGTGAGGGTGCGGACAGTGTGGCGAGGGCGGTACGAACAGGGACCGCCCCCGACCGCACCCCGCTGGCGGGCGGCGGCATTGACGCCCGCACGGCCGTCGGGCTACGCACCGGCCTCCTGCTCAAGGAGGTAGCCCGTGCCTCCCGCATCCTGTCCGCCCTGGCCCTGCTCGCCGTCGCCGGCGCGGTGGCCTACGCCCCGCCTCGGTGACGGTCGCCTCCATCGGAGGCGCCACCGGAGGCGGTGACACCCCGCCTGGCAAGTCCCACCCGACCCTCTGGAGTAGCGAACACAGCGGGGGCGCGACCTCAGTCGCGGCGAGCACCCGGCCGAATAGATCAAGCGCGGCTGCCCCGATGTGAGGGGGCGGGAAGACCGGGGGGACCGGCGCCGCCGAGGTGGTGAGGGAGAGTACTATCTTCGAGAAGTGCGTGACGCAGGCGGCGATCGCCGCCGCCTCGCCGTCCTTCCCGCGAACGTCGAGCGAGATCTGCTTACCAGCTGGTGCAAGCGATCCGCACCGAGAGCGGCGAGTCGCTGACGTACCACTTCGGTGTCAGCTCGAAGGCGGTGTGGAACTGCGGAAGGTGTTCGAGCCGGCGTGCCGGGGGCGGGCCGGATCTGCAACACTGGCGACCGCGCGGTTCACCGGCGGACGAGTGCGGCCGGCGGGGCAGCGATGCAGGCGAAGGAGTGGACCGGCGAGGAGCGCGACGCCCGGAGCGAGCGGTCAAAGCGGCTGGGGCTGAGGCCGACGGGGCGGTGGACGGGGAAGGGGTGGACGGCGGAGCAGGACGCACTGCTCGGGACGATGCCCGACGCGGACGTGGCGAGGCTCGTCGGGCGGACTGAGGGGGCGGTGCGGGCGCGGCGGACGGGGAAACAGATCCCGACATTTCGGGACCGGCGGTGGTCCCCTTCGCCATCTTCCACCCGACCGACTGGAGCGGTGCCTCGGGGTTGAACGGCGGCGGGGCGTGCGTGGGCCGGGAGTCCCAGGGGCGCTGACTCGGGGATGGCTCGCCGCCGCACCCGACGAGCCATCCCCGAGTCAGCGCCCCTGGGACTCCCGGCCGTCGGCCAGGCTACCGTTGCGGACGCCGGAGTCGGCCGGGCGCGCCGTGGGTCACGAGGGCGGCGGGGGCGAGGGCCACCGTCTTCCGCTTGGCCCCGGCGTCGGCGGCCGACAGTGCGAGCGTCCCCACGGCGTCCGCGAGCCGCCCGAGCAGCCCGGCGGCGACCCGCCTCCGGGCGTCGACCAGTACCAGAGCCTCGTCGATCAGGGCGGCCAGGAACACTCGCTCGGCCTTCTGGAGGGTCGGGAACTGGCCCGCGACCCGCTCGCCCGTGGTCACCCGAATCCCCCGCCGTGCGCTCCCCGGCTGGGGGCTAGAACTCGGTGTACCCGTCGTCCCCGCCGAGGGCGTCGAGTTCGTGCTTGACGGCCCCATTCGCGTGCCCGTTCAGGGCCTTTGCCACCGCCGCCCTCAGCTTCGGCTTCGCCGCCTTGCCCGGGGCGGGCCGCGGCGAGGCCGCCGGCTTCGTCCGCGTCGGGACCGCCGGATGGGCGGCGTCGGACAGCTTGAACCGGGCGACGAGGTCGCGGAGCTGGGCGGCCTGGTCGGTCAGGGTCTGCGCCGTCGCCGACATCTCTTCCGTCTGACCCGCGTTCCGCTGCGTCACCGCGTCCATCTGGGCCACCGCCTTGTTCACCTGCTCGATCCCCGACGTCTGCTCCCGCCCGGCCGCCGCGATCTCGGTGATCAGGTCGGTCACCCGCTTGACGCTCGTCACGATCTCGCCCAGCGACTCCCCGGACCGGTTGAC
>JAFKFQ010000518.1 GCA_017308215.1 bacterium | reverse complement strand
CCACATCGCTCCACCAGGTGCTGCCGGAGATGTTCCGGCGGAACTACGCGCGGCTGGTCCATGCGCTTATCACGCAAAACGACGACGAGATGGTGAAGGCGTTTCAGGCCATCGGATTCGAGACGAAGAAGGACGACCCGGAGACGCTGATCGCACTGGGCCGATCATTCTTCGAAGCTGCGGGCCCTGAAGCGAAGCCGTACGTCGATCAGGACGTGATGCCCGAGGTGAATCTGCGGCTGGCCCGCATCCTGCAGAACAACCCGGTGACGCGCATCCCCGTGAGCGCCCGCGCGTCCTCGATCGGGATGATCGCCGCGCCCTGCTCGAACACCACCGGGCTGCTGAAGACGCTGACGACCTCGAAGCGGTTGCTCGGGTCGTCCGGGTCGTCGCGCCCGAACACCACGGTGTCGCCCACCGCCTTCTTGAGGTTCTCGGCGAGCGTCCGGCCGAGCATCACCTTCTGCTTGTCGCCGGGGCGCAGTCCGCGCCCCGAGACGATCGCGATGTCGTCGTACCCGAAGTTGTCCGCCCGCCAGCCCTGGATCATCACCTGGTCGCTCGACCCGCTCGGCCGCGTCACGTCGATCAGGTTCACCACGCCCTCGGCGACCGTCACGCCGGGGATCGCTCGCGCCTTCTCGACGAACGCATCGCCGAAGTCCGAGTTGAGCCCGCCCGAGCGCCCGGCCTGCTGGACGATCAGGTCCACGCGGCGCCGGTCGAACGACCGCTCGACGGCCTGCTCGATGTTGGTGCCGACCGCCGCCATCGCCACCACCGCCGCCACCGCCACCGCCAGCCCGAGTACGGTGAGGAGCGTGCGGGTCCGCCGGCGGAGGAGGTTCTTGGTGAGGAAGGTGACGAAGTACATGAGCGGCGTCAGGCGGCCGGTGGGTGGATGCGGGCCAGGTGCCGGCGGGCGGCGGCAAGGAATCCGGGGGCGTTTTCGAGCATCGCCAGGTGCTTCGCCCCGGGGATGATCTCGGCCGTGCAGGCCGGCAGGTTCGCCTCCAGCCAGCGGCACGTCGCCAGGAACGGCGAGAACTCGTCGTAGAGCGCCGCGACCGGCTGCTTCACCCCGGCGATCACGTCCGCGGTGAGGCCGGCGACCTCCATCACGTCGGTGCCGCACGTCGTCTCGGCGAGGCGCGGCAGGTGCCGCACCCAGCCGCGGCCGAACGTACCGTAGATGCCTTCGAGGGCCAGCATCCGCTCGGCATCGAGCGCGGCACACTCGCGGAACAGCCCGTTGAAATCGACCGTCTCGCCGAGCGTCACGCCGACCAGAGCGAACTTCTCGCGCACCTCCGCCCACAGCGCCATCTTCCCGAAGTTCGGCTCGACGGGCCGAAGTGCGGGGAAGAACGAGTCCGACAGGATGACGCCGCGCACGCGGTCGGGGAACAGTGCCGCCGCGTGGACCGCGGTCACGCCGCCGAAGCTGTGCCCGACCAGCGCCGCCGGCCGCAGCCCGAGCGCGGCGTGCAGCGCCGCGAAGTCCGCTGCCATGTCGGCCGACGTGTATCCGGTCGGCGGGCGCTCGCTCTGGCCGTGGCCGCGCAGGTCGAACGTCGTCACCCGGTAGTCGGCGGCGAGCGCGTCCGTCAGCCCGCTGAACAGCCAGATCGCCTGGTTGCTCGTCACCGCGTGCAGTAGCACCACGTCCGGCCCGGTCCCGGTCTGCTGGTAGAAGAGTCGGGTGCCGTTCGCCTCGACCTCGGGCATGAACGCTCGCTACACGTGGGCCTGGAGGAACCGCACCAGCTCGCCGAGCGTGATGTCGTCCGCGCCGCGCTCGCGGAGCCCCTTGAGGAACGCGCCGAACGGCAGCGGCTTCCCGTAGTGGTTTCCGAGCTGCTCGGCGAGCACCACCACGTCTATTGACGCGAGCCCCAGGTCGCCGATGACCCGGGTGTCGTCCGAAACCGCGTCCGGGAAGTCGCGGTCGGGGAACGCCCGGCGGACCACGGCCGCGAGGTCGGCGAGGATGCGGTCCGCGGTAGTCATGCGGGCTCGCCAGTCGTGGTGGCGACGACCAGATTTTGGTGCCGGGCGGTGCGCACGCGCAGCCCACCCTGAAGTCCAGGGTAGAGCGCTACGGCCGTCGGTGGGAGCGAAACCACCGCCTCACCGGTCGCGGCGGCGAGGGAACGGACGGTGATGCCGGTGGGATCGATGCGGAGGGCGTCGGCCGCGGCCTGGGCGGCGACTCGGGCGCGTGCGGCTTCCTCGTCCGCGGCCGTCGCCTTCTTCGGCAGTACCTCCAGGGCCACGCCGACGCGTTCGGCGAACGCCGCGAACGCCGCCACCTTCCCGTTCGCCACCGCGACCGCGACGGGCGGTAGTGGGCTCAACCCGTCGCCGCGGTGGCGGATCGTCAGCCGGCCGTCGGCCGCGTCCGTTTCAAGGTCGGCGGGAAAGGCCCCGCCGCCGTTCCTGGCAGCCCAGGCCGACCTTGCGGCGTCCTTCGCAACCAGTCGGGAGAAGAACCAGGTGGACTTCTCGCGCTCCGGCACCCGCGTGAACTCCTGCTGTTCCCGCGCGGACATCGTGACGCGAACGCCGGACGCACGGAGGACGGGCTGTTGCAGGTCGGCCGGCGGGTCGAGCACGAACGCCCGCCCGTCGCCGGTCTCGGCGGCCGGCGTGCGGGTGCTGAGGAAGTACTGGTCCTTCGGGCCGAAGAAGTTGACGTTCCCGAACGGCAGGTAGAACCGCCAGTAACCGGCGCCGGTCATGCGGAACCACAGCCGCCCGTCGGGCGCGAACAGCTCGACGCCGTGCCGGACCTGCCGCGCCGTCTCCTCCTCGTTGTGGCCGCGGAGCCGCAGCACGCTCCCGACCGGGGGCAGTGGGCCGAAGAAGTCGAGGCGGTTCACGCCGATCGGTAGCAGAATGCGGCCGGTCCAGTCGGGCTGTTCCAGGTGCCACGCGCCGAGGACGTGCATGGCCGCGTCCACGAGCACCGGGTCGAGCGCGACGCGCGGGTCGGGGTCGGACGCGAACCAGCCGTCGCGCGGCTGGACTTCCAGCGTCCCCTCGATCCCCTCGCGGCCGACGCGCCCCAGCGTGCGGATCATCTGGAACAGCGGCCCGTGGAACATGTTCCGCCGCAGGTCTTCGACCGTCGAGCGGCACGGCTGCTCGTCGGTGAGCGCGAACGGCAGCGGTTCGGGTGGTTCCGGGTAGGCGGGGGCGAGAACTAACGTCGCCTCGCACGCCGGCTTCCCGGCCGCGTCGGCGAGGAACGAGTTCCCCAGATCGCGGACGTCCGCCTTCACCTCGACCACGCCCGTTTCGGGATCGAACGACACGACCGTCGCGCGGACTTCGAGCGTGGTCGGGTCCGGGTCGAACGGGAGCCAGCGGTAGAGGCGGATGCCGTGAAGAGTCGTCACGACCTTCCCCGGCGCCAGGAGCAGCGCCGCCTGGGCCATCGCCTCCAGGCTGAACGTCATCGGCAGGATCGGAAGCCCGTTCTGCGCCGGATCGACCCGGCTGACGCCGCGGCCGCCGAGCGTGTGGTCGTCGGCGTAACGGTCCTCGCGCTCGTCCATCACGCGGCGGACGACGACCGCACGGCCGGGCTCGAAGTGGGCCACGTCGCCGACGAGGCAGTGTGGCTTCTCGGACGCCGGCGCGACGACGGGCTCGCTCGACAGGTTCAACAACTCGCCCCCCCCGACCGGGCCGCCGGCCAGGAACGACGCCATCACCTCGCGCTGCACGTCGAGGAACCGGTCCATCACGTCGAGGTAGGCGTGCATCGCCTCCTCCGAGGCGGTCACCGGGCGGGGCAAGACCGCCGCGTCTTGGGCCGGCACAACGCCGCGGACGGCGTGCAGGTGGGCGGCGTTCACGGGGACGTGGTGCGCGGCCAGTTGCGCGACGAGGTGGTTGATCTGCGTCGGCCCGCTCTTGCGCGGGAGGTTCGCCGGGATCGCCGCGAACCGCTCGCCGCGGAGGATGTCTTCGGCGAACGCCGACAGGTTCCCGCGCGGGCCGGCCTCGACGAACACGCGCACCCCGTCGGCGTGCATCCGCCGCACGAGGCGCGTGAACTCGACCGGGCTGACCCAGTGGTTCACGAACAACTCGCGGGCCGCGTCCGGGTCGGCCGGGAACGGCTCACCGGTGGAGCACGAGTAGACCGGCGTGTGCGGCACGGCGAACGGGGCCGGGGCGAACAGCTCGCGGAACGGCCCCATCCACGGCTCGAACAGCGGCGTGTGGTACGGCCGGCGGAACGGCAGCCGTTCGCAGATCACGCCGCGCTCGGTCAGCGCCGCCTCGACCGCGGCCACGCCCGCCGTCGGGCCGACGGCGACGCACTGGTGCGGGCAGTTGTCCATCGCCACGACGACGCCCGCGCCCGCCGCCACCCCCTCGACCGTGGCCCGGCCGGCGCCCGCGGCGAGGAGCGACACGTCGGGGCCGCCGGCCTCGTCCTCCTGCCGCTGCATCGTCGCCATGCTCTCGGCGAACCGCGAGTCCAGGACCGATTCACTCTGCATGGCCCCGGCCGCGAGCAGCGCCGCGATCTCCCCGGCACTGTGACCCGCGACCGCGGCGACCGGGATCTGAAGATTCCCCAGCACGCGGACGAGCGCCAGGTCCGCGAGTAACACGGCGTAGATGGACGGCCCGAGCTTCCGCAGTTCCGCCTCGGCGTCGGCCGTTTGCGCGTCGGTCGCGTCCGGCGGCTGGTGCAGGAGCCGGCGCAGCGAGGCCTCGGGCGTGCCGGCCTCGGCGGCGAGCTGGTCGCACCAGGCGAACGTCTCCTCGACCTCGGGGAACACCCCGCACAGGTCGGCGAGCATGTTCAGGTACTGGGCCCCCTCCCCGGGGAAGAGGAGGGCGACCGACCCTTCCAGCCCGAGCGGCCGGGCAAAGTAGTAGACGCCGTTCGTGTCGCGGACCTGCTGGCAGTTCGGGTCGTCGAGCCGGTCCGCCGCCCGCCGCAGTTTGGCGGCGAGGTCGGCCGGCGAGCCGCTCACCACCGCGAGGATAGCCCCGACGGGCACGAAGCGGTCGGCGAGCTCCGCGGCGAGTGCCGGTAGGGAGAAGCCGGGCGCCGCGGCCGAGTCACTCAACGCCCGCGCGGCCGCCGCGAGTGAGGCGCGGTCGGGGGCGGTCAACAGCACGACTTCCGTGTCCCAGCCGGGGGCCGCCGCGGCGGGCGGCGGGTAGGTAGCGGCGAGGGTGGCGGTCATCGGGTTACTCGGCCCCCACGGCGGCGAGTTCGGGCTGCGACGCGGCCTTCCCGGGCCGCCCGGCGTGCTCGGTGCCTCCGGCGACGACGACCTCGGGCTCGCCCTTCGCGCCGAAAACGACCTCGTCCACCGCGAACCGGGCACCGACCGGCGGGGCGATCAGCTTCAGCCCGCGGGCGACGAGGTGCTTCTCCAGGTCGGCCACCATGCCGACCTCCGCCCACGGCCCCCACGCCACCGACACCACGCGGCCGGGCCAGCGCTGGTCGAGCTGGCACGCGAGCTTGCTGAGCACCTCGTTGGCCGCCGCGTAGTCGGACTGCCCGCGGTTGCCGTACCGGCTGGTGATCGAGGCGTAGAGGGCGAAGAACTTCGTCCGCGCCGGGTCGAGCCGGGAGGCGAGGGTGAAGGCACTCTCCACCTTCGTGCCGAACACGCGGTCGAACGACTCGGGCGTCTTGTCCTTGAGGAGCTTGTCCTCGATCACGCCGGCGCCGTGGATGACCCCGGCGACGCCGCCCGCGGTGGCGTTGAGTTCGTCGATCAGGGCGCCGAACGCGGCGGCGTCGCGCACGTCCACCGCCCGGTACTCCACCACCGACCCGGCGGCGCGGACGGCGTCGAGGTTGGCCCGGATCTCGCGCTCCTTGACGAGCCGCTTGTACTCGGCCTCGACCGCCGCCGGCTTCGTGCCCGCGCCGAGCCGCTTCAGGAGCGCCGCC
>JAFKFQ010000517.1 GCA_017308215.1 bacterium | reverse complement strand
GGGCGGCGGCCGGTGACCTCGTCCTGCTGAGTCAGGACGAGGCCCGGTTCCCGATGGTCCCGACCCTCGCCGCGACGTTGGGGGTCAAGGGCCACCGGCCGACGGTGGGAACGCGCGATTGCAAGGACCTGCTGTACGCACTCGCGGTCGTGAACCTGGTCACCGCGGCGGTTCACGCCAACACCCTGGAGAGCCCCAAGACCGCCAAGAAGGCGACCGGGTTGAGCAAGACCCGCCGGATGCAGGAGGCGTTCGCCTCTCACCTGCGTCACGTGGGCCGGGTGTATCTGGCCCGGAAGTACAAGCGGGTGGTGCTGGTGATCGACAACGCCCCGTGGCACCGGGGGCGGCCGATCGCCGAGGCGCTGAGGGACAACCCGCACCTGGAGTTCCAACGGTTACCGAGCTACAGTCCGCAACTCAACCCGATCGAGCGGTTCTGGAAGAAGCTGCGGCGGCGGGCCACCCACAACCGGCTGTTCGACACCCTGGCCGACTTGAAGACCTCCCTCCGGGCCAGCCTGAGCTACTTCCAAACCGCCCGCCATAAGGTCAAAAGTCAGGAGGAGGACATGGCGCGGGCGAACCGCCACCCCAACCAGGACCGCCGGCTCGACGGGCTTGTCCAGATGGAGGTCGAACTAGGCCGCGACCGACCGGTGGTCTTTCCGAAACGCAACCACTGACAGCGACGACCATGGTGCGTGGCCAGCGAAACTGAGCTCGAAGGAGAGCAGCGAACTCGCACCCATCCGTCCCAGGCACACTTTGCGGCTGGCGACCGGGCGTTCGCTCCGTCAGGACGCACTCCCGAGGCCTTGCAGTTCTGTTCAAGGTGTGCGAGGTCGGCATCGTTTCCGGCTGGCGGGAGGGCGACCGATCGACCCTCGCACCCCCGGGTGGCTAGGCACGCGCGTCGCTCAACGCCACCCGCCACGGCCGCGCGGCCCTCCTCCCCGCCCTCGGCGAGACGGCTGTCGACTGGGACGCGATCCGCGCGGCCGTGGCCCAGGATCTGGCGCCGGTCGGCGCGGCCGAGACAGCGCTTGCTGAGCGCATCGGGCTCCTTCTCTGGCGGCAGCGTCGGGCCGCCATGTACGCCCCAGCCGCCGAGTTGGTTGACCTTCCGCCCGATCCGGACACCGCGGGCCGGCGGGGTCGTTACTCCCGGCCCCCGTCCGGGCTATAATCCTCGTTCACAATCCCTCGCCCATCCGAGGGGACCCCGCCTCGCCCCGGCGGCTCAAGGGGAAGTGCGATGGCAGTGCTGACGCGCGGGGCACCACCGGCCGGCCACGTGTTCGAGGAGATCGCCGACGCCATGCCCCACATGGTGTGGCTGGCCGACCCGGCCGGGGCCGCGACCTACCACAACCGCCGCATCCTCGACTACTCCGGCCTGCCCACCGGCGACACCCTCGGGGACGGGTGGGAGCGGATGCTCCACCCGGACGACCTCGCCCCGACCTGGGACGCCTGGGCCCGCGCCGTCGGCACCGGCGAGCCCTTCGAGGTCGAGTACCGGCTCCGCCGCAGCGACGGCGCCTACCGGTGGTTCCTCGGCCGCGCCGACGCCCAGCGGGACGAGGCCGGGGCGGTCACCCGGTGGGTCGGCACCTGCACCGACGTCGACGACCAGAAGGGCCACCAGGCCCGGTTCCGGGCGATCATCGAGCAGAGCTTCGACGCCGTCGACCTGATCGCCCCGGACGGGACCATCCTGTACTCCAGCCCGGCCGGCATTCGGCTGCTCGGCTACCCCCAGGACGAGGACGCCGGCCGCAACGGGTTCGAGCTGATGCACCCGGACGACGTGGGCCGCGTCCGCGCCGAGTTCGAGCGGCTCCTGGCCACCCCGGGCGGGTCGGCCGACAGCGTCCACCGGGCCCGCCACCGGGATGGCCACTACCTGTGGCTGGAGGCCCGGGCCACCAACCTCCTCCACGACCCGGCCGTCCGGGCCGTCGTCGTCAACTTCCGTGACGTCACCGACCGGGTGTCGGTCGAGGATCGGGTGCGGGCGAGTGAGGCTCGCTACCGGGAGCTATTCGAGGCCAACCCCCACCCGATGTGGGTGTATGACACCGAGACCCTCCGGTACCTGGCCGTCAACGACGCCTCGGTCGGGCGGTACGGATACTCCCGTGACGAGTTCCTCGCCATGACGGTGGCCGACATCCGCCCGCCGGAGGACGTCCCGGCGTTTCTCGCCGACATCGGGCGGGCGGCCGACGGGCTTCAGTCCCGAGGGGTGTGGCGGCACCGGTGGAAAGACGGGACGGTCCGCGAGGTGGAGGTGTCCGCCCACGTCCTCCAGTTCGCCGACCGCCCGGCCCGACTGGTTCTCGCCCTCGACGTTACCGACCGGCTACGGGCCGAAGCCGAGGCCGCCCGCGGGCTGGCCCGGCTGCGGGCGGTGGTGGACAACGTGGCCGACGGGCTGGTCTACGCCGACCCCGCCGGCAACCTGCTCGACTGGAACCCGGCCGCCCTCCGGCTGCACGGGTACGCCTCCGCCGGCGACGCCCGCCGCCACCTGGCCGCGTTCGCCGACACCTTCTCCCTGTCGCGCCCCGACGGCACCCCCGTCCCGCCCCACGACTGGCCGATGCCCCGGGTCCTGCGGGGGGAGGCGGTGACCGACGAGAAGTACGTCCTGCGGCGGCTGGACACCGGGGCCGAGCGGCTGATGCGGTACAGCGGAGCCCCGGTCCGCGGCCCGGGCGGGGACGTCGAGCTGGGGGTTGTGACGTTCCACGACGTGACCGCCCGCAAGCGGGCCGAGGCCGAGCGGGACGCGCTGCTCGCCCGGCTCCAGCTCCAGTTCGGGCGGATGCCGCTGGCCTGCGTCCTGTTCGACGCCGACCTCCGGGTCACCGACTGGAACCCCGCCGCCGAGCGCATTTTCGGGTACGCGAAGGCCGAGGTTCTCGGGATGAGGCCGCCCTTTGAGCGGATCGTGCCCGAGTCGTTCCGGGCCGCAGCCGGGCCGCTCCTCGCCCGCATCCGGGCCGGGGACATGGCCGCCCACTCGGTCAACCAGAACCTGACGAGGGACGGCCGGACCATCACCTGCGAGTGGTTCAACACCCCGCTGATGGACGGCGACCGGTTCACCGGGCTGCTTTGCCTGGCCCAGGACGTGACGGCCCGGCTCCAGCTGGAGGAGCAGTTCCGGCAGGCCCAGAAGATGGAGGTGATCGGGCAGCTCGCCGCCGGCGTGGCCCACGACTTCAACAACCTGCTGACCATCATCAACGGGTACTCGGAGATCGTCCTCGACGCCCTCCCGCCGGGCGACCCGAACCGGGAGCTGATCGCCGAGGTCCACCAGGCCGGGCAGCGGTCCGCCGGACTGACCCGCCAACTCCTCGCGTTCAGCCGCCAGCAGGTACTCGTCCCCCGGGTGTTGGACCTGAACGCGGTGGTCGGCAACACCGCCAGCATGCTCCGCCGGGTGATCGGCGAGGACGTCAAGCTGACCACCACGACGGCCACCGGGCTGTGGCCGGTGAAGGCCGACCCCGGCCAGGTCGAGCAGATCCTCCTGAACCTGGCGGTGAACGCCCGGGACGCGATGCCGACCGGCGGCCGGCTGACGATCGAGACCGGCAACGTCGAGTTGGACGCGACCTACGCCGCGTCCCACCCGGACGCCCGGCCCGGCCCGCACGTCCTGCTGGCCGTGTCGGACAGCGGGTGCGGGATGACGCCGGAGGTGCGGGTCAAGATCTTCGAGCCGTTCTTCACCACCAAGGGGCCGGGCAAGGGGACCGGGCTGGGCCTGGCGACCGTCTACGGGATCGTGAAGCAGAGCGGCGGGCACGTCGGCGTGTACAGCGAGGTCGGGGTCGGGACGACGTTCAAGGTCTACCTACCGCGGACCGGGCCGGCGGGCGAGGGCCCGAAGGCCTACGCGGTTCCCCCGGCCCCGCCGCGGGGTACGGAGACGGTGCTCGTCGTGGAGGACGACGCCGCGGTTCGGGCGCTGACCCGGCACGTCCTCCAGCACGCCGGGTACGCGGTCCTGGAGGCGGTGGACGGTGACGAGGCGCTGCGGGCGGCGGCCGGCCACCCGGGGTGCATTCACTTGCTGGTCACCGACGTGGTGATGCCGGGCACCGGCGGGCGGGCGGCGGCGGAACGGCTGGCCGAGCGGCACCCCGGGCTGCGGGTGCTATTCGTGTCCGGGTACACCGACGACGCGGTCGTCCGGCACGGGGTGCTACATGAGTCGGTGAACTTCCTGCAGAAGCCGTTCACCCCGGCCGCGCTCGCCTGGAAGGTCCGGGAGGTACTCGACGGGTCGTGACATCCTCCGGCGAAGGCGCAGCGATGACTGCGCCGTCCGCCCTAGTGGTCGAGACGTACCAGCGGTGCGAGGTTCCCCGCTAGCCTACGTCCCGGCACGTTGCTCGTACATGTGCGGCATCGAGGACGGCGCGCGACTGCTACGCGGTCGTCCGGGCCGAGTACGACCGCCTCCTCGGGTAGCCCGCGAAGTGTAGGTCGGCGACTGCCTTGCTTCTTGGGTCTTCCGCCAGCAGAGCCAGCGGGCGTGGGTCCGATACCCCCTGGCCAGCCAGGCGAGGCGACTCAAGCAGATCGACAGCAAGCGCCCGGCGAAAACCGTCGACCACTGAGTAGTCGATGGGGGCGGGGCGCCGCCGTAGTCCTGGCAGCCGACAATTCGCGGCCCTCGTCGGACTCGCCCGTCACCGGGAGTGGGGCGGCCGGGTCGGATCGCCAACGGGCCTCCGCGTCACACCCTATCGCTCCCCCCAAGTGGGCGAGCGACGCCAGCCTTCAAAGCAATCACCCGCTGGCGGGGCCGCCGACCTACGGGGACGGCCCCACCAGCGGTCGCTTCCATCCGTGGATGAGCCCGCCGACGAGGAGGCCGTCCGCTCCGCCCAACACGAGGATCGAGGCGTAGGCCCCCGTCGGAGCCATCGACACTTTTTAGCCAGCCGTTCACCGGCCGTGGACCAGCGGATGGTCCATACGCACACCCACGATTGGTGGAGCGTTGTTCGTCCCGCGTTCCGTACTCAAGCTCGCGTGGAGGGTGCCGGCGTCCGCGTGGGTGGTCACACCCCACTCGGGTACAGGACCGCGTAGCCTCGGTCGGGAGCAACCGTCACCGACCCACTCGACGCCGCGATCCCGAGAGGGACCGAAGGGGGAATCGCCGACGCGGGGCGGGATAACCCCGACACCCGACCGGCATCTCCCGTGCCTGTCTGGCGCCGGATTCGCCGGTCATCTCCCCGCCCTCCGCGGTGTGGACTCGTCGCGGTGGGAAGACGCCGTCTCGCCACCGAAGGGAGGCAACAGCATGTCGACGACGACCGCACCGGGCACCGGCTGGCGGGTCACCCCGCCCGAGTACGCCGGCGTCCCGTCGGACCAGAAGGGGGTCAAGACCCGCATCGGGGCGGACGCCCGCCACGGCGCGGCCGGGTCCGCGGGCGACGAGCCGCTGGCCACCTTTCTGGGGCTGTTCAGCCTCGGGCTGGGGCTGTGGGAGCTGACCGACCCGCGGGGCGTAGCCGAGGCCAGCGGCGTCCCGTACCCGGGCATCCTGCGGGCGTACGGGGTGCGCGAGATCGCGAGCGGGCTGGGCATCCTGTCGAACCGCCGCCCGGCCAACTTCTTCACAACCGACGGGGAAGCTGGGGTTACACGGCTGAGAGGCGGACCGACCAAAGTGGCGGCCCGATCTCGCTCCATACCCGCATCCGGGAGGATTCGATGAAGGCGATCGTCTGGCACGGCAAGGAGGACGTCCGGTGCGACACCGTTCCGGACCCCAAGATCGAGGACCCGCGGAACCTGATCATCAAGGTGACCAGCACCGCCATCTGCGGGAGCGACCTCCACCTGTACGACCTGTACGTCCCGGCCATGGCGCCCGGCGACGTCCTCGGGCACGAGCCGATGGGCGAGGTGGTCGACGTCGGCCCCCGGGTGAGGAACTTCAAGACGGGCGACCGGGTCGTCGTCCCGTTCTGCATCGCCTGCGGCGAGTGCTGGTTCTGCCAGCGCGAGTTCTACTCGTGCTGCGACACCACCAACCGGGACCGGGAGAAGGCGGCCGCCCTGATGGGCCAGGCTCCGGCCGGGCTGTACGGGTACAGCCACCTGACCGGGGCGTACCCGGGCGGGCAGGCCCAGTACCTCCAGGTGTGGCACGCCGACGCGAGCGCCCTCAAGGTGCCCGACGGCATCCCGGACGAGAAGCTGCTGTTCCTCTCGGACGTCTTCCCGACCGGGTGGATGGCCGCCGAGCAGGCCCAGATCGAGCCGGGGGACACGGTCGCGGTGTGGGGGTGCGGGCCGGTCGGCCAGTTCACCATCCGCAGCGCGTGGATGCTCGGGGCCGGGCGGGTGATCGCCATCGACCGGGTGCCGGAGCGGCTGGCGATGGCCCGGGACGGGAAGGCCGAGACGGTCAACTTCGACGAGGTGACCGTCTACGACAAGCTGATGGAGATGACCAAGGGCCGCGGCCCGGACCGGGTGATCGACGCGGTCGGGTGCGAGGCCCACCACACCGGGTACATCGACGCGGTGCTGGACAAGGCGAAGACCCTGGTCGCGGAGCCGGTCGACCGGGCGCACGCCCTGCGGGAGGCGATCATGTGCTGCCGGAAGGCGGGCACCGTGTCCGTCCCCGGGGTGTACGCCAACTTCCCGGACAAGATCCCGATGGGCGCGTTCATGAACAAGGCGCTGACCATGCGGACCGGGCAGACGCACATGCAGAAGTACACCAGGCCGCTCCTGGACAAGGTGCTCAGAAACGAGATCGACATCTCGTTCGTGGTCACCCACCGGCTGCCGATCGAGGAGGGGCCGGCCGCGTACCGGACGTTCCGGGACAAGCAGGACAACTGCATCAAGGTCGTCCTCAAGCCGTGGGGCTCGTGAGCCGGGGCCGTCGGCGCCTGGCGCGATTCTGTCAAGCGATCTTCCTGACGGCCGGCCACCGGACCGCCACGGGCACGGCGGTTCGCGGCCCGGCCCGTTCGTACTCCCGCAGGAGATCGAGATGGCCGCATAGGAGCTGGACGGGGTCCGGGTCGCCATCCTGGTGATCGAGGGGTTCGAGCAGGTCGAGCTGGAGCAGCCCCGCCGGGCGCTCGACGCCGCCGGGGCGGACACCAATATCGTGTCGCCGATCGAGAAGAAGGTCCGGGCCTGGGACCTGACCGATTGGGGGGACAAGTTCACCGTCGACGTGCGGCTCGAAGAGGCCCGGGCCGACGACTTCGACGCCCTGCTCCTGCCGGGCGGGGTGATCAACCTGGACCTGCTGCGGATGCTCACCCCGGCGGTGGCGTTCGTCCGGGCGTTCTTCGAGGCCGGCAAGCCGGTGGCGGCGATCTGCCACGGGCCGTGGACGATCGTCCAGGCCGGGCACGCCCGGGGCCGGCAGATGACGAGCTGGCCGTCGCTGCGGACCGACCTGCGGAACGCCGGGGCGGTGGTGGACGAGGAGGCGGTGGTCGACGGGAACCTGGTGACCAGCCGCGAGCCGTAGGACATCCCCGCGTTCAACCGCGCGATGATCGAACTGTTCGCTCGCGCCCGCCCGGTGGCCCCGGGGTCGTGACCGACCCGGCTGCCGGGCAGCCGGCAACCCGGGCCCGGCCGGTGCCCCGGGAGGTTTGAACCGGCGCCCGCGGAGAGGTGGTCATGGACGTGGCGGAACGCGACCGGCGGTACGTGGCCCGGGCGGAGCCGGCCGACGGCGTGCAGGTGGCCCGGTCGGACGGGTGCTTCGTCTTCGACCACCACGGCAAGAAGTACATCGACTTCACCGCCGGGTGGTGCGTCGGCAACCTCGGCTGGGGCAACGACGAGGTCCGGGGGGCGATCCGCGACTTCGACGGCCCGGCCTACGTCCACCCGGACCACCTGTACCGGCCGTGGGCCGAGCTGGCCGAGGCGCTGGCCGGGGTCGTCCCGGTGAAGCGGGCGAAGTGCTACCGCGCGACCGGGGGCTCGGAGGCCGTCGAGATCGCGCTGCAGGTGGCGATGGCGGCGACCGGGCGGACGGGGTTCGTCGCCCTCGCGGGCTGCTACCACGGGAACACGCTCGGGCCGCGGAGCCTTGCCGGGGACCGGGACAGGTACCCGAACCTGCTCGCCCACTGCCACCGCGTCGGGCCGCCGCTCGACGACCGGGCCGCGGCCCGGGTGGAGCGGCTGCTCGAGGGCGGGAAGGTCGCAGCGTTCGTCATGGAGCCGGTGGTGTGCAACCTCGGGGTGCTGATCCCGTCGGGGGAGTTCATGACCCGCGTGCGGGCGGCGTGCCGGGAGACCGGCACCCTGTTCGTCGCGGACGAGGTGGCCACCGGGTTCGGGCGGACCGGGAAGCTGTTCGCGTCGGAGCACTTCGACCTCGACCCGGACGTGGTGTGCCTGGCGAAGGCGATCACCGCCGGGTACGCCCCGATGGGGGCGGCAGTCGTCTCGGGCGACGTCGCGGACGCCGCCGGGGTCGGGTTCTATTCGACCTACGGGTGGCACCCGCTCTCCGTCGCGGCGGCGCTCGCCAACCTCCGGTACTGGGGGAAGTACAAGGACCGCGTACTCGCGAACGTCGCGGCGCAAGGGGACTACTTCCGCGCGCGGCTCGGCGGGATGCCGTTCGCCGAACGGGGCGCGATCCGTGTGACGGGGTTGGCGATCGGTATCGAGTTCGCTGAAGAGAGCGACTACGCCGCGAAGCTCGCCGACCGGTGCCGCGACGCGGGCCTGCTGGTCAGCGCGGACGAAGACAACTTGCTGACGCTGTTCCCGGCCCTGACCGTCGAGCGCGAGGTCGCCCGGCAAGGGCTGGACATTCTGGAGCGCTGCCTCTGAGCGGGGCGCGAACACCACGGAGAGGACGCAATGAAACGACTGCTACCCATCCTGCTCCTTGCGGTCAGTGCGGCCGCGTCCGCCGGCGAGCCGAAGCTCGCCGCGGACAAACCGGAGGGCAGGCTCGAACTCGTCGCGACGTTCGACGGGCCGATGCCGACCGGCGTCACCGTCTCGCAGAAGGGGCGTGTCTTCGTCAACTACCCGCGCTGGGGCGACCCCGTCACGTTCACCGTCGCGGAACTGAAGGACGGTAAGCCGGTCGCGTACCCCGACGCCACATTTTCAGTCTACGACAAGGAGCGCCCGAAGGAGACGCTCGTGTCGGTGCAGAGCGTGGTCGTCGATCCGGCCGACCGGCTGTGGATCCTCGACACCGGGAGCGTCGAGTTCGGCCCGGTGGTCCCCGGCGGGGCGAAGCTCGTCGGCGTGGACCTCGGCACCAACAAGGTGTTCAAGACGATCGGCTTCCCGCCCGAAGTGGCGCTGAAGACGACCTACCTCAACGACGTCCGGTTCGACCTGCGCCGGGGCACGGCCGGGGTCGCGTACATCACGGATTCATCGGGCACCGGCCCCAACGGGATCATCGTGGTGGACCTCGACACTGGCGCGAGCAAGCGCAGACTGCACGACCACCCGTCCACGAAGGCGGTGAAGGACTTCCTACCCGTCGTGGAAGGGCGGACGCTGCTGGAGCGCAAACCCGGGGAGAAGCCCAAGCACCTGTCGCTCGGCTCCGACGGCATCGCCATCGGTCACGACGGCAAGCACCTCTACTACTGCCCGCTGGCGAGCCGGCACCTGTACCGCGTGCCCACCGACGCGCTGCTCGACGAAAAGACGACGGAGGAACAACTGGGCAAGGCGGTGGAGGGTTTGGGGGACCGCGGGTTCGCCTCCGACGGGTTGGAGACCGACGACAAGGGGCGCATCTACCTGACCGACTACGAGCACAACTCCGTCTTGCGCCGCGGCGCGGACGGGCAGTACGAGACGATCGTTCATAACCCGCGGGCGCTGTGGCCGGACACGCTGTCGGTCGCGACCGACGGGCACCTGTACTTCACGGCCAACCAACTGCACCGCCAGGCGCGGTTCCACGACGGCAAGGATCTGCGGGAGAAGCCGTACGCGCTGTTCCGCGTCAAGATCGACGCCGGACCGGTGCTGTTACGACGGGACAAGTGATCGCCACCACACGAGGGGGACGTGATGCCCATCGAAGTCGTCGCGTACACCGACCCGAACTACCCGCACTGCCAGCGACTGAAGGAGTACCTCGGGAGCCGAAACATCCCGTTCGGGGACCGGAACGTGACCGCTGACCCGCGAGCCTCGTTGGCGATCCGTTATCCCGCGTCCGTCCGACACCCGAATGGCACTTACAAGGCCGCAAGCTGTGGGGGCGCGGGGGGATCGGCCGACGGGGCTTCCGGAGCGATGATGGGGATCGCCCCCTCACCGGCACGGAGCCCTCCCCGATGCGGCACCACCCCGGCTCCTTCCACGAGCAGGCCACCCTCCTGCGGCGGCAGTTCCTCCAGGACGGCGGGCTGCCGTTCACCGACGTCCTCACCGACGAGGTTCTCACCCAGGCGCTGGCCGCCGTCGGCGGGTGGCTGGACCGGGTGTTCTCCCCACTGGTGACCCTGTGGGTGTTCCTCGGCCAGGTCCTCAGCC
>JAFKFQ010000516.1 GCA_017308215.1 bacterium | reverse complement strand
GCACCCCGACGAAGTCGGCGTCCGCCCGCCGCCCCGTTCCCCACCGGGCCAGCACCACCGCCCACACGGCGACCGCGACCGGAAACGCGTGGGGCTTGATCCACACCGCCGCGCCCCAGACCAGTCCCTCGAACGCCGCGGTGCCGAACACCCGCAAGTTCGTCACCGGGCGGTCGTGCGCGGCCGTCACCCGGCGGACGCGGTAGCCGGTGGCGACGAGCGCCGGGAGCATCATCCAGACGTCGCGCTGGGCGTGGTTGAACTCCGAGATGAACAGGTAGAACCCGGCCATCCCCGCCGCCCCCCACGCCACCGCGGCCGGCGCCGCGCCCGCCCGCCGGGCCGCGTGGAGCAGGAGGAATCCGATGGCGCTCACGACCAGCACGTCGACGGCGCGGACGGCCTCACTGCTGGTCCCGAGCAACGAACGGACGCCGCACAACAGCCACACGAACCCGGGCGGGTTGGTGTCGAACACGTCCTTGTAGTGCGTACCGCCCGACAGGATCGTCCGCGCCGCCACGTCGTAGAGGGTCACGTCGATCCAGAGGGGCATCCGCAGGAACAGCGGCAGCCCGACCGCGACGATCACGACGAAGGCCGCCCACCCGGCGCGGGCGGACCGCCACGGGAAACGCGAGCAGGGAGCGGACGTGGGTTCGGTGCTCATCGTGTGGCGGAGGCGGCGTTAGTGGGTTGCCCCGGCGGCGGGCGGGGGGGCGTGCGGGTGGATGGTGTACGCCGATGCCGCCAGCCCGATTGCCAGTGCGGCCGCCACGAGGCCGGCGAACCAGAACGCCTTGCGCTTGGTGAGCAGCGCGAGCGAGCAGAGGACGATGCCGATCTCGGCCGCGAGGTGCGCCACGTCGAGCCGGTCGGCCTGCTCGTGGGCGTGGTGCGCGGCGTCCATCCGGCCGATCGCCTCGCGCTGCTTCGCCTCGCCGTCCGCGCTCAGTTTCTCGGCCTTGTCCTTGAGCTTCGGCAGGCGCTCGGCGTACTTCGCGTGCTGCCCGGCCGCCTTCGCCGCCGAGTCCTTCACGACCGGGGCGAACTCCGGCTTCGCGTCGCCGAGCTTCTTGAGCAGGTCGCCGGCGAACTCGTACCCGTGGTCGCGCACGTTCACCGCCTGGTACTCGGCCCAGGCGTTGCTCGCGTGCGTGCTACCAATGCCGGCCTCGGCCGTCAGCCGGTTGGCCTCGCCGAGCAGTTGCAGCACCTCGTTGTGCTTCCGGTGGCCGAGCATGCTGAGCCCGGCGAGTACCGCCGCGACAACGGCCACGCTCACCGCCACCCGACGGTCGAACGGGTTGTCGGCGTGGTGTGCGCCGTGTTCGGCGTGCTCGAGGTGCTCGTGCGTGTTGGCCATAACACCGGGTCCGCGGCGGGGTGTCGCGTGGCGACCGTGGTTTTACGGCCCCCGCCCGCCCCGAGCAAGGAGCCGAGGGACTTGAGAGAATCCGGCGAAATAACCGGAAAGACCGTTGCAACCCGTCCACCAGCCGTTTACGATCGTTGATGGAAACAGGGTGCGACTATCGCCAGGCGGCGTCGCGAGGACTCAACGGCGTCGCGCCCATTTAACCTGTTCCCGACGACTCGAGACCGGATTCCCTCATCCACAGGAGTGCTGCGATGAGCGCGTCGTTCGTCGAATCCCTCCCCGAGCCCGCCGGCGCCCTCACAGCCAGCCCGCACACGCACCTGCGGCAACTGGTCGTTACGGTGAACGAGGCCGAGGTCATCATTACGGGCCGGGTGCCGACGTATTACCTCAAGCAGATGGCTCAGGAAGCAGTCCGCCCATCGCTCGGGTGCCGCCGGCTGCGGAATCACGTCCAGGTCTGCTCGAACTAACTCGCTCCCAACCGTAGCCCGACGAGAAACCGGTCGAGCTCCTCGACCGGCGCCGACTCCGGCAGCCGGCTCGCCGCGTGCGCGGCGTCCAGCCGTTCCTCCCAGTGCGCCAGTTCGGCGCGGTGGAACGCCACGTCCTCGCCCGGGAGCGTCCCCACCTCGGCGGCCGCCTTGCGGCGGATGAGCTCGGGGACGTACGCCAGCCCGAAGCGCTCGTTGAGCGTCGGCAGGTGCGCCTCGACCGCACCGGTTTCGAGCAGGTGGACGCCGGTCAGCACGACACGGTAGGCGTAGAGGAGTGTCTTCGCCTTTACCTCGGTCTGCTTGTCGAGCAGGCGCAGCTGCGTTTGAAGGAAGCCGCGGTAGTGGCGGTGGCAGCCGCGCGTGACGCACCGCGCCGCGAGCGGGCGGAGCCGTGCCAGGAACTCGGCCCCGTGCGCGACGAGCGGCGAGAACACCTGCTCCAGCACGTAGCCGTTGTCCTTCGCCATCAGCCGCAGGTATTTGCCGATCTCGTGCGCGACCGCCTCCGTCTCCAGATCCGTGAACACGCCCTTCGGCTCGACCGTCTCCGGCGGGCGGCGCAGGCCGACGAGCGCCGACAGCGGGGCCGCGAACGCGCCGCGCACGTCCACGTCGCTGTCGGCCGACGGGAACCCGTACAGGTGCGCGCCGCTGACGGTCCAGAACAGCGCGCCCGGCACGTGTTCGTTCGCCCACCGGCCGAGCGCGGCGAGGTCTAGGTCGTGTGCGATCTCGGCCACGAGCGTTATCCCTTCAGCGACTCGGCCGCGCGCCGGCGGCGGGCGGCGATCAGGAAGCGGTTGGCGGCGTCGGCGTCGGGCCGCTCGGGAAGGCGCGTGCGGGTGAACGCCTCCTGGAACCGGCGGTCGAGCTCCAGCGCCCGCGTCTTCACCTCGGCGAACGTCCGCTCGCCGCGACGGACGGCGAGCAGTTCGTCGCGGTGCCCGCCCACGTCCACGCGGACCTCGCCGTGCTCCAGTGCGTGCGTGCCGCTGTGGAGCAGCCGCAACAGGTGCATCGCGTGCTTCGGCTTGAACGTCCCGCTCCGGGCGACGCGCTTCTCGATCAGGTTGAGCTGCGATAGCACGTACCCCGAGTAGGTGCGGTACAGGTGCCGCGACAGGAACGCCGACCGGATGCGGCGCAGCTCCTCGCCAGTCTCGTCGGCGAACGACACGACCGGCACCCACAGCGTTTCGAGGATGTTCGGGTTCGCCTGGAGCGCGAGGCGTACGAACTTCTCGACCTCCCAGACGACCTCCTCGACGCCCGGCGCCGTCGCCTCGGCCTGCTCCGGCGGCTTCGTCAGCGACCAGTGCCACTCCGCCGGCGCGACGTACACCCCGCGGCGGTCCTCGTCCGACCCGTCGGTGGCAAGGCCGAACGCGCGTGACCCGACCGTGACGCGGTAGACCACGAACGACGACACGTCCGGCCCGGGCGTGGCCGCCGGCGCCTCGACCGAGTGGTCGCCGCGGCGGACGAGCAGTTCGCCGAACTTCAGACGGGCGGTGGTGCCGTCGAGGAAGCGGACCAGGTACGGGCGGTCGTTCGTCGCCGGCGCTTCGACCACCTCGGCGACGCTGCCGGCGGGGCGTGCCGCGCCGGCGACCCGCCGCGCGGCGCGGAGGACGACCTGAGTCCCGGGCGGGAGGAGGAACGTCGGCGGGAGGTGGTCGGCGCGGTCGGACATGCGAAATCGGACCCCGGCGGACGACGAAAGGTTCGCCCGCCGGGGGGTTGGGGTCAGTTCTTCGGCGGCGCGGGCGGGGCCGGCGGCATCCCCTCCGGCGGCATCGCCATCGGGGCCGGCAGAGCCTCGCGCGGCAGCGGATCGACCTGCGCCCGCGGGCTCATCCGCACGGGGTCTTCGTACTTCCGCGAGGCGTCGCGGAGGCAGACGATGAGCCCGTTGTCGGCGGCGAGGAAGACACGGTCTGAGACGGTGTTGGTGACCGCGATGTTGAACTCCGGCAGGTCGAGCCCGGTGAGCGGCGCGGCCCGGCCGGTCTGCGGGTCGGTGGCCCGCTTCACGTCGAACACGAGCAACTTCCCCATCCGATCGCGGACGTAGGCGAAGTCCTCGTTCACCGCGAGGAGCCGGTCGGCCTGTCGGTCGGTGCGCCAGACGACGGTACCGGTCTTCAGGTCCACTCGCGCCACGCCCGAGTGATCGCCGCTCGCGAAGGCCGCATCCTTCGTCACGAGCGGCGTGTGGTTCAGGATGCCGCCGACGTTCGTGCGCCAGGCGACGTTCAGCCCGCTGATCCGGTTCCCGCCCTGGGAGTCCGCGGCGAGGAGACTCCCGTCCGACAGCGGCACGTAGGCCGTGGTGCCGGCCATGGCCGGCTGCGCCGCCACCTGGTCCCACACCGGGCCGTCCACCTCCACCGTGCGGTCGGCCTTCGACAGCGCGATGAGGCTCTTCGATTCGGTGACGATCCACACACGGCTCGGCGTCACGATCGGCGCGAAGCGGATGCGCGTGGTCAGGCCGTACTCCCAGCGCTCCTTCGGCTTCACCCCGCGCGGCCGCAGGTCGGTCAGGGCCAGCGCCGCGGCCACCGACGGCGGGATGGTGCCGATCGACGGCGTCCGCTGGACGTTCCGCCCGGAGTCGTCGTGGAGCCGGTACGGCTGGCGGAGCGACGGGACGATCTGCACGGACGGCGAGACCGGCCCGCCCTCCAGCGAATACGGCGGCGTGACCCGCGGCACGGTCGCCAGCGACGGGCTCCGGCTGCCGCCCCCGCCGGCGGGCTGCGGGCGGTCGAGTGCGACCGGCGCGCGCTCGAACTGGTCCGGGTTCGGCGAGCGGTAGGCGCCGGGGCCGGGGTAGCGGCCGGTCAGCTGGTCCACCGGGTTCGGCACGCCGATGACGCTCTCGCCGGCCTTCGGCGCCTCCTTCTTCGTGTTGTCCGCGATCACGACCGGCGTCGGGAGGTCGTAGGCGATGACGCGGTGCGCCCCGGCCGCCCCGGGCTGGGTGGCGAGCGGCGCGTACAGGCCGCGCGCGTCCACCGCGAGGCCGGCGACCGGCGTCGTCCCCAGGTCCAGGGTGAACTCGACCACTCCGGTGTCGCGGTAGAAGGCGTACACGCGGGTGACGTTCGTGGCGAACACGAACCGCGCGTTCGCCGCGACCGGGAAGATGTTCGTGTACCCGCCGTTCCCCAGCGCCGCCGCCCACTGGACGCGGCCGGTCTTCGCGTCCACCGCGATAAGCTGGCCGGTGCGCGTCTGCACGAAGATCTGGTCGTCGATCGTCTGGATCAGTTGGATCGTGTCACGCCCGCCGGCGATCGGCAGGAACAGCGACCACTCGGTCCGCAGGTTGAGGCGGGCGAGCGCGGCGGCGTCGGGCGGCACGGCGCGCGAGTAGGTCGTCGGGTATTGGGCGGATCCGAGCGCGGCGAGCGCGAGGAGGAGGCCGACGGCGGCGGCCGAGCGGGACCACATGGCGAGGACTCCGGGGCGACAGGGCCGGGGGCCAATTCCTCCAATCTAACAGCCGCCGTAGGCGGGCATAAGTGACCGCCCGGGTTCGGGGCGCGCCGGGAGCGCCCGCGGTGTCGGCGGCGCCGGTTGTGCCGGCGGACGGGGGCTACTTCTTCCCGAGCGCACGCTTTCGGGCAAAGAACGCGGTGAGCACGGCGGCACACCGGTCGGCCGCCACCCCGCCGAGGACGCGGGCGCGGTGGTTCAGCCGCGGGTCGGACGTGATCTGGT
The DNA here is from genome assembly GCA_017308215.1 of bacterium. Classification (GTDB taxonomy): domain Bacteria; phylum Planctomycetota; class Planctomycetia; order Gemmatales; family Gemmataceae; genus Urbifossiella. The sequence goes on along the minus strand of JAFKFQ010000516.1, from coordinate 443 downwards.
AGAGCGTGTGGCACGCCCCGGCCTTCGGGTCGGTACAGCCGTACACGACCATCGGCAGCCGCGCCTGGACGATCGCGCCCGCGCACATCGGGCACGGTTCGAGCGTGACGTAGAGGATGCACCCTTCGAGCCGCCACGACCGCAGCGCCGCCGCCGCCTGCGTGATGGCGACCATCTCGGCGTGTGCCGTCGGGTCGTTCAGCTCCTCGCGCTGGTTGTGGGCCGAGCCGATCACACCCAGCTGCGGGTGAATGACGACTGCGCCGACCGGCACCTCGTCGGCCGCGTCGGCGGCGGCCGCCTCGGCGAGCGCCAGTTCCATGTGGTGCAGGTGGAACGGGTGCCCCGGGTCGGTGAACGCCAGGTCAAGCGGGCTGAACGGGTCCATGTGTGCAGCGCCGCGCGCGGCGTCGAGGGTCAGCGGGCGAGTTCGTTGAGGGTGT
>JAFKFQ010000515.1 GCA_017308215.1 bacterium | reverse complement strand
GAAGCTGGAGTTCGCATGGGCCGTGCAGTCGATGGTCGGGCTCGCGCCGGCCGACCTCGACCGCCTCGCGCTGTTCTGGCACCCGTCCGTCCCCGAGCTGCCGTTCGTCGCGCTCACCGGCCGTAAGGCGATCGACCCGGCGGCGGTGGCGAAGACCCTCTCGCGCCCCGGCGCCGCGGCCGCGCGGCCGGCCGACAAGGCCGTGCCAGTCACCGGGGGCGAGTTCGCGTTCGTCTACCCCGTGGACGCGAAGACAGTCCTGCTCGCGCCGGCCGGCGCCGACCCGGCCAAGCTCGACCCGATCGTCGCGCTCCTTCCCGCCCTGCGGGCCGCCGCCGGAAACCACGCCCTGATCGCCGGCGTGGACGTGGCGGCGCTGGACGGGCTGCCTCTGCCGGTCGGCGGGCCGCTCCTCGAAGCCCGCAGCGCGACCCTTACGGTCGATCTGGCACGTGACGACGCATCGTTGCAGCTCCGGGCCCGCTTCCCGACGGACGCCGCCGCGAAGGCCGCGGCACCCATCCTCACGGCTAAGTTCCAGGAACTCGCCGGGTACGCGAAGGCCCAGCAGAAGAAGGCCGAGACCCGGCAGTCCGAGGCGAACCAGTACCCCGCCCCGCTGTTCGAGCTGGTGGCGAAGACGATGACCGACGCGAAGGTCCGCACCGAGGGCACCGCGCTCGTCGGCACGGCCGAGGTGAAGCTGGAGGAGGCCGTCGGCCGGGTGCTGATGGCGGTCCCGGACGCGGCGCTGGCGGCGCGCGGCCCGTCGGCGGCCGAGAACAACTTGAAACAGATCGGCCTCGCCCTCCACAACTACGAGAGTGCTTACCAGTACCTGCCGGGGAACAGCTACGACAAGGACGGGAAGGCGCTCTTGAGCTGGCGGGTCCACATTCTGCCGTTCCTCGAGCAGACCGCGTTGCACCAGCGGTTCAAGCTCGACGAGCCGTGGGACGGGCCGAACAACAAGGCGGTGTCGGAGACCGTCGTTCGGACCAGCCGTGGGAGACGTACTTCCGCAGCTTCACCAACCCGAAGGACGCCGGCGCGCACCGCGCCTGGCTGACCGACGGGCAGTCGAAGGGGCCGACGTTCGCGAACATCACCGACGGCACGTCGAACACGATCGCGGTGGTCGAGGCGGCCGAGGCGGTGCCGTGGGCCAAGCCGGACGACCTGCCCTACGACGGCCGCCTCCCACTCCCACGGCTCGGCGGCCCGACGGGCACGTTCGCCGCCCTGTTCGGCGACGGCAGCACCGGCACGTTCCGCCGGGCCGCGTTCGACGACACCAACCTCCGCCACTGCATCTCGATCGGTGACGGTAACGTTGTGAGTATCCCCGGCCGCTGAGGCGCGTCCGGCCGAGGCCATTCCAATCGGCGGAGGTGGGATGTCGCTCGCGATCGCGGTCGGCGTGCTCGCCGGGGACCGCCCCGATCCCGGGGCGGTGACCTACCACCGCAAGCAGTTCCGCCTCGTCAACCGACTGCTCGCAGCGAACGACCTACCGCCCCACGTCGAGCCCGAGACCCTGCCCGACTTCCCCTACCGCGGGCAGCTGATCTCGTTCCCGTACGCCTGGACCCCCTACCTGTACCGGGCGGTCGCGTTCGCCCGACACGCCCCCGACCAGTTCTGTCCGGCCCGTGAGGGCGAGAACCCGGCCAAGAACAAGTGGGTCGATAGGGAGTTGTACACCTTCGCCGAGTCCCACCTGATCTGCCACTCGGACACCCAAGGGTACTTCGTACCGATCGACTTCCCGTTCCCGCTGGCCGACAACCGGAAGGGTGGGCTGGTGGGCCGGGTGCTGGGGTCGAGTCAGCAGGCACTCGCGGAACTGGTACGGACCGCCCCGCTGCTGGGCATCCCGTTGGAGGGTCGGGAGCTGTCGGACGAGGCGGCGCGGGTGATCGCGAAGGAACCCGACGAGGCGCACCTCTATTGGATCGAGCGGAAGGTCTGGCTGTCCATGTTCGAGGCGTTCCGGCTCAGCGTCGAACACGGGTGCGCGGTCGTCTACGGGTGAGGCGGGCCGCCGGGCGCGGTCGAATCGGAACCCCCAGTCACCCGGCCGACCCGTACTCCTCGCGGGTGCGGGCCAACTCCTTCGCCAGGGCGTCGAGAAACTCGTCCAGCCCGGCCATGTCGCCCCGGACCAGGCCGAGCTTCGTCCCGTCCCGGAACCGGAGTTCGTACCCCCGGTTCGAGGTCTTCATCATCGCGTCGAGGATCGCGTTCTCCAGCGGCCCCATCAGGTTCGAGTGGAGCGGCAGGGCGTCCACCAGCTCGCCGACCGGTTTCTCGCGGACCCGCCGCGTCAGCAGGCCGCGCCACCGGATCACGCCCCCGTCGAGTTCGACCCACTGCACACTGGACGACATGGCGTAGCCGATCACCGCGACGAACGCGACCCCCGCCAGGGCGACCCAGACCGAGACCCCCGGCGGCGCGAGGATCAGGACGACGACCGCGACCACCAGCGGCACGGCGAGAAAGACGGTCATGCAGCCCATCGCCATGACGACGAAGGCGGGCCGCAGCCGCACGCGGGGGAGGGGTTTGCTCATCCCGGGAGGGTACGGCGGACCAAGGCCCGGAGGCAACCCGGTCCGTTAGCGGCGGCGCCGCCCGATGGTCCGACTCGGGGTCGGCTGATGCCAACTACCGGTCTCCCAGGAGGGGGGCACGGGACGGGACGCCAACTCCCGTTCCGCGTCCAAGGCGGCGATCTCTGCCGCCCGGCTGACCCGGTAGAATCCAACGATCCCGTCCTCGGCGAGCCGAAACGTGTTGCCCGCCAACCGGCGATCCGCGACCCGCGAAACGGGGGTTCCGGTCACCGCCACATGGCCGAGCTTCGGCAGGCTCGGCAGGTACTCGAGTCCGGCATCGGTGACCGCGGTACCGTTCAGGTAGAGCGAGAGGAGTTCCGGCATTCCGGCGAGTTCGGCCAGCCCGGTGTCGGTGACCATTGTCTCGTTCAGCGCCAGTGACCGGAGTGCCCGCAGCGAGGCGATCTGCCTGACCCCGGAATCCGTCACCCCGGTGTTGTTCAGGTCCAACCCCCGGAGATCGCGCAGGCCGGAGACGTACCGAAGCCCCTCGTCGGTCACCACCGTTCCACTGAGGTTGAGGGAGGAGAGCTGGTCGAGGCACACGATGGCCGTCAGATCCTCGTCGGAGACGCGACTTTCTCTGAGGTCGAGTACGATGCGGTGCTTGAGTGCCCCGAGCCGAGAGAGTACGTCGGCGGTGGGCAGCGCTCCCGGCATCCTGACGAACAGAAGAGCGCCGGAGATGTCGACCGACCCGCCGCCGCGGCGGACCGCCTCGGCGACGCGTTTCTCGTCCGAGTTGCTCGGGGTGTAAGGGGCAGTCGATGGGCCGGTCGGTGGGGCCGGCGTGACGTTCACGGGCGCCGGTGCGGCCGGTTGATTATGCCCGGGACACCCGTTTCGACCGAGGAAGGCCAGTACGACGATCACCACTCCGATGGAGTACATGGCCTTCAGGACGACGAACGGGTCGTCGCTGTCACGCCCGGTGTCACTGCTCATGAGCGGCCTGTTCGCTCGAGAAGGGGAACGCGGTCTGACAGGCCGATTGTCCCGCCTCTCGAGCGAGCCGTCAACCAGTCGCCCGAGCGTACGGCCTCGCTCAACGCGACCCGGTTGAGGCATCGCCCCGCGCGGCCGCCTGCGCGGCAGACCCAGTTTCTGAAATGTCCCTGCTTCGGAGAAATCGGTTCCGGAGCTGACCCGGAACCGACGAACGCCCTCTGGAGGGCCGTAGCCCGCCGTGGGCTTACTTGGCCCGCTTGGCTTCCCAGTCGCGCTTCTGCGCCTTGCCGCCGAACGTCGTCTCGTAGGAGCCCTTGATCGCGTCCCAGCTCAGCTTCCCGCTGTACTTGCTCACCTCCCCGTCCCTGAACGACCCGTCCTCGATCTTGGTCTCCCCGTCCTTGCCGGTCGAGGCGGTCCCGGTCAGCTTCCCGCCCGCGGCCGCGAGCTTGAGCGTGACCTCCCGCTTCTCCCCGCCCCGCTCGACCGTCCACGTCCAGGTGCCGGTCGGGTCGGCCGCCTTGTCCTGGGCCTGCGACCCGGTGGTCAGGACGGCCAGGCAGGTCACCAGCGCCACGCTCGTCAGGATCTTCACCACTGCTCCTCCACGTCGGGTTGGGCGATCGGCCCCTGTTATACCGGACGGTCAGGGCCGGGGCGATCTGCCCTTCTGCTCCACCGTCGGACGGGGGCGTGACGCCTCAGTCCCAGCGGCGCAGCTCCTCGACCGCGCCGCGGACCTCGTCGCGGCGCTTCTCGAACACCGCGAACAGCGCCAGGATCGCCGCCCCGAGCACGATCCCGGAGGCGTACCACACCCACGTCTGGGCGCGGTCCACCGCCGCGTGCCAGATCATGGCGAACACGTCGAGCAAGAGGAACCCCGCACCGAGGAACAGGAACGCCCGCACGCGCAACAGGATCCCGCCGAGGATGCCGGCCACGCAAAACACGGCGAGGGCCACCGGCAGCCACACCGACTCGCCGATCCCGGCGATGAACATGTCCGCGGTGGACGACAGGTACAGCATCCCGATGCCGGCGTAGCGCAGCCCCGTCGCCAGGTCCGGTGGGAGCGTGCGGCGGTTGACGTGCTCCGACACGAGCACGATCAGCGCCAGCGGGATCACCCACACCTGCGGGTGAACGGTAGCCGGGACGTCGTTGTGCGCCAGCAACGACCAGAGCGTCGCGTTCGCCGCCAGCGCCGCCAGGAGCGCCCACCCGAACGACCGGCGCTGCAGCGCGATGACGCCGTACAGCACGCCGGCGAGCGACCACAGGCCGGCGTAGGAGTCGAAGTGCATCGGCAGCCGTTCGAGGTAGCCGAGGAACGGCCGCAGGCCGGGCGCGGCCCGGTCGGCGAACGCGAGGACGAGGCCGGGCGGCTTCGTCCAGAACGCCAGCAGGGGCACAAGCGGCAGCAGCACGCCGGTCCGCCGCACCGGCCCGGCGAGCACCGCCAGCCCGCGCCGCTCGAACACCTCTGCCGCCCCAACCCACACGAACGCCAGCGCCATGACGACGAACGTCCAGTACCGCACGAGCGGGCCGACGAATAGCTCGGGGAGGTTCAGTCGGACGTGGACGAAGAGGAGGACGAACAGCACCTCCGCGAGGTACACGAGGGCGGGGCGGGCGCGCTCCGGCACGGCGCCCGGGCGGAGCGCGGCGCCGAGTGCGAGCGCGATCAGCACGCCGGTCGCGGCGAGGACCGCCAGCACCTCGGAGAGGCCGAGCGGCGTGCGCCCCGTGGCCGGGTCGAACACGGGAACCTGTTGAAGCAGCACGACCGCGAGCCACGCCAGCGCCGCGAACGCCAGCCCAACGCCGGCGCGGCGGACCGCGAGCGCCCACGCCGGCGCGAGCCGGTATCGCGGTGCGAGGCACGCGGCGGCCGCGGCGGTCAACACGACGAACGCCCACCCGTTCCGCCGCAGCCACACGGCCGACTCGTCCGGATCCGGCGTCGCCCAGCCCACCAGCGCGGCCGCGCCGGCCGCCAGCACCACGGCCGCGACCCGCAGTTGGGCGGCCCCCAGCGCCGCCCGCGCCAGCAGCCCGGCGGCCGCGGCAACGAGCGCGACCGCGACCGGCCCGGCGGCGCGGTCGCGGAACGTCTCTTCATTCACGGCCACGGTCACAGCGGACAGGAGCGCGACGACCGCGACGCCGCCCACGACGCCGAACACCGTTCGCCAGCGGGCCACACCCTCGGTCCCCCGCCCCAGCAACACCGCGACGCCGGCCGAGAGCAGCGCGTAGCCCGCGAGGGCGATCGGCTTGAGCCAGGCGCCGGCCTGCGGCACCGGCCCGCGGAGGACGACGAGGACCACCGCCGCGGCGAAGCCGCCGAGCCACGCCCCGTCGGTGAGGTACGGCGAGCGGAAGTACGCCGCCGTGAGCGCCAGCCCGACCGCGGCCCACGTCAGGGCCATCGCCCGGAACGACACCCACTCGCCGGGCGCGTCGAACGGTTGAACCGCACACGCCACCAGCACGCCGGTCACGACGCCGACCACACCGACGACGTGCGCCCGCAGTTCGGGCGCGGCATGGGCGCGGCGGTAGCAGACCGACGCGGCGAGCGCCAGCAGCGGCCAGCCGAAGAACCCGAACTCCTCGAACACCGGGTGGAGCGGGCGGTGGGGAGACACGTAGACGTGGGCCAGCGGGACGAGCGCGATCAGCCCGACGCCGAGCAGCGCCGCGCCGGCCTGCTGGTCGAGCAGCCCCGCACCGGGCACGCGCCGCTCGGCCGCCGCCCACAGCGCCGCCCACGCCGCCAGCCCGCCGGCCGCGAGCATGGCGAGGCGCAGCTGTTCGAGCGGGCCGAGCGACCCGCCCGCCGTCACGACCGACAGCGCGTAGCCGCCATCGAGCGTGGCGACGAACACCAGCCCGGCGGCGAACGCGTACCCGGCGAGGCGCTCCCGCACCGCCGTCCCGGCCAGCCCGGCCACGACCAACGCCATCGGCACGACATTCGACACCGTCCACCCCATCGCGGCAAACGCAGTCTCTTCGCCCGGCCCGCTCGGCGTGAGCCGGTTCAGCCCGAGCACCGCGACGTTCCCCGTGAGCAGGACGACGACCGCCGCCGCGGCCGCGAGCAGGGCGTAGGCCCACACCGTCGCCGCCGGCGTGGCGCGGGGGCGGAAGCCGGCCGCCCCCGCGAGTTCGCCCAGCGGCTCGCGCAGGAACACCGCCGCCGACCCGGCCACGAACACCACCGCAAACCCCCACCGCAGCGCCGACGCCGCGGCGAACTCGGGCGCGAACGCACCCGCCCACAGGAGCGGCGCGGTGAGAAGCAGGACGATCAGCCCGACAACCGCCGCGTCGCCATCGGGTTCGACCGGCGTTCTGAGGCGGAGCGCCGCGACCAGCACGCCCGCGAGGAGCCCGAGCAGAAGCCAGCCGGCCGGGTCGAAGGCGTGGGCGAGTTCCGGCGGGGCGGGCCACGCCGCCATCCCAACCGGCGTCAACTCGGCACGGGCACCCGGTTCGACCGCGACAGCAAGGAGAACCAGTTGCGCGACGACCACGACGGCGACGACGAGCCGGTCGATGGCGAACGGGTCGCGGAGCCACAGGTCACGCAGCCGGGCGCTCCCGCGGGCGAGCCGCCGGGCGACCACCCAGGCCACCCCGAGGAGCCCGAGCGCGGCGCCGACCGCCCGCAGCGCCCGCGGGTCGCGCACGCCCAGCGTGGTCGTCGCCCACCACTCCTGCCGTTCAACCCAGCCGAACCCGGCGAGCACCGCTGCCCCCGCGAGCGCCCCCTGCGCCGCCGAGAACGCGCCCGCCTCGCGCCACGCCCACGCGACGCTGAACCACAGCGCCGCGAGCCACACCGCGAACGCCGCCCACAGCAGAGCGTGCCCGGGCAGCGGGAACAACAGGAACGGGACTGCAAGACACGTCGAGATGCGGGCCGTCGCGCGCAGCGGGTCCACGAACAACCGGCCGCGCGCCGGCTTCCCGCGGAGCCCGGAGGCCAGCAGCAACACGACCGTGGCGTGGGTCAACAGCGCCGTCAGCGGGGCCGCCCGGTCGGGTCGGATTTCGAGCGTGAGAGCGGTGAAGAGAACCAGGCCGAGGAGCGCGGCCGCCGACCCGGCCCACGTAAACCCCGCCCACCCGGACACGCGGGCGAGCAGGAGGCCGGTCGGGAAGAGGGTGAAGTACGTCGCCGCCTGGAGGAATTCGCCCCCGCCGGCGCGCCAGCCGTTGAGGCCGAACACGCCCGCCAGCACCGCCGCCGCGGCCGCCACGTCGCGGCTGGCGATCCGCAACTGTCCGGCCAGGACGCCGCCCGGCCGCGCCGCTCGGCGGGTGAGCGCCAGCGCGCCGGCCGCTAGAGTCAGGGCTTCGAGCGCGACCACAAACCCCCAAGACCCGGCCCGCTCCGGCCGCACCGCCTCCAGTGTCCACAGCGTCGCCACGAGCCCGAGCCACACGCCGGCCTGCGCCGCCACCCGCCGCTTCCACCGCACGTTCGCCAGGAGCAACCCCGCCGCGCACGCGGCGTGCGCTCCCGCCGTCGCCCACGGCTGCGCGTTCACGTCCCACGGTTGCTCCACTCCCCCGTGGACCGTCGCCAGAAGCAGCCCGATCGTTCCCGCCGCGACGGCCGCGGCTACATAGCTCTGCGCGATCGAGTGCCGGCCGAGTCCGGCGGCGTAGTCCCCGACGCGCTCGACATGGTTCCGAGGAGAAAGCGCGTCAGCACCGCGGGGTCGGCCCAGACGAGCTCGCCCCACGCACCCGCGACACCCTGCGTGCCGAGGACGTAGGCCAGCGCCAGCGCCGGCGCCGCGCCGAGCTGGAACCACGCGATCCCCTCGCGCCACGTCACGCGCGTGAGCACCGCGCCGACGACCGCGGCGGCGAGTGTCAGCCGCAGCGGGTCCGGCCACGCGAGCGTCACCCCGACGGCGAGCACACCGGCCCCGGCGACGGCCACGCCGGTCGCGGTCGTGGTCAGACCCGCGTGACCGGGCACGAGCCGGCGCTGCACGAGGAGCCCCGCCTCGAGCAGCGGCACGGCGGCGATGACCAGTGGCACCGCCAGCCCGCGCACGGCGAGCGGCACGTCGGCGGCGCGGGTCAGGAACAAGCCCCACGCCGCCACCAGCGCGAACAGGCTCACGCCCGCGAACACCAGCACCGCCGACGCCGTCCGCTCGCCAAACGGTTCGTGAGTGGCCGCCCTCCGGTACCACGTCAGCCCGGCGAGGACCGCGGCGCAGGCGGAGACGTGGCACGCCAGTGGCAACCACGCCGGGAGCGGCGCCCAGCCCAGGTCGGGGATCCACTGCGTCGCCGGCGCGCCGACCACGGCGAGCGACAGCAGCCAGCGCCGGTCGATCGGACCGGGGAGAAGGTCGGTACCGATCAGGTCGCGGCCGGCGGCGCGGACCATCCCGACGAACCCGAGCAGCGCCGCGGCCTTCACCGCGAGGTCGAGAGCCACACCCGCGCTGCCGACGCCGGGCGCGCCGAGGAGGAGCAGGTTGAGCGGCGCGAGCAGCAGCGAAATGACGAGCAACCCGCGGCTGGTGGCGGCGAGGCGCCAGTGGTGGAGCGTGTACTGGCCGGCGCCGAACAGCGCGGCGGTGATCGCGGCGGCGAGCAGGAACGGGAAGTACGGCACCTCTTCGAGCCGCTTCCACAGCGACAGCACCAGCGCGATCGAGCAGCCGACGATGAGCAGCCCGCCGACCAGCTCGCCCCAGAAGATGTTCCGCTCCTCCATGAACCCGGCGAGCGCCCCGCGCCGGTGCGGCGGCCCGGGCGGCGCGGGTTCCGGTTCGGGCGCGGGCGGAATGTATCGCGGTGGGTGGCCGGGTTCCGCCACCGCGGCTTCGGGAACGGGCTCCGGGGCCACTTCCGCGACGGGGACGACGGTGGCCCTCGCCGGGTGGGTCAGCTCGTGGACGTGGGCGCGGAGGCGGGTGGCGACGATGTCGGCGGTGGCGGCGTCGAGCTCGCCGCGCTCGGCGAGGGCGGCCACCTCGCGAAGACCGGTACGGGTGTGTTCGAGCCGCAGCGCGAGCGGGTCGTCCTGGGCGAGCCCGCAGCGCGGGCAGTGGTCGTCGGTCGCCAGCAGCGTGTGCTCGCAGCCGGGGCACACCCGCCGCCGGCGGTGCCGGGTCTGGCGCTGCTGCGGCTCGGTCCCGCCGAAGACCTGGCTCAGCACCGCGGCGGCGACGACCCAGATGCCGTGGCCGACGACGGCCAGCACGGCGAGCACGGCGACGAGGCCGCAGCAGAATTCCATGCGCCAGACCGGGAGGCGTGGGGTCGAGGCCGGGTCGCGCGGCACGCTGCCAGAGATGATCCCGCCGGGCCGACCGTATTCCCGCCCGGCCGGAAGAATGACGCGACTACCGTGCCCCGACACCGATCGATGCGGTTCCCCCGAACGCGCCTACTCGACCCAACCCGCGCGTCAGTAGCTATGCGGGCCGAGCGTCACCGTGCCGCGGAACGTCCAGTAGACGATGGCGGTGTACGTCACCACGAACGGCATCCCGACCGCCACCACGATCAGGCCGATCACCAGCGTCCGGTTGCTGCTCGCCGCGTCGGACAGCGTCAGGTTCAGCGCCGGGTCGGCGGCCGGGAGGATGTCCGGGTACAGCGCCACCATGAGCAGCACGACGTAGGCGACAATGTTGAAGCTGCTGCCGGCGAACGCCTGGGCGGGTTTGTGGCGGTACAGGGCCCGCGGGATACTCGCCACCGCCAGCACGTTCAGCACCGGCACTACCCACAGCCCCGGCCAGCGGCGGAAGTTCGCCGTCGCCCGCGGGAGCTCGGCCAGCGTCCACATCGTCTGGAGCAGGAACAGCGTGAGGAACACGCCGAACGCCGTCCACGCCGCGCCGTGCAGCCGCTCCCGGAACTCCCCCTCGGTCTTCATCGTCAGGTACACCGCGCCGTGCAGCGCGAACACCGCCACCGCCGTCGCCCCGGTCAGCAGCGCGTACGGGTGGAGCTGGTCGAGTATGCCGCCCGTCACCGTCCCGCGGTCGTCCAGCGGCAGGCCGCGCACCACGTTCCCGACCGCGACGCCGAACAGGAACGTTGCCCCGACGCTGCCGGCGAAGAACCCGTAGTCCCACGCCCGGCGGCCGGCGGCGGTCGCCATCTTCCCGCGCAGCTCGATGCTGGCGGCGCGGAAGATGAGCATGACGAGCAGCAGCATGAACGCCGTGTAGAACCCGCTGAACACGGCGGCGTAGGCGAACGGGAACATCGCCAGCATCGCCCCGCCGAACGTGACGAGCCACACCTCGTTCCCGTCCCACAGCGGGCCGATGGCGTTGATCGCCAGCCGCCGCTCGGTCTCGTCCTTCGGCACGAACGGGTGGAGGATGCCGACCCCGAGGTCGAACCCGTCGAGCACCGCGTACCCGGCGAGCAGCACCCCGAGGATGACGAACCAGGTGGTGACGAGCGTCGCCCGCGCCGCCGCGTCTTCGGCGAACGGGCCGCCGTCGGGCGCGAGGGCGAAGAGTGCGGTGGTCACGGCGCGTCCTCCCGCGGCGCGGGGGCCGGCTCTTTCGCCTCGGTCATGCTGGCCGCGAAGGCCGGGCGCTCGGCGGCGCTGTCGAAAAAGCCCCTCAGCTCGTCGGCCGGCTTCTCGGGCGCGTCGGGCAGATCCGGCCCTTCCTGAATCTTGTGGTGCAGCACCCACAGCCAGATGACGCCGAGCAGCGTGTACACCGCCCCGAACCCGACGATGCTCGCCAGCACCTGCCCCGCGGTGACGGCCCGGCTGACGGCCGCGGTCGTGCGCAACGACTGCTTCTCGTCGTAGGTCACCTTCCCGTCCGGGCCGGTCACCACGTCGCCCTCGCCGGGCGCGCCGCCGGTCCACGTCACCGGCGGGTGGACGATCCACGGCTGGCGCCCGACCTCGGCGGCGACCCAGCCGGCGTGATTCGCCGCGAGTGCCGGGAGGATGGTGACGACGAACAGCCGCAGCATCCAGCGTTTCTCGAACAGCGTGCCGCGCCAGCGGAAGTAGCAGCCGGCGAGCGACAGCGCGATGAGGTAACTGCCGACCCCGACCATGACCCGGTAGCTGACGAACGGGACGGCGAGCGGCGGGCGGTCCTCGGGGCGGAAGCGGTCGAGACCGACGACCGTGGCGTTCGGGTCGCCCTTGAGCAGGACGCCGTACATCCCCGGCACGGCGACCGCGTAGCGCGTCGTGTTCGCCGCGGGGTCCGGCCAGCCGACGAGCGTCATGTCGCCCCGGCCGGTCTCGAAGTGCCCCTCGAACGCGGCCAGCTTCGCCGGCTGGTAGGCGTACACGTACTCGGCGCTGAGGTGCCCGGTGGCGAGCGCCGCGAGCGAGCCGATCGTCAGCACCACGAGCCCGCCGGTGAGGCTGCGGCGGGCGAACTCGGCGTGCCGGCCGCGGAGGAGGTAGAACGCCCCGACGCTGCACACCAGCGCCCCGCCGACGATGAACGACCCGGTGAGGACGTGGGCGAGGCGCACCATGCTCGACGGGTTGAACACCATCGCCCAGAAGTCCACGATCTCGGCCCGCAGCACCGGCGCGCCGTCGATCACCCACGGCTGGCCGCGGCGGAACACGGGGACGATGTGGTGCCCGGCCGGTGTCTGCTGCCACGAGTTCGCCACCACGATCCACACCGCGCTGAACATGCTGCCGAGTGAAACGAGGCAGGTGCTGAGGAAGTGGACGCGCGGGCCGACGCGGTTCCACCCGAACACCAGCACCGCGAGGAACCCGCTTTCGAGGAAGAACGCGAACACGCCCTCGGCGGCGAGCGCCGACCCGAACACGTCGCCGACGAACTCGCTGTACACCGCCCAGTTGGTGCCGAACTCGAACTCCATGACGATGCCGGTGGACACGCCGAGGGCGAAGTTCAGCGCGAAGATCTTCGTCCAGAACTTCTGCGCCTGGCGGTACAGCGGGTCGCCGGTGCGGACGAACCCGAACCCGAGCCACACGAGCACCACCCCGAGGCCGATGGTGAGCGGCGGGAACAGGTAGTGGAACATGATCGTCAGCGCGAACTGGACGCGCGACAGCATCACCACGTCAGCCGCGAAGAGGGGGCCGATCATCGGTTGCTCGCGGGGGGCCGGTGGCGGAATCTTATGGCTAACCGCACCGGCCGCCCCGCGGGCAACAGGTCGGCTCACGCCGGCGCCACGACGACGCGGAACGTCAGGTTCAGCCGCTCGGCGACCGGCTTCGCCGTCTTCGGGATCTGGTGGAGCCAGTGGTGCTGCGTCGCCCCGCGCATGACGAGCAGGCTGCCGTGCGTGAGCTCGACGGCGCGCCGCTCCGTCCGCAGTTTCTTGTGCCGGAACTGGAAGGTGCGCGTGCCGCCGAAGCTGACCGAGCCGATCAGCGGGTTCGCGCCGAACACCGGTTCGTCGTCGCTGTGCCAGCCGACGCTGTCGCGCCCGGTGCGGTAACGGTTCAGGAGGACGCTGTTGAACGCGACGCCACACGCCGGCTCGACCGCCCGCTTGACCTCCAGCAACACCGGCGTCCACGGCAGCGGGACGTTGTCGATGCCGGAGTAGCGGTAGCCGGTCCCCGCGTCGCCGTACCACGCCGTCAGCCGCGGCAGCTCGACCTCGCGGCCGTAGATCGTGGTGCGGTCCTGTCGCCAGTCGGTCGTGTCGAGCAGCCGTTGCAAGAGCCGGTCGGCGTCGGCCTCGGGAAAGAACGCCGGGAAGAACAGCACGTCGCCGTCGGGAAGGTCGAGGGTCTGCGGCGTGGCGGACGACATGCGCGGCCTCCGGTGTCTGCCCATCAAAACCCCGGCGGCCCGTCCGGGTTCGCGGATCACGCCGCTGTAACGACCCACCCCACCGGGGTGGCGGCGGCGCGCGGGGAGGTTAGAGTGATGCCGTGGCGCCGGTCGGCGCCATTCCTCCCCGGGGTTCTGCCATGCTATCTCGGAAGCTGCTGTGGAGCGTGCCGCTGGCCGGGGCGATCGGCGCCGGCGTCGCCGCCGACCGGTTCCTCGCCGCCGAAGCCGCCGCCAAACAAGACCTGCGGCCCGCCGTCACCCTGCCGATCAGCCGGGTCGTCATGTTCAACAGCGGGGTCGGGTACTTCTCCCGCAGTGGCGAGGTGGACGGCGACGCCCGGGTGGACCTGACGTTCCAGGAGGCGGACATCAACGACCTGCTCAAGTCGATGGTGCTGGAGGACTTCAACGGCGGGCGGGTGTCGGCCGTGTCCTACGACAGCCGGGAGCCGATCGCCCGGACACTGGCCAGCTTCTCGATCAACCTGAACGGCGAGCCGACGTTCGCCGCCATCCTCCAGCAGGCCCGCGGCGAGCGGGTCGAGGTGACCACCGCCCCGACCGCCCAGAACCAGCCGGGCAAGCTGACCGGGGCCATCGTCGGGATCGAGGCCCAGGTGGTGCCGGCGGGGGCGGCGCAGGTGCCGGTCCAGGTGCTGAACCTGTGGTGCGCCGAGGGGATGCGGGCGGTCAAGCTGCCCGAGGTCCAGCAGCTCCGGTTCCTGAACCCGGTGATCGAGTCCGAGTTCCGCCGGGCGCTGGAGGTGCTGGCGGTGAACCACGACGCCCAGAAGAAGGCGGTGAGCCTCCACTTCGCGGGGGACGGGAAGCGGCGGGTGCAGGTCGGGTACGTGGTCGAGGCGCCGATCTGGAAGACGAGCTACCGGCTGGTCCTGGACGCCGAGGGGAAGGGGGCCAAGCCGTACCT
>JAFKFQ010000514.1 GCA_017308215.1 bacterium | reverse complement strand
CCCGTCCACCGTGAGGTGAGTTGGGAACCACACCCCCTGGAGCTGATCGAGGACTCGGACAGCTGTTTCCATCGTGCGTCCTACCTGACACCCTGCCGCCGAACAAGATATTAGTCTGCGCAGCTGCGCAGACTATCCTGGGTGGCCGCCCGAACAGTATCACTGGGCCGGCGTCCCCGCAACCTCCGCCGCTCCCGGTGGTTCGGGCGGCTCGTCCGGGACGGGGCCGCGCAGCCTATCCCGTAACCCGAACCCTGCGCCCCCCGTCACCCGAGCTTGTCCGCCGGGCTCTGCACCCCCCGCCCGCCCCGGTTCAGCACGTGGGTGTAGATCATCGTCGTCTCCACGTGCTCGTGCCCCAGCAGCTCCTGCACCGTCCGGATGTCGTGCCCGTCCTCCAGCAGGTGGGTGGCGAAGCTGTGCCGCAGGGCGTGCGTCGTCGCCCGCTTCTCCAGCCCCGCCGCCCGCACCGCCCGGACCAGCTCCCGGTTCACCGCCGACCCGTCCGCGTGGTGCCGCCGGACCGCCCCCGACCGCGGGTCGGTCGACCGCCGGGCCGCCGGGAACACCCACTGCCACTCCCACGTCGTCGCCGCCCCCGGGCACTTCCGGGCCAGCGCGTCCGGCAGCCACACCGCCCCGTACCCGTCGCCCAGGTCCTTCTGGTGCAGCCCCCGCACCCGCTCTAGGTGCTCCCGGAGGCCGTCCCGGGCGGTCCGCGGGAGGACCGTCCGCCGGTCCTTGTTCCCCTTCCCGCCCCGGACCACCAGCTGGTTCAGGTCCCACTCCACGTCCTTCACCCGCAGCCGCAGGGCCTCCAGCACCCGGAGCCCGGCCCCGTACTGGATCAGGGCCACCAGCCGGTACGTCCCGGCGAGTTCGGCCAGCACCCGGCGGACCTCGTCCCGGCTCAGGTACACCGGGGCCGCCCGCCGGCGGGTGGCGCGGACGACCCCGGCCAGCACCCCCGGCTCCGCCCCGAGCACCCGCTTGTACAGGAACACGAGGGCGTTGAGCGTCTGGTTCTGGGTGGACGCGGCGACCTGGCGGTCCACGGCCAGGTGGGTGAGGAAGGCCGACACCTCGGCCGCCCCCATGTCTTGGGGGTGGCGCTTGCCGTGGAACAGGATGTACCGCTTGACCCAGTCGGCGTAGGCGTCTTCGGTGCGGATCGAGTAGTGCCGGACCCGGCAGGCGTCCCGCACCCGGTCGAGCAGCCGCCGGGGCGGGGGCAGGTTGCCGGCCGGCGGCCCCACCGGGACCGTCGGTGGCGCGGCGGCCGGCGGTGCGGAGGACCGCCCACCCGGCCGGGTGTGTGCCGCATACCGGACGACCTCGACCGGTACGCCCGCCTTGTGCGCCCGGGCGATGGCGTCGGCCGTGCCGGGGCTGTGCCCGTCCCAGAAGAACACCGCGCGGGCGCACCCGCCGACCATCTCGCGGTTGCGGATCGGGCCAGCGGCGCGGCCGTGCCGGTCCCAGTCCGGGGCGTGCCGCTCGACCGCCCACCCGCGGGCGGCGGCGTACCGCTCGCCGAGCCGGTCGGCCCCGCCGGACACCACCACCCACGGCCCCGAACCGGCGAGGAGCCGGTCGAGGGTGGCACACAGCAGCGGGTAGTCGGCGAACCCGCGCGACCCGGCGACCAGGACGCGGGGCGGGGTGACGGCCACGGTGGGCACTCCGCGGGAACGGTCGGCCGATTGTCCGCCCGCGCCGGATGCAACCGGAAATCATCAACCCGGGTCGCCGGACAGGTCGGGAGGTGACCGGGGCTCGGTGGCGGTGACAACGACGGGGCAGGAGTCACACGGACAGCAGGCGATGCAGCGGCCGCACCGGGGGTCGTACCCGGGGTCGCAGTCGCACGGGTCGATCGAGTACCCACGGCGGACCTCGCAGCACCAACATCGGATCACGGGTGACCACCTCGGAAACTCGGTGTGGAAATCGTACCGCACGGGCGTCGGTTACAACCAGCGCCAAATCCTCCCTCAGTGCGTCAGTCGTGAGTGCGTCAGTCGCGAATGCGTCAGGCATTCGGGCGCATCTCGGCCTCGTTGGGGGATGGCAGCCTTGTGGTCATCGAGTTGCCACTGGGATAGTCCGTCCCTGATGGTCGATTCTCACACGCGTCGGCCCGCCACCCGTTGGGCTTCGTCCTCGAACGCCCCGGCCGCGTGGCGCACCGTGTCGAGGTCACAAGCGCGATACGCATCCACGACACGGTCGGCAGCGATCTGGATGGCGGGATCGCTCCCAGACACGCCGAGCCGATCGACAAGCTGATCGGCCGCGTACATTACGCCGATCGCCGCGGTCGCGTCCCAGACCGCCGGCGCCTCTACGGGGCCGTTCGATTCCGGCTTCCGTGGGCGACTGAACAGCTCCGGCGCGCCGACCCTCGCGCCTGCCGGGACCCTGTCCCATCGCGAATCGCCCTTAACCCGCAGGAGTGTGACCCCCGGCGGGATCGGCTTCGCCGGGTCGAGGTCCACGATGGCAGGGCGGTCGCCGGTGGAATATGCTCCGCCCTGCCACTTCCGGCCGGACAGGATTGCCCGGACGCCGGTGTGCAAGATTTCGAGCCGGGCGAGCAATCCCGGCGGTGGGTCGGACTCAACCACGAGATCGCCGGCTTCGACGGTCGGCCGATACGAGGCGATCGCTTCGAGCAAGGTGACCGCGGTCATTGCAGCCCCCGCTGGTCGTGCTCGCGGTCGTCGTTCCGGAACCGCCGGCGACCCGGCGTCACGCCCGTCTCGCTCTCCGGTTGGGCCGGAACATCACCAGTATCGCCAGCATCACCAGTACCGACCCCGACTGGTGATGCTGGCGATACTGGTGATGTTCCGGCCCGCGCCGGGCTGACCGTCTGGGTGCAGACCCCGCCGGGGAACAGCTGGTAGACGGCCTTCGCCCCGACCGTTGTGGGGAAGTAAGGCGGCGGGGTTTTCGCGTCCTCGGGGATAGGGGCGGCAGCGACCGGGCACACGGCTGCGAGAAGGACGGCGGTGAGCAGGCGGGGCGGCATGGTCGGTCTCCGGGCGGTGTGCTCCCCTGCTCAGGTCTTGCCCAGCACCAAGTCTACCACCCAGCAACCTCGAATGTGAAGGGCCGGCCCCCGGCAGTGTTCGAGCACCTGCGGCTGGTGACATCCCGCCTCCTCCAGCGCATCGGCCAGCACCGGCATCCTCTCGTAGAGCCTCTCCTCGTAGATGCCGCGTGCCAAGGCCACGACGGCCTCGGTGCGCCAGTCGTTTGTGAACACGGTCGGGGCGAGCGGGTTGCCGGTGATGTCACGGAGCAGTGTTGCCAGACGTGGCCGACTACCAGGACCGGGTGTGTTGTTCGGGCTCCGGCCTTCGCCGGCCTCCCACCGCGAGACTTGTCGAACCCACTCCTCAACGTCCAGCATCAACCGGACCGCCTCCCGAGCGGAGGTCCCAGCCGACTGGTGAAGCGTGGCGTGGGCGGCAGCGGCGGCGTCCTGGGGAACCAGCAACCGCCACCCGGCGGTGATGACCTCGTCGCTGTCGGCGTAGGTGGACTCGTCAACCGAAGCTGTGTATGCAGCCTCGGCGGCGACGTAGGCCGCTCCCGCCACACCTTGAGCCCAAGCCCATTTGTCCAGCGCGAGACCGTCAGCTACCATTTCGGCGACCCGCAGGGCGTCGCGGCTGCGGTTGTCGCTCATGAGGTGTCGGACTTCCGATGCCACGGCGACGGCGAACAGCCGGAGCTTCCGCTCGCTCACCTGCCCACGGTCCCGGAGGAACGCGAGCATCGCCTGGGGGTCGGTGGAGGTGGACCATTCGGACTCGGTCACGATGGCCTCCCTGCTCAGCCGGCGATGCCGGCGTGCGTCAGCCCGTCAGCCAGGGTGCCGCTCACCTGGATGACGTGCCCCCAGAACAGACCGTCGTCGTGGAACGTAAACTCGAACTGTCTGCTGGGAAATACGAAGACCCCCTCCAACGCCATCCGGGCCTCGAACTCGGTCGTCGTCACCTCGTTCTCGCCGTCCTCCAGCCAGGTGTCGTTCTTCAGGTCCAACAGCCGACTCGACGCGAAAGCCCGGACCTGTCGGTCCCACGACTCCTGTCCCGCCCACAGGGTCTCTGCGGTGCGAAACAGCTCCTGCTCGTCGTTACATCCACGCCTCGACAGGCTCAGCTGAACCGACCTTCCGTTCCAGTCGGTGGTCACCTTGAACCAGTCCACCCTGCGGTCCAGGGTGAACGTCCCGAGGGTCGGGTGCGGGACCGTCACGGGCACCTGAAGTTCCTTGACCCGGGCGCCTAGCTCGTCGTCCGCCGCCGGCTCCGGGGTCGTGACGAGGTCCGCGAGCTGGACTTGCTCGTTGCCCCCGGGGCGGAACCGGACCCGGGCGCGGAAGATGTCGTAGGGGCGGAACGCCGCCATCCGCTCCCGGAGCTCGTCATGGGTGAGGCCGGGCTGGTAGAGCCACAGCTCGGTGTCCTCGACGGGACCTCCGATTCGCCTCCACGGCCCAAACGAGAGCTGGAGCGTCCAACGGGTGACCTGCCCTTCCGCCCCGCCCTCGGCACCGCCGCTCGCCCCGGATGGGTGGACCGCGCCGACGACCTCCTCGACGAGCGGCTCGGTCGTTCCGTCGGGCGTATGCCCCTTGGTCACGTCGGTCTCCAGCTACGAGTTACCGTGCCCGCGCAAGCCGCGCGGCCGACGCCGTTCTATGGTGTGGTGCTCCTCACAAGGAGACCGTGCCATGAAGAAGCAGGGCGACGTGAGCCGGAAGCGGCGGCTCGTGGGCTGCGAGGCGAAGTGCCGGTGGTACGCGCGGCACCGGGCCGAGCGGTTCGCCAAGCGGTACTGGGCGTGCGCCTGAGCGGCGCCCGCGAGAATCTCTTCAACCCGCACACCCCTCCAAGCCGAAGGGCTTCGTGCTCCTCCAGAGCAATCCCGCCCCCTTCCGGGCTCGGGAGTTGCTGTCAGTCGCCCCACGTGGTAGAACCTGCCAACCACGGCATCCAGACCAGTTTCACCCCCACCATCCCGAAAGTCCATGAGCGTCCGTCGTCCGCGCCCCGCCACACCCCGTCCCCAGACCAACCCGACCAGCCTCGCCCTCGGCTCTTCGACCGCCGGCTGGTACGCCGAGTGGAAGGCCCGCAAGCAGGCGGCTGTCGCCGCCCAACCTGAGCAGGGCAAACCTCCTGCTAATGACCGAGCCGACGCGCTGGCTAAGTGGTTGACGAGCGGCAAGTAGCCGTCACACGCCCCGGACGAGCTCACCGTCCACCAGGAGGCTCTGCCCGATGACGTAGCTCGATTCGGCCGACGCCAAGAACCGGACCACCTTTGCCACCTCGTCTGCCGCGCCTGCCCGCCCGGCAGGGATGGCGGCGACGGTCGCGTCGCCCGCCGGGTCGGTGTCGATGAACCCGGGCAGCACGTTGTTCATCCGCACCCCGGCCCCGGCGTACTTCTGACTGTACAGCTTGGCGAACGCCCCGAGCGCCGCTCGCATGGCCGACGACACCGGGAACTGGAGGGACGGCTCGACCGCCTCGAATGACGAGATGTTCACGATGGCCCCGCCCCAAGCAAACAGCGCGGGAGTGGCCAGTCGGGTGACACGGACGACGTTCGGGTATAGCAGGTCGAACCCGGGCCAGTCGGCGTCGGTCAGGCCGAGGAGGTTACCCTTCGGGGCGTGCCCGGTGTTGTTCACCACCGCTTCGAGCCGCCCGTACCGGGCGAGGGCGGCGTCCACCAGCTGGCGCAGGTCGTCTTCGCTGGTGACCGACCCCGTCACCGCGATGGCGCCCAACCCGTCCGCCAACGCACGGAGGTCGTCGCCCCGAGCCATCAGGGCTAGGTCGTGCCCGCGGCGGGCGAGTTCGCGGGCGCAGGCGGCGCCCATCCCACGGCTGGCGTTGGTGACGACAGCAACAGGACGAGGCGGCATCAGAACTTCTCTTGCTCTGTTGAATCCTTCAGGCAGGCAACGGCCTCCAATGTTGCATGAAGACCCCAACCCCGATGACCAAGTCGCCACGGGCCGTGGCCCGGGAGGCGCTGGGGCTGGCGAAGGACGCACTCCCGGCGTACACGTCGGCCCGCAGCC
>JAFKFQ010000753.1 GCA_017308215.1 bacterium | reverse complement strand
GGGATGGCAACTGCCGCTGGCCGCCCTCATCGAGTGGCTCGGTGACGCCCTCCGCGACGTCCCCCCCGAGGTCCCCGAAATCCCCGTGGCCGGGGCCACTTGAGGACGAATCACCATCTGCGAAACTACTGCTCCGCCCGCGGCTACCGGCCAATACACCAACACGGTCGCCCCGCCCCGCACGAAAGGCCCGCGGATGCACAACTTCGTCCGCCCGACGCTGCTCGCCGACCGCGTCTACGACTACGCCCTGTCGATCGGCCTGCGCGAGCCCGAGGCGTTCCGCCGGCTCCGCGAGGAGACCGGCAAGCTCTCCGAGGGCGAGTGGCAGATCGCGCCCGAACAGGGGCCGCTGCTCGCGCTGCTGGTCAAGCTGCTGGGCGCCACGAAGTGCCTCGAGGTCGGCACGTTCACGGGCTACTCGGCGCTGTGGGTCGCGTCCGCGCTGCCACCGGACGGGAAGGTCATTTGCTGCGACGTGAACCCGACCTACGCCGAGGTCGCCCGCCGCCACTGGGCCGCGGCCGGACTCGCCGACCGCATCGAGCTCCACCTCGCCCCCGCGCTCGACACGCTGGCGCGCCTCAAGGCCGCCGGCGCCGCGGGCACGTTCGATTACGCCTTCGTCGACGCCGACAAGGCGAACTACGACCACTACTACGAGGCGGCGCTGGACCTGCTGCGACCCGGCGGGCTGGTGGCGGTCGACAACACCCTCTGGGACGGCAAGCCCGCCGACCCCACGATTACCGACGCCGACACCGCCGCCATCCGCGCGCTGAACGCCAAGCTGCACGGCGACGCCCGCATCGATCTGTGCTTCCTCCCGTTCGCCGACGGGCTCACGCTGGGTCTGAAGCGGTGAGCTCCTGTAGCGGCCGTCGTCGACCGACGTGGCGACCGGCCGGCGTGAGCCGGCTGGTCGTTGGTACAGGTGCCCGAGCGGACAACGTGGGTGACCGGTCGCCGTGTCAGGCCGCCGTACCAACGACCAGCCGGC
>JAFKFQ010000752.1 GCA_017308215.1 bacterium | reverse complement strand
ACGTCATTCCCGACACGCCCGCGGCGCTGGTCGCGTGCGACGCCGCGGCGGCGGCGTGGGCGAAGGAACGCTTCCCGGCGCTGACGCCCGAGACGTGGACGGCGACGACGCCCGCCGAGGTCGAGACGCAGGTGTCCGGGCTGGTCGCGCGGCTGCTCGGCGGGCGCATCGTATCCGAGGCCGAGCTCCCGCCGCCGGCGAAGAAGGAGCCGCCGAAGAAGGTTCACACGGTCAAGGTGAGCCGCGAGACGGCGGGGCGGCGTGGAAAGGGTGTGACGGTCGTGTCCGAGCTGCCGCTGACGCTCGACCAGATCGACGCGCTGGCGACGACCCTGAAGACGAAGTGCGGCACCGGCGGCACCGCGAAGGACGGGCGGATCGAGATCCAGGGCGACCACCGCGACCGCATTGCCGCCGAGCTCGAAAAGCTCGGCTACAAGGTGAAACGCGCCGGCGGTTGACGGGTCGGCTACAGGCGGCCGTGGACGTAAATGCCCGGCGGCGGGGGCGGCGGCACGTAGTACGGCCGCGGGCGGACGTACACCACCGGCGCCGGCTCCTGGTAGATCACCGTCGGCTGCTCACGGACGATCACCGGCCGCGGTCGCACGGCCAGCGGGCGGGCGTTCTGCATCTCGATGATGATGCGCGACGGCACGTTGTTCTGCCGCAGGAAGTCGAGGTCGCTCACCGTCAGGTTGTACGTGCTGCCGCTGTTGCGGATCTGGTTGATGATGACCTGTTCGTCCTGCCCCTGCTGAACCATCTGGATCACGTCGGTGAGCCCGAGCTGCCGGGCCGCCGCGGCGTTGGCCTCGGCCGTCGCCTGGACGACCTCGCGCTTCTCGGCGTCCTTGCGGTCCATGCTGTTGCCGATGAGGCCGCCCGTCCCGGCGCCGACCAGCCCGCCGACCACGGCGCCCGTCTTCGGGTTGCCGGTCGCGGCGCCGACGGCGGTGCCGAGCCCGGCCCCGACCAGCCCGCCGAGCCCGACGCCCTTCT
>JAFKFQ010000513.1 GCA_017308215.1 bacterium | reverse complement strand
CCTACGGCCCCGGCGAGGACCCGGTCCGGTTGGCGTCCTACGTCTTCGACTGCTGCGCCCGAGGCGAGGCGCCTCGGGTCACGTCCGGCCGCCAGCCCCGGGACTGGGTGTTCGTCGACGACGTGGTCGAGCTGATCTGGCTCGCCGTGGACTGCCCCGCCGCCCGGGGCCGGATCCTGCACGCCGGCGGCGGTCGGCACCAGACCGTGCGGGATCTGGTCGAGACCGCCGTGGCCGTGGCCGGCGGCCAAGTCGTTCCGGAGTACGGGACCGAGCCGCCGCGGGCCGACGAACCGGCGGTCTGGCTGGCGGACCTGACCGACACGACGGCCCTGACCGGTTGGCGCCCCCGGACCGATCTGCGGACGGGACTCGAACGGATGTGGGCGGGGCGCTTCACCCGGGCGGCCTGACCGGTTTGGCAGGAGAGAGGTACGCGATGAAGACGTTCGACCCGGCCGCGCTGCGGCGGACGATCCTGCGGATGGCCTACGCCGGCTCGACCGTCCACATCGGGTGTGCCTTCTCGATCGTAGAAATCCTGGCAGTCCTGTACCGGTCCCACCTCCGGCTCGGGGCCGGCCCGGCCGACCCGACCCGCGACTACCTCGTGCTCAGCAAGGGGCACGGGGTGATGGCCCAGTACGCCTGCCTGCACGAACTCGGCTGGCTGACCGACGCCGACATCGACCGGTACTTCGCCGACGGCACCCGGCTCAAGGGGCTGTCCGACGCCCACGTGCCGGGGCTGGAGGTTACGTCCGGGTCGCTCGGGCACGGGCTCTCGGTCGGGGTCGGGCTGGCCCTGGCGGCGCAGCGGAAGGGGACGAGCCAGCGGTGCTTCGCGGTCGTCGGCGACGGCGAGAGTAACGAGGGGTCGATCTGGGAGGCGGTCCTGTTCGCCGCCCACTACCGGCTCTCGAACCTCGTCCTCGTCGTCGACGCGAACGGCTTCCAGGCCATGGGCACGACCGCCGAGGTGATGGACCTGGGCAGCCTGTCCGCGAAACTGGCCGCGTTCGGGTTCCACGCGCAAGACGCGGACGGGCACGACGAGGCGGCGCTCGACGCTGCCGTCCGGGCGGCACTGGCCGACCCGGCGCCCCGGCCGAAGGCGGTCGTGGCCCACACGGTCAAGGGCAAGGGCGTGTCGTTCATGGAGAACGACAACCGCTGGCACTACACCCGGCTGACGGCCGACACCCACGCCCGGGCGGTCCGGGAACTCACCCCCTGACCCGAGGAGCCACCGTGCGCGACGCCTTCTCCAACGCCCTGGTCCGGGCGGCCCGAACCGACGACCGGGTGCTCCTCCTGACCGGGGACCACGGGTACGCGCTGTTCGACGGCATCCGGTCGGCCTGCCCGGACCGGTACCTGAACGCCGGGGTGGCCGAACAGAACATGGTCGGGGTCGCGGCCGGGTTGGCCAAGGGCGGGTTCCGGCCGGTTGTGTACGGCCTCGGGGCGTTCGTCCCGGTCCGGGTGTTGGAGCAGATCAAAATCGACGTGTGCTACGAGAACCTGCCGGTCGTCTTCGTCGGCGACGGGGCGGGGTTCGTGTACAGCCACCTCGGCACCAGCCACCAGAGCACCGAGGACGTGGCCGCCCTCCGCGCCGTCCCGGAACTGGTGATCCTGTCCCCGGCCGACGCGGCCGAAATGACCGCGTGCTTCGAGCTGGCCTTGTGCCTGGCCCGGCCCGTGTACCTGCGGATGGGCAAGGCCGACCTCGGTGCCGTACACGCCACCCCGCCGACAATCCCGCTCGGCGGCATCCTGCCGGTGAGGCCCGGGGGTGGGCCGGTCGCCTGGATCGCCACCGGGTCGATGGTCCGTACCGCGCTCGCGGCGGCCGAACGGTGGCCCGGGAGCGCCGTCTACAGTGCCCCGTGCCTGAAACCGCTCGACGCCGACGCGGTGGCCGCGGTGTGCCGCCGGCACCGGGTGGTGGTGACCGTCGAGGAACACAGCGTGTTCGGCGGTCTCGGCGGGGCGGTTGCCGAGATCGCGGCCGAGCGGGCGCCGACGTGGGTGTGCCGGGTCGGGGTGGCCGATCGGTTCTCGAAGTACTGCGGCACCTACCAGTACCTGCTCGGCGAGCACGGCCTGGACGCGGCCGCGGTGGTCGAGCGGGTCGAGGCATTCCTGGGACAAGTCGGGGCGACGGCTCGGGCCGCGTAGTCCGGTCGGGATTGAATCATCCCGGCAAGCGGGGTAGGACCGCGGACCGGACGACACCACCCCACGGGACGAGTGAGTATGTGGGAGACGCTGCACGCGGAGATCCTCGACAAGGTCCGCGAGTACTGCCGGCTCCGCCACGGCCCGAAGCCGTTCCTTCCGGGGGCGAGTCGCGTCCCCTACGCTGGCCGTGTGTTCGACGACAACGAGGTGGTGGCCGCGGTCGATTCGGTCCTCGACTTCTGGCTCACCCTCGGCCCACAGGGTGACCGGTTCGAGCGGGAACTCGCGGACTACGTGGGCGCGCGCCACGCCCTGCTCGTGAACTCCGGGTCGAGTGCCAACCTCGTCGCCTTCGCCGCCCTCACCAGCCGCCAGCTCGACCGCCCGCTCCGGCCCGGGGACGAGGTCGTCACCGTCGCCGCCGGGTTCCCGACCACCGTCGCGCCGATCGTGCAGCACGGGTGCGTCCCGGTGTTCGTGGACGTCCACCTGAGCACCGCGAACGCGATCGTGGACCGGGTCGCCGCGGCGGTCGGCCCGAAGACGCGGGCGGTGATGATCGCCCACACCCTCGGCAACCCGTTCGACGTGGACGGCGTCCTCGACGTCGTCCGCCGCCACGACTTGTACCTCGTCGAGGACAACTGCGACGCCCTCGGCAGCCTGTACCGCGGCCGGCGGACGGGCACGTTCGGCCACCTGGCGACCCAGAGCTTCTACCCGCCGCACCACCTGACGATGGGCGAGGGGGGGGCGGTACTCACGAGCGAGGGCCGGCTGAAGCGGGTGGCCGAGTCGTTCCGCGACTGGGGGCGGGACTGCTGGTGCCCGTCCGGCAAGGACAACACTTGCAACAAGCGGTTCGGCTGGACGCTCGGCACCCTGCCCGAGGGGTACGACCACAAGTACGTGTACAGCCACCTCGGGTACAACCTGAAGCCCCTCGACGTGCAGGCCGCGATCGGGCGGGAGCAGTTGAAGAAGGTGGACGCCTTCACCGCCGCTCGCCGGGCCAACCACGCGCGCATCCGCGCCATGCTCGCCCCCTACGAGGAGTACCTGCACCTCCCGGAGCCGACGCCCGGGGCGGAGCCGTCGTGGTTCGGGTTCCTCGCTACCGTCCGCGACGGCGCGCCGTTCACCAAGCGGGACATCGTCCGCTACCTCGAAGACCGGCACGTGCAGACCCGGCAACTGTTCGCCGGCAACCTGCTCCGCCAGCCGGCGTTCGAGGGCGTCGAGCACCGGGTGGTCGGCGACCTGGCGAACACCGACAAGCTGATGGCCGACGCCTTCTTCCTGGGCGTGTACCCCGGGCTGACGCCCGCGATGCTCGACTACCTGGAGTCGCTCCTGGCCGACTTCTTCGCCGACGCCCGGCGGTCGCCCCGGGCCGCCTGACCCCGACCTGGGAGCCCCCGTGTCACCCCGCAAGCTGATCAGCGTGGTCACGCCCTGCTTCAACGAGCAGGACAACGTGCCGGACTGCTACGAGGCGGTCCGCCGTGTGTTCGAGCGCGACCTGCCGGGGTACGACTACGAGCACGTGTTCTGCGACAACGCCTCGACCGACGACACCCCGGCCGTCCTCCGCCGGCTGGCCGCCGCGGACCCGCGGGTGAAGGTGATCCTCAACGCCCGGAACGTCGGCCCGTTCCGGTCGGCGTTCAACGGCATCCTCGGCACCACCGGTGACGCCGTATTGTTGATGCTCGCGGCCGACCTTCAAGACCCGCCCGAACTGCTCCCCGAGTTCGTGCGGCGGTGGGAGGCCGGGCACGAGGTGGTGTACGGCGTGCGGGAGGTGCGCGAGGAGGGCCGGCTCATGCGCGCGGCCCGGCGGGTGTACTACCGGACCGTCAGTCGGCTGGCCGACATCCAGATCCCGGTGAACACCGGCGAGTTTCAGCTCGTCGACCGGAAGGTCGTGGACGCCCTGCGGGCGTGTGACGACTACTACCCGTACATCCGCGGGCTGGTGGCGAACTGCGGGTTCCGGCGGGCGTCGGTCGGGTACACGTGGCGGGCGCGGAAGCGGGGCTTCTCGAAGAACCGGCTCTACCACCTGGTCGACCAGGGGCTGAACGGGCTGATCTCGTTCTCGAACGTGCCGATGCGGCTGTGCATGCTGGCCGGCGTGCTGGTCTCGGTGGCGAGCGTGGGGTACGCCGCGTTCACCGCCGCCTACCACCTGGTTTGGGCCGGCACCGCCCCCCCCGGGGTGCCGACGCTCATCACCGCCCTGTTCCTGTTCTCCGGTCTGCAACTGTTCTTCTTCGGGGTACTCGGCGAGTACGTCTCGGCGATCCACTCCCAGGTCCGTCGCCGGCCGCTGGTGGTCGAGCGCGAGCGGCTGAACTTCGACGCCCCGCCCGCCCGCCGCGCCGCCTAACCCCCGGAGCCCAGACGCATGATACCCGTCCCGCCCCGCTCGCGGTTACTCCCGGCCCTCCTGGTCGCGTACTCCGTGGCGCTGCTCGGGTACACCGTCTGGGAGGGGCGGGCGCTCGGCCTGCACCGACTCATCCCGCACGCCCTCGACAAGCACGAGACGTCGATCGCGGTCGCGGTGTCGGACCTGTACCACCACCTGAACCGCGGGTACGCCTGCTACCGCCGCGTGCACACCACGCTGGAGAACGGCGGGTGGGCGTACAACCCGTACACCGTCGAGAAGAACGGGTACAAGTACCCGGAGAACATGCGGGACCACGCCCTGCTCGACTGTGGGTTGCGGGGGGCGGTCGACCTGCCCGACCCGGCGGCCGACGGGGTGATGTACTGCCCGGTGTACGCCGAGGACGTGGGATACGCCGACTTCGCCAAGCTCGGCTTCCGCGTGTTCGGGCCGAAGATCTCGTCGCTGTACGGGGCGTACTTCCTGATCATGGGGGCGACGCTGGCCGCGTACCTGTTCGCCTACCGCCGCGACGTGCCGATGCTCCTCCTCCTGGTCGGGTTCCAGACGGCGTTCTTCTTCGTGGTCCGGTCGCTGCCGCACGTCGGCGAGTACCGAGGCGACACGTTCGGCGTGCTCCAACTCGGCACGGTCACGAACGGCCGGTTCCTCTGCACGCTCGGGCTCATCCCGTTCCTACACCTAGCCGGGTGCCTCCTCGCGTGGCCGCGGCCGACGGCCGGCGTGGTCGTGCCGGCCGTGGCCCAGGCGGTAGCCCTCGGCCTGTCGCTCCACTTCCGTGGCTCGGCGGTGTGGTTGTTCGCGGTACTATTCCTACTGGCCGGCGCCCAGGCCGCGGGGTGGGCGTGGCGGAACCGCCGGGGCGTCACCCGGGGCGCGGTGGATCTGCGTGGGACGGGGCGGGGTCTGGTCGCGGTCTGGCCACTGCTGCTGGTGGCGGCCGGATTCGCGGGCCAGAAGGCGTACATCCAGTCGGCCGTCCACTGGACCTATTTGGTCGACGACGGGTTGCCGAACCACCTGTTCTGGCACAACGCCCTGATCGGGCTGTCGCGCCACCCGCGGTGGGAGGAGCAACCGCTGAACGTCCCGGGCCACGTCGACGACGCGCTGGCGGTGGCGATCGTCGAGCGCCGGCTGGAGAGCGAGGGGATTGACAAGGGCTTCCTCATCACCCCACTCACGCGCTTGTACAAGCCGCGGCTCCACGACCGGCTATGCGGCCAGACGTACCTGCGGTTCGCCCGCCAGAACCCACGGTACATGGTCGAGTTGATGGGGTGGTACAAGCCGAAACTGATCGCGACTTGCACCCGCGACCACTGGCGCTGGGTCCGGACGGGGCTCAAGCGGCCGGACGGGGTCGCCCTACTCGCCGGGTTCGGCCTGTGCTTGGTCGCCGGCGTCCGGTCCGCGGCCGGCGGCTGGCGGCGGCCGGCGGCCATCGTCGCGGCCGGGTTCGCTGGATCGCTCGTACCATTCTTATGGGCGTATCCATCGTTCCATGTGATGTCCGAGTACGTCATCATGCTCGGGCTGGC
>JAFKFQ010000512.1 GCA_017308215.1 bacterium | reverse complement strand
ACAAGCGGCGAGCGTGGCGGCGGGAACTCCTGGCCGAGCAAATCCACGCGGCTCTCCGGCCGGGCTTGACCGAGGTGGCAATCCGCGGCGCCGCGGAACGCCTGCTCGATCTCGCCGATTGATACTGATGACGTCGCGGAAAGAGCAGGCGGGTACAAGCGGGGCGAATTGCTCTACCTCCCACCCTCCATCAGTGGCAGCCTCCGAACGGGGTGGGAGATCCAACACAACATCGGGTTCAACGAGGACCAACCCGAGGGCGACCCGCGGAACGAGATCACTCCCACTCTCAACCTGAAGGAGGGTAAGCGGGGGTGGGATTACGTGTGGTTCCGGTACAGGCAGAGGATCGTCGGCGACGCGAAGCTAAGCCGTCCAGTCGTCGCCTACGTCGAGAAGGTCTACCACGAGGCCAACTTCGGCGAACTGGAGCTCTAGTCCGGGCGGCGAGCGGCGACGAGGGTGTTGCCCGTGGTCCTGCTGCCTTCCGTGCAGCGGAAGGTGACGATCACCTCTTCCCCGTCCTTGACGTTGGGGATCTCGTGGCGAAGGAAGCCCTTCGGAATGTCGATGCCGAGAAGAAGCTTGCCGCCTTTCCCCTTCGGTGGGTAGACGTCAAGCGGAACCCCCTTCTCGCCAGCAGCCTCCCGCAGAGGCCCGGTACCGCGGCTGACCTCGGCGAGGAACGTTACCTCCTTGCCGTTGTACTTCCCCGGGTCGTCCGCGAAGTCCAGGGCGAGGTGGTTCTGCGGGGGCAGTGCCTTCGGCTTGTCCTTGTCCTTCTGGGCTGCGGCATCACCACCGCTGATCAGTGCGAGAGCGGTCAGCACGAACAAGATCGGGGTGGATCGCATGGCTGGTCCTCTCGGGGCGGGGGGTCACCGCCGCCACGCGGCGGGCGGAATGGTGAATACAAACCGGCCTCGCTCGCCAACCCGGACCGCGTCCAGTGTCAGGGTGAGCGGGGCCGTTGGCGATTCGGAGGCCACGAACGCAAGCAGACCGAACGCGCGGTCGCCGTTGCCCAGCATCGTTTGGTTGTACGTGGTCGGATCTTCGAGCGACCGGACGCCGAACAGGGCGCCGCCCAGCGGGCCGTCCGCACCGGCCAGCACGCACTCGGCGCTAGGTTGATATCGCCGAACCTCCCTGGGGAGCGGTCCAGCGTTCTCGAACTCCAACCAAACCAACGCACAGGGCGACGGGCTGATGGAGAATTCCCCCTTCGCGTTAACCAGTGGGGCTGGGGTGTAGACGACGGCGGCAACGCGGGCCTTGACCTGACCGACCTCCTTCCACCCCGACGCCCACCCCGGCGGCGGGTAGAGCGGATTCGCAAGCCGTGGTGGCGGCGCGACCGGCAACGGAACCGCCGACGAAGGAGCCGGTGGGGGAGTTGGAGCGGCGATCTGCGGCTTCGGTTCGGGCACTCGGGGCTGCGGTGTTTTGGCGACCTCCCCGGGAGGGACAGATTCCCCCACCTTCGCCACGGCGCCCGGTTCTCGTGGGTCGGCCGACGGTGCCTGCGGCTTGCGGTCGTCGACGATCATCAGGCATCCGCCGCATGTAAACGCGACCGCTGCGGCTACCAGGACGAGGGCGAGCAGCGTGGAGCCGCACCCGGCTGCCTGGGCAGACCGTGGCGGCTCAGGCTCGTCGAACCTCGCACCGCAGTTCGGGCACTTGGGCGAAATGTTGGTGCCTCGCGGGAACCACATGTGGTCGCACACGGGGCAGTAGTTCTGCGGGCGCAGCGTGTCGTGTCGAACGCGGGGCAAGGGCGAGCCTCGTGGGGGTCGCGCTGAGGGTATTCGGTCGCACGCCCGGGAGATAGCTGTACGTGAGCTCACCGCATAGGATGGGTCATGCCTGATCCGCTCCGGCCGGTCCGCCCCGGCCAGCAAATCACGATCGCCGCCGAGACGTGGAACGCGATGCTCGACGCAGCCCGCGCCCACCAGGCGGAGCGGTCGGGTGACACGGGCGCCGCTGCCGCCCGCTCGCGGGTCGTCCCCCACGCCGTCGCGTCCTTCCGGTACGACGAGGCGGACACCGAAGTCCTCCCCGAGTTCTCTGCCGTCGCCTACGGCCCCCGGCCGGCGGACCTGCCGGCCCTCGACGACGAGCCGGCCGAGGCGAACGCCGACCCGGTGTTCGACGTGGCCGTGCCGACCGGGCCGGACGACGTGATTGCGGTCACCCTTGAGCCGATCGAGGGGGGCTCCGTCGGCCGCGCCGCCACCGCGGGTATCGCGGTGGTCAAGTTGCAGGTTAACTCGGCGACGCACCCGCGGGCGGTCCCGGTCGCCGGCGAGACGGCGTACCTGGAGACGGCCGCGAGCGGCGGCTACCCGATCCTGGCGATGGGCGAGGAGGGGGAGTCCGGCACCGCCTGGGCGCAGATCCTTCTCGACCGGGACGCGGGTGGGTCCGAGGGCGGCGAGGGCGGCTCCTGCGGGAGTGCCCTCGCCGCCCTCGGCGAGGCCGACTGCCTCCGGGTCGAGACCGAGGACGGGGGCGAGTTCGGCGCGGAGTGGGACGACGCCGCGGGCGGCTTCGTGTTCGACGAGCCGGTGTCGACCGACGTCGGGGATGCGGTCGCCGTGCTCGTGGAGGACGAGTACGGTCGCCCGCTGATCCGGCTCACCGTCGAGGGGTACGACCCGTGGTACTTGCACCCGACCGGGGCGTGCCTGAGTAGCAAGGCCGTGTTCGCGGGCCGGCGGGCGCCGCGGGGTGCGGCGGTCGGGAGCGGGAGCGGCGGCGGGGCGGGGTGTGCAGACCCGCTGCGGGTGGGGGTCGGGTGCGACGCCCATTCGTGCATGGTCCGGGTGTGCAACAACCCCGCGTACTTCATGCCCCGGCGGCTGTGCTTCACCGGCGTCGGCGAGTGGGTCAACACGCACTACGCCGGCTACATGACGTTCACGTTCGACGCCCCGGTCCAGTTGCGATACCGGGCGACGCCCCCAGGCATCCCAGTGACGGGGATCGGCACCGGGCACGGCAACCTAAGCGACCCCGACACCGACCAGTGGTGGTTCGGGGTGGGGCAGTACACCATCCTCTCCGACCCCGGCCGCCCGGAGAACGAGGGCCAGACCCACTCGCTCAACGTCTGGGTCACCCGCGCCCGCCCGGACGGGTCGACCTGCGACCAGTACCTCGTCTGGGTCCAGGTGGGTTCGGCGATCGGCGCCAGCGAGTGGAGCGGCGGCGCGCAGTTCCCCCTCCCCGACATGGTCGGCGGCCCGCCGAACCCGCTGCCGTGGTCGTCCGGCGCGTTCCACGTGTTCAGTGTCGGCGACGGCGGGCCGGGTGCCTTGGACGGCGAGGCGGTCATTTCCGACGGCCTCGCCGGGTGCGCCGAGGGCAGCGGGGGCGGCGACGACGTCTGCTGCTCGGACGCGCTGGAGGCCCACCCGAACCTCTCTGTCCACGTCCCCGACGGCCCCAACGCCGGCGACTACACGTTCGCGTACAGCGGCGGCCAGTGGGCCGCGACGATCAGCGGCGAGACGGTGACGATCCACTGTGCCGTCCCGGGGGAGGCCTGCGACCCCAACGGGGGGCTGTACCTCAACGGCGGCGCCCTGCCCCTGAGCGGGGCGAACTGCACGTCGTCGGTGTCCTGCAACCCGTTCGGCGCAGTGTGGGGCGGGTTGCTGTTGAATGCGACCGGGGACATCACCGCGGAGATCGCCCCGTGACCCGACGGCCCTGCACCCCCGCCGCCCGGTGCGGCCTGCCGGCCCTCTGCGGCGTCTGCCGGCTGATCGCCAAAGACCCGGCCTTCGCGGCGGGCTTCGCCCCGCGCCCGGCCGTACCGGTATGGTTCGACCAGCCCGGGCGGACGGTCCCGATCCCGGCCCCGCCGCCGGTCGTGTTCGCGCCGACCAAGCCCCGCGCGGTCGTGACCGTCGCCGCCGGGGTCGAGGGGCGGCGGCTGCACGCGGCGAGCGGGGCACACCTGCGGCGGTACGCGGCCGAGGCCGACGCCGACCTGATCGTCCTCGACTGGCCCGGCCTCCCCGGGCTCGGGGTGACGAGCAAGTTCCAGCTCTCGCGGGTGCTCGACCTCGGGTACGAGCAGGTCGCGCACGTCGACGCCGACACCCTCTGCCGGCCCGGGGCTGTGGACCTGTTCGACCTGTGCCCGCCGGACGAGTTCGGCATCCTCGACGAGCTCCCCTGGCACCACTCCGGGGACGGCGTGGTCGCCGCCTACCACCGGTTCCGCGCGCGGTCGGGGCTCGCCCCCCTGAGTCCGCTGCCGTGGTACGGGAACGCCGGCGTGATGGTGTTCGGGCAGGCCCACCGCGCGGTCCTCGACCCGCCCGCCGAACTCTGGGTCGAGGACTCGGGGATCGGGCGGCACTGTAGCGAGCAGAACCTGACGGTCGCCCGGCTCCACGACGGGGCCGGCGGCGTGCGGGTGCGGCTGCTGCCCGTGGCCGCGAACCTCCAGAGCTGGACGTGCCGGGCGTGCGGCGGCGAGCCCTTCCGGGCGGCGCCGCGGGACGCGATCTTCCACTGGAGCTCGGGCGGCGGCGGCGGCGGCGGCGCGCGGACCCAGCGGGCGGCGGACATCGCCGCGTGGGCCGCCCGGTTCCCGTGGCCCTGAGCCTCGCCCGCGCGGGCGAGGAGGCAGGCTTACCGCCGCAGCGACCGGCGGACCACGCACAGGCTGACCGCGGCCGCGGCCAGAGAGATCCCGGCACCGAGCCGCTGCCCGCCGACCCACACCCACCCGACGTCCGGGTCGTCCATCCGCCATTCATCAACTGTGAGGCACAGACCAGCGGCCGACACCAACAGGACGGCGACGGCGAGGCGGTGAAGTGTGAGCACAGTCGGCCCCCGGGCGCAGGGATGCCCGGAGTATTCGCCAGAGCGGGCGAATTATTGACAGGCCCAATACCGCATGTCGGATCACCCTCGTCCGTCTCCTGTATGTACTCCTCCCCGACCCGCCCTCGTCGCTACCGCCAACCCGACGACGCCCGTTTGATGGGGGTAACCCCGAGGGCGACCCGTGGCACTCAACCTCGCCGACCACCTCGTCGTGATCCAGGCGTCGCACGTGCAGACGCGGGTCACCGCCGCCGTGGCGAAGTACGCGCTGTACCTCCTCGGCAACGTGGGGAGCACCATCAACCAGCTCGCGTGGGCGCGCGAGGCCATCCGCACCCCGGCCGCGGTCGGGCAGCAGGTGAGCTTCCACCTGCTCGACGACACCAACTTCCTCGCCGGCGGGTCGGACGTCACCGACGTGCAACTCCAGGGCGCGGTCGAGACCGCAGTGAACGCCCGGTTCATCGCCGCGGAGTAACGACCGTGGCGAACCGCGCCGACAACTTCAACCGCGCAAACGGCTCGCTGAACGGCCAGACCCCGAGCGACGGCGGGTCGGCGTGGGTCTGCGTCACCGGCGGCAGTGTCAGCGGCAACGCCTTTGCTCATGCCGGCGGCGGAGGCGAGTACAACGCATTGTCGGCCGCAGCGTCCGACGTGGACGTGGTCGCCACGATGTCCGCCCTCCCGGCCGCGTTCGGCCGCGGCTCCCTCCTGGCGAGAGGGTCCGACTCCTCGAATTTCTGGCACGTCGGCGTTCGGTGCGGGTCAACCCCGACGACTCCCGGTGTGTGGGCGATCAACAAGCGCGTTGCCGGGACGGACACGGCGGTGGTGAGTGGCACTGGGCCGGCACTTGGCGTGGGGTCTCGCCTCCGACTGAACGCGGTGGGCGACCGCCTCCGCATCTACCACACGCCGAGCGGCGGGTCAGAGTCCCTGATCCTCGACACCGGCACCGGCCAGACGCACAACCAGAGCGCGACCGCGCACGGGCTCGGCGGGTCGTTCAACGACTCGACGGTCCGCTGGGACGACTTCGCCATCACCGACCTCGGCGGCGGGGGCGGCTCCGTCGTCGCGATCGTCGCACACCTCAACCGCCTGCGGAGGACCGGCTGATGTGGCCGCTGCGCCAATCGACCGCGAGCCAGGTCATCCGCCTAGTCCTACAGCCGTAATTATCCGTCGGGCGGTCTGGCCCCGCGTCTCTTGTAGTGGCATTCGCGGGCGCGGTGCTGATGGCGACGCCGCCACACCGACCACGCCAGTACCTGCTCGGCCGGCGGGACGGCGGCCCAGATCAGTTT
>JAFKFQ010000511.1 GCA_017308215.1 bacterium | reverse complement strand
GTACTCCATTGCGTGCGCTCCCAGGTGTGCGGGACGGAGAGGATACCGGCCCGCACACCCGGAGCTTACGGAGTCGGGGTGGCTCCGCCCGGCGCGGGCGGCGGCCGGAGCGAGTCGATCCACTCCTGCTCCAGCGCGTCGAGCGAGCTGAACCCGTACACCTCGCGGGCCGCCAGCGCCCACGACTCGGCGGTGTTCTCGCCCATCCCGAGGGCAAGGAACGCGAGCAGCGCCGGCTCGCGGTCGCCGCGGGCGAAGCGGACCTCGTGCGTCCCGGCCGCGGTCGCGTACTGAACTGTCTTGTGTGCCCGCACGTCGGGCGGGCCGCCGGGGTTCGGGCCGGCCGCCCCGCGGGCGAGCAGGAACCGGCAGACCGAATACCCCTGGGCGTACAGCACGATCATGTCGCGCGGGTACTCGGTCATGCGGAATAGGGTCGAGAGCCGGATGCCGCGGCCGGCGTTGAGCAGCTCGCGCACCCGCACGTCATGGTTCTTCTGCTCCTCGTCCGACTCGGCGAGGACGGCGATCCCCTCGTCCGCCCAGCGCGGGAGCGGGCGGCCGAAGTGTGTCGCCAGGACGACGTGCATGACCTCGTGCGGCACGTTGGACGCCAGCAGTTGGTTCAACGGCCCGCGAAGCTCCATCGCGGCCGACGTGATTCCCGGCGGCGTTTTCCCGTCGGCCGCGCCGAAGGTGAACGTCGTCGCCCCGCCGGCCCCGCCCGCCGTCACCACGACCTTCACCGGCATCGGCTCCTTCGCGTCCGGCAGCTCCTTCCCGAGCCATCGCTTTGCCAACACCTTGCGGTGCAACTCGGCCACCTCGGCGACGGTCGTGGCCATTTTTGTCGACGGGGCGGAAACCGCGAAGTTCGCCGCCCGGTGCGTCGCGCCGCCGGCCGCTTCGGGTTCGGCGCGGGGGGTCGTGAGTTCCGTCGGCGGGATGCGGAGCGGGTCGGCGGGGGCTGGTTCGCCCTGGGGCGGCGGGTTCCGCCGGAGCCAATCGAGCCAGGCGGCCTCCATCCGGTCCACCGAGTCGAACCCGTACACGCCCTTCGCGGCCGTGTCCCAGGCCGCGGCGGTGTTCCCGGTCACCCCGGCGGTGACGAACGCGAGCAACCGGCCGCGCGGGGTGTCCGGGCTCCCGTCGAGCAGTCGCGCTACCCGGGATCCGGCCCCCGCCGAGGGGACGGCACGCGGGTCGCCCGCCCGGGCGAGCAGGAACCTGACCACCGCGTGCCCCTGGGCCTCGTACACGTCCCAATCGGACTTCTCCCCGGCGCCCGCGAACAGAGTCGTGAGCCGCAGCGCCCGGCCGTCGTACAGGTGGCCGAAGCAGCGGGCGTAGGCGACCTCCGGCCTCTCGCCGCCGCCCGCCTCGATCGCGCTATCGACCCACCGCGGCAGGCGCCGACCCAGCCGCGTCGTCAGGACGTGCCGGAGGGCGTGCCGGGGCGCCTCGATCCCGAGGAGGGCGTCGAGCCCGCCGTGGATCGTGGTGTCGTATTCGCCCCCTTTCACGCCCCGGAAGCGAACCTCGCCCGTGTACCAGCCGGCCGTTCGGTGTGGCTCCACCCGCACGGCGACGGGCTCCTTCCACGCCGGGAGTTCTGCCCCGAGCCACTCGACAGCGACCGCCTTCCGCTGCCGCTCGAACTCGTCCCCGAGCGCCCGCGCCGCGGCCGCGGTCGGCGCTTCCACCACGTAGTTCGCCGTCCGGTGGGCGTGCGGCGTGGGGACAGCAGTCTTCGGCGCGGCCGACGAAGGCCGCTCACCACCCGCCGGGATGCGGAGCGGGTCGGCAGGCCGGGGCGGCGGGCCGGGCTGCGCCCGCACCCAGCCGATCCAGGCCCGCTCCATCTCGTCGAGCGACTCGAACCCGTACACGTCCCTCGCCGCCGCCTCCCAGTCGACGTAGCTTCCGATCAGCAGGAACGTGAACAGTCCTTGCTTCGCGGCAGACTGTCCGGGTGTGAGTGGCGGCGGCACGTCGAGCCGGCCGATGCTCCCGCCCTCGAACACCGCGACGCGGCGGTCCGGCGCCCGCTCCAGGAGGAAGCGGGCGACGGCGAACGACTGGTCGGCGGTAGGCGTGCCGGGGGGTGGGGCCTTCATCTTGAACAGCGCCGCCAGCCGGAGAGCGCTCCCGTCTTCAAGCTGCCGGCGGGCACCACCGACGGCGGTTTGGCGATCGGCATCCGGGTCGTCGAGGCGGGCGACAGCGTCCTCGGCCCAGCGCGGCAAATAACCGCGGGACTGGGTCATCAAAACGTATTGCGTGGGCCACCGCCGTACGTCTCGGTTCAGCAGCGCGTCGAGCCGGCCGCTGATCCCGGATTCGATCTCAGCGCCGGGGACGGCCGAGAATCGGATGGTGCCCGTGAGGTAGTCGCCGGACGGGTGGGCCTCGACGCGAACGGCGACGGGCGTCTTCCACACCGGCAGCTCCGTTCCGAGCCACTCGACGGCGGCCGCCTTCCGCTGTTGCTCGAGCCCGTCGCCGAGCGCGCGGGCGACGGCCTCGGTCGGCGCTTTCACCACGAAGTTCGCGGTTCGGTGGGTGTACGCTGGTGCCGTAGGCGACGCCTTCGGTGCGGCCGGCGGCGGAATGCGGTCGGGCTCAGCCTTCGCGGCCGGCGTGCCCTTCGGGGCGGGCGGCTGTGGGGCATCGCCCGCCCAGCCGATACCGAGACCGGCGAGGACCGCGGCGCAAGCCGCGGCGGCGGTCGTGGAGCGGATCGTCGTCATGGTTCCGATGACTCCGTGGGCCAGGGCCGCGGCGCGGGCGTCGGCCCCGCCGCCGGCCAGAAAGAGGGTCGCGGCGTCGGTCGCGCGCCGCGCCAGCCCCGCCGGCAGCGCCGCCGCCGCCTCGCCTGCGACCGCCACCGCCGCGGCGGCGAGCGCGGGGGTCACGCCGCGGCGTTCGAGCCGGGTGCGGAGGAGCCCCTTCGCCTCGTCGAGCCGGCGGCGGACGGTACGCGAGCTCCAACCGAGAACCGCCGCCGCCTGCTCCTGCGTGTGCCCGTCCACGAGGCACGCCACCGCCGCCGCCCGCAGCCGGTCCGGCAGGCGTGTGAACTCGTCGGCCAGCGTGGAACCGAGGTCAGAGGACAGAAGACTGAGCTCAGGAGTGAGCCCGGGCGCGGGTTGCTGGTCCGGGTCTGCCGTCTGATGTCTGGCCTCCGTCCTCTGGTCGCGCAGCCGCATCCGCCGCGCCACGCGGCCGGCGACGCCGATCAGCCAGCTGCCGACCGACGCCGTCTTGCGGACAGCCCCGGCCCGCGCGGCGAGGACGAGGAACGTGGCCTGGAAGGCATCGTCGGCCGCGGACGGGCCGACGAGCCGGCGACAGGTGCCGTACACGGCCGGGCCGTGGCGGCGAACGAGTTCGGCGAAGGCGGCGTCGTCGCGGGTGGCGACGAAGCGGGCGAGGAGGTCGGCGTCGGGCTCGGCCGCCGGGGCGGCGGCCGCAAGGAGCTTCACCAGGGCGGGCATCCGTGACCCTCGGGCGGCGGTTCTACCCCGTTAGTGCATGCCGGCCGGTCGAAGCGGACAGAAAACAGGAAATCTGAAATCCGAAGCGCGAAACTCGAAATCCGAACCGAGAGGTCTGGTTCGGATTTCGAGTTTCGTGCTTCGGATTTAGTCTCGCCACCCCACATCCGGGTGGGCGAGCGCCCAGCGGATCGCCGACGGGACCGCCTGCTTGAGCCCGTCGGTCTGCTCGGGGTGCGGGCTGATGCCGATCGCCCACCCGCGTCCGTACCGCGCTGCGACTACCGCCGGCGTGTTGAGCATGACCCCCGGCCGGCTGCCGCTCGGCACCAGTTCCTCGCGGTAGTAGGCGAGCGGGATGAGCTTCTCCTTCGCGCCGGTGATCGGCTCCAGGATCGGGCCGTTGGCGTACTTGCACGCCGCGACCGGCTCCGTCGTCTTCAGCCACTCCTTGCCGTCGGCGGTGAACTCCAGCTTCAGCATCCCGGTGCCGCGGAGCCAGTTGGCCCGGTCGATGACGCGGGCCGGGAGAAGATCGAGCGACCACGGGTAGCCGGTGCTGGCGAGGTAGCAGCCGGCGCAGATGCCGACGTAACACCCGCCGCCCTTCACGAACGCCTTCACCGCCTCGCGGCCGGTCGAGTCGAGCGCGTGCGCCTGCCCGCCCCCCGACCCGCCGGGTATCACCAGCACGCGGAAGTTCTTGAGCTTGCCGGCACGGATGTCGGCGGCGGTCACGCGCGTGACCTTCAGGTCGGGCGACGCCTTCGCCGTCTCCTCGAACAGGTCCGGCCCCTTCCCGCTCACGCCGCCGTCCACGTACAGCGCAACGGGGATCGTGGCCGGCGGCTGCGCGGCGGACGGACGGGCCGCGACGAAACCGATTGCGACGAGCAGGAGCGGGAGGCGGAAACGCATGGCGGGGACCGGACGGCGGGGGGCTTGAGAGGAATGTGATTGTACCCGATCGCGCCTCGAAAGTAGTAGGCACACTCCGTGTGCCGTTGCTGGAAATCAGAACGGCACACGGTACAAGTTGCGTACAAGGCGATTTACGGCGAGGGCCGTGTGCCGTTGCTGGAAATCAGAACGGCACACGGAGTGTGCCTACTACTTGGACAGGCTGTCACTTCTTGCGCCACACCTGGTCGGCGGCGAGGCCGAGCTTGTCCATCGCGGGGCGGATCGCCTCGTAGTACCGCTTCGCGTCGGCCGGGTAGCCGGCGGTCGGGGCGAGGCCGGGGACGTGCGTCGCCCAGAACCGGTTGAACTGGCGCATGCACACCTCGCGGAGGTACTTGCACAGCATCGACGCCAGCGCCACCGCCACGCTGTCGCCATCGGCCCGCGGGCGGAAGGTGACGGCGACGGGCCGGTCCAGTTGCTCGACGCGGTAGCGGCTCTCGGCCGCCGACTCGACCTCGGCGACGACCCACCCGTCCGGGAACGCCTGCTGCACGAGCGCCGCGTAGTAATTCCGCCCGCCCTGCTTGTCGCAGGAAAACAGGAGCGGCGCCCCGTCGTCGGGCAGGTCCGTGGCGGCGGCGGAAACGAGTTCGACAAGCCCCCGGGCGAGCACGGCCCCCTTTGAGCCGACCTCGTCCACGATGCGGTTGAACCGCGGCGGGGGGACGACCGACACCGCCTCGGGTCCGAATGTCACTTTCAGCTGCTCCGCGGTCAGCCGCCCGCCGAATGCGATCAGGTCCGCGAACCACGCCTCCGGGGTCGAGGTGAGCGGGATTCCCTCGGCGGGGTCGTACCACGCCTCGGTCTCCAGATCAGCGCGACCGATCGGCAGGACGTTTTTCCGGACCAGTTCCTCGACGCTGTGGCAGATCGGCCCGGTCATGCGGACCCCGCGCTCCAGCGCCGCGAGGCCGCCGCGGGTGTAGACCTTCTTCGAGTCGTCGATCAGCAGGCGGCCGTCGGCCGGCTCGTGGGCGCGGCGCACGACCGGCTTCAACGTGTCCCAACCGGCCGGGTCGGCGTCCGGCAGGTACAGCGTCACCGCGGCCTGCACCAGCGGGCCGAGGTTCGGGCCGTACCCGGCCTCGTCGATCCCGACCACCCACGGCATAACTCGTCTCTCCGGTGCGGGCCGCTATCGTAACCCCACCGCCGCCCGCCGCCCAGACCGGGAGCCGCACCATGCCGATGCCCGCCGACAACGTCTTCCTCAAGATCGTCAACAAGGAAATCCCCGCGAAGATCGTCCACGAGGACGACCTGTGCCTGGCGTTCCACGACATCGGCCCGAAGGCGCCGGTCCACGTCGTCATCATCCCGAAGAAGGTCATCCGCACGCACGACGACATCACGCCGGAGGACGCGGCCCTGCTCGGCCACCTGCACATCGTCGCGGCGCGGCTGGCGGCACAGCTCGGGCTCGCCGACGGCTACCGGCTCGTCGTCAACTGCAAGGACCGCGGCGGGCAGACCGTGCCGCACCTACACATGCACCTGCTCGGCGGCCGCGACCTCGGCTGGCCGCCGGGGTGACGATTGCCCAGGCGGGGCTTCGGACCGGCGGCGGCTGCTAAACTAACCCCCATGACCGCTGTGGACCTTCGCCCCGTCCTCGCCGACCGCCTCGCCGACGCCGCGCGCCGCGCCGGCCGTGACCCGAACGACATTACGCTCGTCGCGGTGACGAAGACCGTAACGCCCGCCGTCGCCGCGGTCGTCGCCGGGCTCGGCACCCTCGACCTCGGCGAGAGCCGGCCGCAGGAGCTGTGGAAGAAGGCCGCCGCGGTCCCCACCGCGCGCTGGCACCTCATCGGCCACCTCCAGCGCAACAAGCTCGACCGCACCGTCCCGCTCGTGTCCCTCGCTCACTCCGTCGATTCCGAACGTCTCCTCGATGCACTCGACGCCTTCGGCCGCGCCCGCGGCACGCCGGTGCCGGTGCTGTTGGAGGTGAATTGCAGCCGCGAGGCGGCGAAGGGCGGGCTCCGCCCCGAGGACGTGCCCGCGCTCGGCGACACCCTGGCGTCCCGCGCCGGCGTCGCCGTCCGCGGGCTGATGACGATG
The DNA here is from genome assembly GCA_017308215.1 of bacterium. Classification (GTDB taxonomy): domain Bacteria; phylum Planctomycetota; class Planctomycetia; order Gemmatales; family Gemmataceae; genus Urbifossiella. The sequence goes on along the minus strand of JAFKFQ010000511.1, from coordinate 4,767 downwards.
GCGGCGTACTCGGACGACCCCGAGACCGCCCGCCCGGCGTTCGCCGAGCTGCGCCGGCTGCGCGACCGCCTCCGCGCCGCCACCGGCCTGCCGCTCCCGGACCTGTCGATGGGGATGAGCGGCGACTTCGAGGTAGGCGTCGAGGAGGGGGCGACGCTCGTGCGCGTCGGGTCCACCTTATTCGAGGGGCTGCCGGCGCTAGAATGAGGGCGTCGCTGTTTCGCTCCCGAGGTCCGCGCTCATGTCCGCCACCCCCGCCGCCGCCCGCGCGGTCACTGTCCCCAACTTCCGGGCCGCGAAGGGGGGAGCCCGGCTCGCCGTCGTCACCGCCTACGACTATACCTCCGCCCGCCTCGCCGACGAGGCCGGCGTGGACGCGATCCTCGTCGGCGACTCGCTCGGGATGGTCATCCAAGGACACCCGACCTCGCTCCCGGTTACGCTGCGCGACGTGATCTACCACACCCGCTGCGTGGTCCGCGGGGCGCGGCGGGCGCTGGTCGTGGCGGACCTGCCCTTCATGACGTACCAGGAGAGCCCGCGGCAGGCCGTGCGCAGCGCCGGCAGGCTGGTGAAGGAAGGCGGGGCGCACGCGGTCAAACTGGAGGGCGGGGAAGCGGTAGCGAACGCCGTCCGCGCCGTGGTCGCCGCCGGCATCCCGGTGATGGGGCACGTCGGGCTGACGCCGCAGTCGGTCCACCTGTTCGGTGGGTTCAAGGTGCAGCGCGACGGGGCGCAGCTCCTGGCCGACGCGCGGGCGGTCGCCGGCGCCGGGGCGTTCGCGGTGGTGATCGAGAGCGTCCCCGCCGACCTCGGCGCGCAGCTGACGGCGGCGCTGCCGGTGCCGACGGTGGGGATCGGGGCCGGCCCGGCGTGCGACGCGCAGGTGCTGGTGTTCCACGATCTGCTCGGACTGTACGCCGACTTCACCCCGAAGTTCGTGAAGCGCTACGCCGACCTCGGCGCCGCGGCGAAGGCGGCGATCGGCGCCTACGCCCGCGAGGTCCGCGACGGCACCTTCCCGGGGCCGGAGCACTCGTTCCGGTAGGTGCCGATTGCTCGTCCACCATCTCAAGGGCGGCCAGGTCGAGTCGCTGGCGTTCGGGCCGGACGGTCGAATGCTCGTCGTCCCGCGCCGCGACAGCGGCGTGCTCGTGTGGGATGACGCGACCGCGGGAACCCCGCCGCGAGCGTTGCCGGACACCGCCGGCCCGCGCCGGTTCAGCAACCCGCACGGCCGGGTGCGCATCTCGGCCGACGGCCGGCGCGTCGGCTGCCACGACTGGTTCCGGTCGTGCGTGTACGACACCACCGGCGACGCCCCGTCGGCGGTCGAGCCGGAGGTCGCCAACGCCGAGTTCCACGCCGCCCTCACCCCGGACGGCGAGGCTGTCGTGCTATCCCAGAGCCGACCGCGACCCGACGACGTGATCGGCCGGTTCGAGACACGGCTGTCCCTCCGCTCCCTCGCCGACCCGCACCCCGCGGCCGACCGCTGGGCGATCGACATCGAGCGCTGGGTCTGGGACGAGGCCGCCTTCCTTCCCCGCGGCGAGTTCGTGTCGCCGGAGGTGACGTACCCGGTCCACCGGCCGCGCCTCGACCACCGCTGGGTGGTCCGCGACCTGGCGACCGGGCGCGAGCTCCGGTCGTCCCCCGATCTCGGCCGAGCCGCCGCGCAGGCGACGGCGTCGCCCGACGGGCGGTGGGTGGCAGGAGTTCACACCAAGCACCTCGTCGCGTGGCGGCCGGACGACCCGGGCGCGCCGGTGATCGAGCGGAAGAACGACGGCCGGCTCCATTTCACCGGGTTGGCGTTCCACCCGTCCGGGGCGTGCCTCGCCACCACCAGCACCGACGCCACCATCCGCATTTATGACACGGCGGCGTGGGAGGTGGTGCGGACCTACGCCTGGAACGTCGGCAAGCTGCGGTGCGTCGCCTTCTCGCCCGACGGTCAACTCGCCGCGGCCGGGAGCGACACGGGGAGGATCGTCGTCTGGGACGTGGACTTCTGACGCGCCGGGAAGTTGCACGCGGTCGCGTTCGGTCCCGACAGCAAGCACGGCGCAGACGGCAGCAAGGCGGTGTTTTGAGACGCCGACGATTCACTCGACCGACCCCGGCAGGCGGTCGGCATCTCCGTGGTGGGGCCGGCGTCCCGCCAGCCCTGGCTCTCCGGCCCGCCCCACCAAACTCATACCGCCCCGCCTCTCCGCACAACAACCGGCCGGCGTGAGCCGGCCGCTCGCCAATTCCTCGCCGCCGCGCGTGCCTCCGGTAACATCGTGGTATGGGATGGGGCCGACGGACCCGCCGAACCGCGGCGGCCGCGGCGCCGCGCCGAGGGCTGACGAGTGCAGGAATTCCCGCTTATCTCGACCATCGCCGCCGCGTTCACCGCCGCATGGCTTCTCGGCCTGCTCACACAGTGGTTGCGGCTGTCGCCGATCGTCGGCTACCTCCTCGCCGGCGTCGCCATCGGGCCGCACACGCCCGGGGTCCAGGGCGACATCCACATCGCCCACCAGCTCGCCGAGGTCGGCGTCATCCTGCTCATGTTCGGCGTCGGCCTCCACTTCCACCTCGAAGACCTGCTGGCGGTGAAGGCGATCGCCATCCCCGGCGCGCTCGGCCAGAGCCTCGTCGCCACCGGGGCGTGCGTGGCGGTGTTCGCCGCGTTCGGGATGCCGGCCAAGACCGGCGCCGTCATCGGCATGGCCGTCGCCGTCGCCAGCACCGTCGTGCTCATGCGCGTCCTCATCGACGCCGACGCGCTCGGGTCGCCGGCCGGGCACATCGCCGTCGGGTGGCTCCTCGTCGAGGACGTGCTGACGGTGGTGGTGCTGGTGATGATCCCGGTCCTCGGCGCGACGCCGGCGGGCCACGCCGAAGCCGCACCCGCGAACCCGCTCGTCGCCGTCGCGGTCGCGCTGCTGAAGCTGGCGGCGCTGGTGGCGGTCGTGATCGTGGTCGGGGCGCGGGTGGTGCCGTGGGCGCTCACCCGGGTCGCCCGGCTCCGCTCGCGCGAGCTGTTCACCCTCACCGTCATGGTGTTCTCCGTCGCCCTCGCCGCCGGGGCGTACGCGCTGTTCGGCGCGTCGATGGCGCTCGGCGCGTTCCTCGCCGGGATGATGGTCGCCCAGTCGCCGGTCAGCCACCAGGCCGCGGCCGACGCCCTCCCCCTCCGCGACGCCTTCGCCGTCCTTTTCTTCGTGTCCGTCGGGATGCTGTTCGACCCCGCGTACCTGTGGCGCGAGCCGCTCCTGATGGCCGCGGTGATGGGCGTCATCCTCCTGGTCAAGCCGCTCATCGCGCTGGTCATCGTGATCGCGCTCGGGCACTCGGTCCGCACCGGGCTCGTCGTCGCGCTCGGGCTCGCCCAGATCGGCGAGTTCTCGTTCATCCTGTCCGAGGCCGCCCACAAGGCCGGACTCATGCCGGAGGGCGGGCACAACCTGCTCGTCGGCGGGGCGATCCTGTCGATCGCGCTCAACCCGATCCTGTTCCGGTCGATCGACCGGGTCGAGCGGTGGCTGAAGCGCCAGCCGCGGCTGTGGGCGGTGCTGAACGCCCGGGCCGAGCGGCGGATCCGGGAGGCGAACGCCACGGTCGCCGAGGCGGTGACGGGCGGCGGCCGCCGGCTGGCGGTCGTCGTCGGGTTCGGGCCGGTGGGGCGGACGGTGGCCCGGCTCCTCCACGACGCCGGCCTCGACACGGCGGTGATCGACCTGAACATGGACACGGTGGACGAGTTGCGCGGGCGGGGCGAGACGGCGGTGTACGGCGATGCCTCGCAGGCGGCCATCCTGGAGAGCGCCGGGGTCGAACGGGCGTCGCACCTGGTCATCACGCTCCCGCAGGGCGCCGACCGGGCGGCGGTCGTCGCCACCGCGCGCGGCCTGAACGCGAAGCTCAAGATCTTCGTCCGCGCCCACTACCTGCGCGAGCGCGGCGAGTTGGAGCACGTCGGCGCGTCGGCGGCGATCTTCGAGGAGGCGGAGGCGGCGGTGGCACTCGCCCGGCTGGTGCTGACCGACGCCGGCGCCGGCCGCGAGTCGGTCGAGCACGCCCTCCGCGGCATCCGCACCCGGCTCATCCTGGAGAACGTGTCCGGGCTGCGGGCGCAGCCGGTCCGTGGGATCATGGTGCCGTGGACGCGCGTCCGCCGGCTGTCGGACGCCGCCGGGGCGGAGGAGGTGCGGCGGCAGGTGCGCGAGAACCGCTTCTCGCGCTGGCCGGTGGTCGCCGCCGACACCGGCCGCCCGGTCGGCTACCTGCTGGTGAAAGACCTGATCGGCCTGCCGCCGGACGCCGCGTGGACCACCCTGGTCCGCCCGCTCCCGGCGGTCCGCCCGGACGCCGACGTGGAATCGACGCTCCAGTTCTTCCAGCGCGAGGGGGCGACGGTGTGTTTGGTCCGCGACGGTGAGACGCCGGTCGGGATCGTGACCATCGAGGACGTGCTGGAGCAGGTGGTGGGGCGGTTCGAGGACGAGTACCCGCGGCACCCGCGGCTCGCCCTCCGTGACATCCTCATCACCACCGACGGGCTGCTCGACTTGAAGGCGGGGACGGCCGAGCAGGCGATCACCGAGCTGGCGGCGGCGATCCCGAAGGTCACGCTGCCGGCGGGGGCGGAGGTGGCGGAGCTGGCGATCGCCCGCGAGCGCGAGTTGCCGACGAACCTCGGCCTCGGCGTCGCGGTGCCGCACGCCCGCTGCCCCGGCCTGCGGGAGCCGATCGTGGTGTTCGGCCGCTCGGCGG
>JAFKFQ010000510.1 GCA_017308215.1 bacterium | reverse complement strand
GGTTCGGGGAGTGTGCGGGCACTCGCTGCCGGAACTCGCGCTCCCGCGCGGCGGCGTCGCGCCGCGCCACCTTCACCCCGTAGCCGGCGAGGACGATTGCGGCGATCGCGGCGAACAGCGTCACCTCCTCGCCGCTCACCGCGCCGGGGGCGGGGCGGACTTCCTCCCCGGCGGGCGGCGTGTCGGGCGTGGCGATGACGGTGCGCGAGCCGTTCCAGAAGACGAGCATCACAAAGCAGAACGTGCCGAGTACGGCGAAGGCGGCGGTGCGGTTGCGGCCGTACGAGTTGGCGGCCCACGCGACGCCCGTCACCACCGCGCACAGCGCCGCGCCGTGGACCACCTGTGTCGCCAGCTTCGCCCGTGCGTAGCCTGAGTCGCCGGGGCGGTACACGATCGCGGCGTCCGCCGCCGCGACCGCCGGGAACGCCAGCACCACCACGCCCGCCCACAGCAGCCGTCGCATGTCGCCCCCGGATACGAAGCCGGCCCCGGCGGGCGAGCACCGGGGCCGGTCGAGTTTAGCACACCGCCCGGCCGGTTAGTGCCGGAACAGGAACTCGCGGGTGTTGATGAGCGCCCACAGCACGTCCTCCCACGCCTTGCGCTTGTCCGCGTTGCGCTCGACGTGGGCCAGGGCCAGCCGCCGCTCTTCGGCCGACGGTTCGCGCGACAGCGCCGCCATGTACAACTCGGCCAGCACCGCCTCGTCGGTCGTCTTCGCCGCCAGCAGCTTGGCGAGGCGGTTGTTCGGGTTGCGGATCTTGTCGTTCACCGTCGGGCCGTTGATGAGCTGCAGCGCCTGGGCGAGGTTGCCGTCGCTCTCCCGCTCGCACTCGCACGCCAGCTCGCGCGCCGGCTGGCCGAACGTCTTCAGGAACGGGTGGTTGACCTCGCCGTCCGGCAACTGGATTGCCCGCGTCCCGACCGGCAGGCCGGGGAACTTCTCGGGCAGTGCCGTCACGTCGCACAGCGCGTCGAGCAGCTGCTCGGCGGTGAGGAGCTTCGTGACCGCGTGCGAGAAGTACTTGGTGTCGTCGCGGTTCGTCTCGTTCGGCTGCGCCGACAGCTGGTACGTCCGCGACTTCATGATCGCCTTCACCAGCAGTTTCAGGTCGAACTTGTTGCGGGTGAAGTCCTTCGCCAGTGCGTCGAGGAGTTCGTCGTTCGCGGCCGGGTTCGACTCGCGGAAGTCGTCCACCGGGTCCACGATCCCCTTGCCCATCAGGTGGAACCAGACGCGGTTGACGACCGACTTGGCGAAGAATGGGTTCTCCGGGCCGGTGAGCCAGACGGCGAGCGTGTCGCGGCGGTCGGCGCCGGCGGGCACGTCGGCGTCGCCGACGCCGATGAACCGCGGCCGCATCGTCTTCCCGGTGCGCGGCTGCGTCACCTCGCCGTCGCGGGCGACGAACACGACCTCAGCGAGCGCCGCGTTCGGGCCGGCGGGGCGGGTGCCGATCACGCCCTCGGGCCGCTGCTTCACCCGGGCGAACCACGCCGCCATGCCGTAGTAGTCGTCCTGCGTCCAGCGCTCGAACGGGTGGTTGTGGCACTTCGCGCACTGCATCCGCACGCCGAGGAACAGTTGCGCCGTCGTCTCGGCGAGGCTCTGCGGGTCCTTGGCGATGCGGTAGTAGTTCGCCGGCGGGTTGGCGTAGGTGTTGCCGCTCGACGTGATGATGTCGCGCACCACCGCGTCGAACGGGGTGTTGCGGGCGAAGTGGCCGCGGAGCCACGCCTGCATGCCGTAAGAGCCCTTCTGCTGGATCGTCTTGCGGCTCGACCGCAGCACGTCCGCCCACTTCAGCGCCCACAGGTCGGCGAACTCCGGCTGCTCGACGAGCTTGTCCACCAGCTTCGCGCGCTTCTGGGCGTCCTTGTCGGCGAGGAACGCGCGGGCTTCTTCGGGCGTCGGGATGCGGCCGGTGGCGTCGAGGTAGGCGCGGCGGACGTACTCGTCGTCGGTGCACAGGTCCGACGGGGCGATGCTCATCATCCGCAGCTTGGCGAACGTGTGCGTGTCGACGTAGTTGATTTCCGGCGGGTTCGGCCACACGAAGCCCTCGCGCGGCTCCAGGTACGTCACCCGCACGGCGACCATTTCTTCGAGGTAGCGGCACAGGATGGCGACCTCGCCGGGCCGCTTGAACTCGACCAGCCCGGCCGGGTTCACGTCCGCCACCGACGGGTCGCTGCTGCTGAAGTTCGTCAGTCGCGTCACGTCGAGCGACTTGTTGTCGGTGAACGTGGCGACGACCGCGAGCTGCTGCCACTTGGCCGGCGTCTTCAGGACCCGCGGGCCGGGTGCGACCTGCACCGACTTCACGCCGGGCAGGTTCGCCGGGTCGTCCTTCAGCCCCTCGGCGATCCACGCCAGCGTCACCTCGCCGGGCACGCTGGTCATGCCGAACCGCTGCCCGCCCTCGTGCGGCACGGCGCCGACGCCCTTGAGGAGTAGCAGGCTCTGCGCCGGGCTGTGCTTGTCGGTGCGGCGGCCGAACTGCTCGCGGGTGAGCATCAGGTAGTCGGCGGCCGGGTCGAACCCGCGGAGCGACAGCTTGAACCCGTTCTTGCCGCTCGGCGTGCCGTGGCAGGCGCCCATGTTGCACCCGCCGACGTTCATCGCCGCGACGACGTGGTGTCGGAAGCTCACGGGCGCCGGCTGGTCCATCGCCGCGGCCACCACCTGCACCTGCACCGTCTTGCCGCCGACGGCGAGCGTCAGCGTCGCGGAACCGTTCGCCTTCGGCCGGAGGTACAGCCCCTCCTGCACGTCCACGACGGCGGGGTTGTCCACGGTCGCCGTCGTGACCGGCGTCAGGTCGCGGACGGTGCCGTCGGCGTAGCGGCCGGTGACGACCAACTGCCGGGCGTCGCGGATGCCGGTGAGCGCCACGTTCGTCGGGAACACCTCGACGGCGGTGGGCGAGCCGGCGACCTCGGCGCGGCCGGCGGGATCGGCCGGCGGGGCGGCGAGCGCGGGCGACGCGAGTGCGAGCAGGACGGCGACGGCCGTGCAGAGGCGGGTCATTTACGAACCCTCGCGGCGGGTGGCGGGCCGGCTGCGAGCCGGTGTGCCGGGGGAAAGCGGGTGCTGGCGGGAACTTACTCCCATTAGCGTAACCGAAGCGCGGTCGGCGGGCGAGAGAATTTCGTATCCTCGACTTCCGGGCTTCCGGCCGTTCGCCTCGAACCGAGACACCTCACCAGGGAGATGCGATGGGCCGGCGGCTGATCAGCACAGGATCGAAGTTCGAGGCGGAGATCGGGTACTCGCGCGCCGTCGTGGACGGCGACTGGGTGTTCGTGTCCGGCACGACCGGGTTCGACTACGCCACCATGACCATCTCCGACGACGTGGCGCAGCAGGCCGACCAGTGCCTGAAGAACATCGCCGCCGCGCTCGCCCAGGCCGGTGCGACGTTGGCGGACGTGGTGCGCGTCACGTACATCCTGCCGACCGCGTCCGACTTCTCGGCGTGCTGGCCGGTGCTGCGCCAGTACTTCGGCGAGTCGCGCCCGGCCGCGACGATGTTCGCCGCCGGCCTGACCGACCCGCGGATGAAGATCGAGATCGAGGTCACGGCCCGGCTGCGGTCGAGCTGACCGCCGAACCGCTCCCGCCCGCCGGGTGTCCGGCGGTCATGCTCCACTACCCGAAGATGCCCGGCAGCGCCGCCGCCCCCGTGGGGCGGTGCGTCGCGTTCGAGAAGCTCGACGGCACCAACTCGCATTGGTGCTGGGACCGCGACTTCGGCTGGCACGCCTTCGGCACCAGGCGCGAGTTCAACCTCACCGCGGATGGCGCGGCGGCGTTCACCGTCGCGCACCCCGGCCTCGATGAGGCCGCGCCCGCCTTCGTCGCCACGCTCGCCGACCCGCTCGACCACATTCTCCGCACGCACCCGGGTTATCTGGCGGCACAGGAGGTGAAGGCGTTCGCCGAGTTCCTCGGGCCGCGGTCGTTCGCCGGCACCCACCACCCGGACGACCCGAAGCGGGTCGTGCTGTTCGACCTCTGGCTCGCCGGGCAGGGGTTCGTCGGCCCGGAGCGGTTCGTCGCCGACTTCGGCCACCTGCCGACCCCGCGCGTCGTCTACCGCGGCAAGTTGACGGGCGCGTTCCTCGAAGCGGTGCGAGAGGGGAGGCACGGTGTCGCCGAGGGGGTGGTGTGCAAGGGCGGCGACGGCGCGACCGTGTGGATGGTGAAGGTAAAGACCTATGCCTACCAGGCGCGACTCCGCGCCGCCTTCGGCGACCGCTGGGGCGACTTCTGGGAGTAAGAGACGCTGGCGAAATGAAAGTATGCCCTGGTTTTCCAGGCATCCGGCTTCTTTACGCCACCGTTTCTAATGCTCGGGAGTATAGAGTGAACGCCCGACGACTCATGCGGTGCCTTCCTGAACTGACCGGTCGGTGGGGTTAAGCCGGACGAACGGGCGAAAAGCTGATGAAGATATCGGCCGCGGCGGTCAGTCCGACGGCGCCGATTTGGCGTGTAGGGTAGAATACGGCCATGACGACCACGCCGAGGCCTGCCGGACCCGGCCGCCCGGTCCGCATCGCCGTCACCGCCGACCTTCACTACGGCGCCCGCCACGCGGACGGGGCCGCCGCCACCCGCTCCCTCGCGGAAGACCTGTATCGCGACCCGCCGGACGTGTTCGTCATCGCCGGCGACGTCGGCGCGGGCGACGAGTTCAGCCACTGCCTTGACCTGTTCGCCGACCTGCCGTGCGTCAAGGCTCTGGTGCCCGGGAATCACGACATCTGGGTCCGGTCCGACGACGCCCGCGGCGACTCGCTCGAGGTGTACCACCGGCACCTCCCCGCCGAGGCCGCCGCCCGCGGGTTCCACTACCTCGACCACGGCCCGGTCGTCATCCCCGACGCCGGGCTCGGCGTCGTCGGGTCGATCAACTGGTACGACTACTCGTGGGGCGTGGACGCGCTGCGGCAGTACACCCCCGAGTGGATGGACCGCCTCCGCACCAAGCGCTTCACCCGCGGCCGGCACAACGACGCGAACTTCGTGCGCTGGCGGTTCGACGACGCCGGGTTCGCCCGGGCGGCGGTGGAGGCGCTGGACGACCACATCCAGGAGGCGGTCCGCAACGGCGCCCGGCACGTCCTGCTGGTGACGCACCACCCGACCTTCCGCGGGCTGATGCCGCCGCGCCCGCCCGAGCCGGACTTGGACTCGCTGATGTGGGACGCCTTCGGCGGGAACGCGGAGCTGGAGGAGGTGCTGTCGCGCTACGCGGGGCGCATCCCGCTGGCGTTCTGCGGCCACACGCACGTCGCCCGTGAGGCCGCCCACGGCCTGACGCTCGGGTACAACGTCGGCGGTGACTACGGCTTCAAGCGCCTGCTGCGGGTGGACTGGCCGACGGGCGCCGTGCAGGCGGTCGAGTACCGCGCGACCGGCGCACACGTCTCTTAGGGCGACCAGCCGGCTCACGCCGGTGGTTCGCCCGTAGGTGACATTGGCCCGTTCGGCAGCGGGTTGCGGGCGAAGATCCAGTCTTCGATGGGACGCCCGGCGATCAGGTGTTCCTCGACGAATCGCGGGACGCGGTCGGCGGTCATGCCGGCGTACCACGTCCCTTCGGGGTAGACCACCATCACCGGCCCGCCGCTGCACACCCGCAGGCACCCCACCTTCGTCCGGTAGCACGCCGCCGGGCCGTCCGCCAACGACAGGTTGCGGTTCTTCAACTCGCGCTTCAGCGCGTCCCACGCCGCCTCGCCCGCCTCGTCGGCACAGCACGTCGGGCCGATGCACAGGAAGACGTGCCGGTGGAACTTGCCGATCAGCAACGGCACGTACGTATCCACCAGTCCCAGCTGCTGGAACACGATGTACTGCGGAATGATCACCACGTGGAAGGGCAGCAGAAGGGTGGCAATCATCATGCCGAAGAACAAGCCGCGCCCCGGGAAGTTGATCCGGGCGAACGCGTAGGCGGCACAGAACTGGCCATGCACGCCCGGATTTTCGGCGCTCTCCGGCGCAAAGGGCCGGCCCACTACCGCGTGATTGGTTCGGCTGAGACCAAGGGCTCCGGAGACGACATCATCCGGCCGCAGCCCCTCGGAATGGAGATCGATGGCGATCGCAGCCAGGCTGTGCGAGCAACGGCAGCAGGGAAACGGCTTCAGGCTCAGACGCGCCAGATGCCAGTCCTCAC
>JAFKFQ010000656.1 GCA_017308215.1 bacterium | reverse complement strand
GGCTCCCCGCCGGCCTCGGCGGCCGCCTTGCGGCGGAGCCGGTCGATCTCGGCGAGGAACCGGTCCATGTCCTTGCCGGCGCCGGGCGGGTTGCCGGGGCGCGGGCCGCCCGGCCGCGGCGGCGCCGCCGCGGCCTCGTTCAGCTTGTTGAGGAATTGCGCGATCGCCCCGACCACGGCCGAGATGACCACGACGGCGACGATCAGCAGGAGCAGGGGTTGGAGCATGTCGGTGGGACCGTGGGACTCAGGGACTCAGGGACTCAGGGACTCAGGAGCAGAGAAAGCATCGGGGCTTTCCCTGAGTCCCTCCGTCCCTGTGTCACACGGTCTCAATTGCGGCCCGGGCCGGTGTCGCCGCCGCCGGTCATGGTGGCGATGTTGTTCCGCATCGTCGTGTCGGACTGGATGTTCTTCATGTTGTAGAAGTCCATCACCCCGAGGTGCCCGCTGCGGAACGCCTCGCTGATCGCCTGCGGCACCTGCGCCTCGGCCTCCACCACCTTGGCCCGGTTCTCCTCGACCAGCGCCCGCATCTCCTGCTCGCGGGCGACCGCCGCGGCGCGGCGCTTCTCGGCCTCGGCCTGCGCCACCCGCAGGTCCGCCGCCGCCTGGTCGCCGGCCAGCTTGGCCCCGATGTTCTCGCCCGGCTCCAGGTTCGCAATGTCGATCGACACGATCTCGAACGCCGTCTGCGCGTCGAGCCCGGAGTGGAGCACCGTCTGCGAGATCATGCCGGGGTTGGCGAGCACCTCCTTGTGGTCGTGCGCCGAGCCGATGGCCTTCACGATGCCCTCGCCGACGCGGGCGATGATCGTCTCCTCGGTCGCCCCGCCGACCAGCCGTTCGAGCTTCGTCCGCACCGTCACCCGCGCCTTCGCCAGCAGCTGGATGCCGTTCTTGCACACGGCGTCGAGGAACTGCTTCCCCTTGGCCGGGTCGGGGCAGTCGATGACCTTCGGGTTGACCGACGTGCGGACGGCCTCGAGCACGTCGCGGCCGGCGAGGTCGATGGCGGCGGCCGTCTTCCACGGCAGGTCGAGCCCGGCCTTGTGGGCGGCGATGACGGCGGTGGCGGTCTTGGGCACGTTACCGCGGGCGAGGAAGTGGCTCTCCAGGTCTTCGGTGGTGACGCGGACGCCGGCCTGCACCAGCGCGATCTTCTGGCGGACAATCATGCCGTAGTCGACGTTCCGCAGCTTCATCCCGATGAGGTTGAAGATGCTGATGTCGGCGCGGGTGAGCAGCGCCTGGATCCACAGGCGGATGAAGCTGAAGAAGATGAACAGGAAGACGAGGAACAGCAGCGCGGCGATCATCCCGACGACGATCAGCACCCACTGGGTGCTGGTCGGGCCGGCCGGGTTGGCGCCGGCCTTGTTGCCGGCCTGCTGGGCGAAGAGGGCGAGCGAGGAGGCGGCGGACCAGGTCACGAGGGTTGTCCTTCCGGGTGCGGAACCGGGTGGGCTCCGGGGCTCTTGTATACAGCGGCCGGCTCGCCGGCCGTGCTTGCACGCGCGTTCGAGGCCCGGCCGCTATGTACCGGGTGGTTCGCTCACGGCCGGTCCAGGTCCAAATCCAGGTCGATGTCCGGCGCCGGCTTTCCGCCCGGCAGGTTCTCGCCCGGGTTCACGTCCGAGAGGTCGGTCGGCGGGTCGATCTGCCGCACCACCACCCGCCCGGCCTTCGCCTCCACGCACCGGACCCACACGCCGGCGTCGAGCATCATGCCCTCGGTGAGCGCGTCCACCCGCCGGCCGTCGAACACCACCGACCCGCTCGGGCGCATCGGCGTGACCGTCTTGCCGACCCGGCCGCGGAGCTCCTCCAGGCGGGTCAACTGCGGCACGTCCACCGCGGTGGCGCCGGCGCCGGGGTCGAGGGCGCGGCCGATCGACATCCGCCGCCACGCCGACACCGCCGCGAACCCGGCCGCCGGGAGCCCGACCGCCAGCCCGGCCATCGCCACCGCCGCCTCGACGGCGGTCCCGTAGTAGAGGATCGTACCGACCGCGACGGCGAAGCACAACAACGCACCGACGACGAGGATGCCGCCGGTGGGCAGGAGGATCTCCGCCCCGAGCAGCACCACCCCGATCAGGACGAGGACGAGGGCGAGGGTCAGGTAGTCCATCGGGATCAGTGAGGAGTGGGGAGTGAGGAGTAGGGAGAGCAAACCACCGGACCGGCGGGCGTGGGCGAACGACGGGCGTGACCGGCCGGGGTGCGGCCGGCCGGTGGGGGAACCGCGTCTCCCTCCTCACTCCCCACTCCCCACTCCCTTCTAAACTTCCTTGACCACGATCCGCGTCCCCTCCACCGCCATCACCTGCACGCGGGTGCCGGCGGGGATGAACGCGCCGTCGGAGACCACGTCGACGAACCGGTCGGCGAACCGCACCACGCCCGCCGGGCGGAGCGGCGTGTTCGCCGTGCCGATCGCGCCGAGCAGCGCCGCCGCCTCGCTCGCGCCCGGCAGCGCCACGTCGGCGGCGCCCGGCTTGTCGCCCGGGGCGGCGAGCATCAGCCGGTTGGCGTAGGGGACGCTCGGCAGGAACCGGGCGATGGTGAACGCCAGCACGAACGCCCCCATCACCCCGCCGAAGTACTGCACCATCCGGTACCCGAGCATCCCCCACTCGCCGGTCGTCTCCGGGACCTTCTCGAACGTCACCAGCCCGAGCCCGGCGAGCATGCACAGGACGCCGATGAGCCCCGGCGCCCCGAACCCGGGCAGCACGAAGATCTCCAGGCCCACCAGCGCCAGCCCGAGGATGAACAGCAGGAGTGCGAGCACGAACATCTCGCCGCTGAACCGCGACTGCGACCAGAACACCAGGATGAAGCACAGCGCCGCGACGATGCCCGGCACCGTCAGCCCCGGCACCTTCAGCTCGAGGATCAGGCCGGTGAACCCGATCACGACGAGCAGCACGGTCACGGCCGGGTTGCGGAGGAACTCGGCGAACCGGTCGATCCAGTGGGCCGACACGTCCTTCACCCGCGCCGGGTCGAGGCCGTACAGCGCGTACACCGCCGCCGGGTCGCGGCCGTCGGTCGTGAACCGGGCGACGCCCAGCTCCTCGGCGAGCGTCGCCGTCAGCTTCAGGTACTGCCCCTTCGGCTTCACCGTCGGGCCGAGCTCCCACTTGTCCTTCTCGGCCTCGTACTCGGCCGTACTCATCAGCCGCTGCCGCGACCGCTGTCCCTTCGCGGTCACCTTCACGATCTCCAGGTCGCGGTCGAACAGGCCGTCGACGAGGATCGGCGGCATGTTGCGCTTCTCGGCGAGGTCGCGGAGGCTCTGGCGGTGGGCGTCGATCGTGCCGGCCTTGTTCGACTTGATGGACGCGGTGAAGTCGCCGAGCGTGGCCTCGCCGGGCTCGGCGCCGGTGTCGGCGGCGTCCTTCCGCTTGCTCATCACGATGTCGGTGCAGCCGAGCGCCACGAACGCGGCCGCGTCCGGCGCCGCGTCCGGGATGAAGCCGACGACGGCGAGCGGGTCGTCGCCCGTCTGCGCCTCGCGGAGGTCGTCGGCGAGGGCGCGGGCGGCGGACAGGTCGCCGCCGGTCGCGGCGAGGGTGAGGAACAGGACGTTCCCCTTCTTCCGCCGCACGTCGCGGACGATCCGCCCGACCGACTCGCGGACGCCGCTATCGATCTCGCCCTGGAGGGTGTACTTGTAGGCGTCGGGGGCGCGGCCCTGGAGCAGGTCCTCGGTCGGGCTCGTCGCCGGCAGCCCGTACACGTCGGCCACGTCCGCCCGCGTCTCCTGGATGCTGGTGGCGAGCCCGAGGGTCCGTGCCTGGTCGGCCGTGTACGCCGCGACCGCGCCGGGGGTCACGAACTGGACCGGCTCGACGCGGGTGACCCGGGCGCGGTCGGCCTCGCTACGCGCGTCGAGGTACAGCGGCGTCCCGCCCTTCACGTCGCCGCCGGCCTTCGCCGGGCCGGTCGCCAACTCCACGTCCTTGTCGAAGAACTTGCGCACCACGGCCGCGGGGAGCTTGCGGTCCTTGACGATCGCCTCATAGGCGGCGAGCTCCGCCGGCCCCAGCGCGGCGACGCCGTCGACCGCGACCGGGCCGAGGCTCGCGCCGCGGGCCATCACCAGCTCGCGGCACGCCAGCACCGGCAGGACGGTGTGCCCGCTCGCCTTGCCGGACACGAACGCCACCGTGGTGACGCCGCCCTTGAGCCGGTCGATCACCTGCATCAGCCCGTAGCACGCGCCGAAGTCCGGGTTGGCCGCGTCCTTCCCCTGCGGGGTGAAGTCGAACACGACCGTCTTCACCGGCCGGGCCGGGTTGTTGACCCGCGCCTCGACCTGGTTCTTGACCCGCTGCACCACGTCCGACGTGATCGGGCTGGGGACCGAAACGAACATCCCCTCGGTGGTGCGGACGGCGTCCGAGTTCTGGGACTGCGCGGGGCTAGGAAGAAGCCCGCCGACGGCCGCCGCGACGGCGGCCAGCAGCGACAGGCGGACCGAGCTGTACATCGGGGTGAAGTCCTTCGCACGGGTGGGGCGGTCGCCCACCTGACCAGATTATAACGGTCGATCGGCGCCGCGTGGGCCGGTTTCGGGATTCACACCCCCACTTCACACGCAGACGTCCCGCGGTTTGCCGCTCCAGGGTTGTTGCCGCTCGCGGCACCCGCGCCGCAGCGCAAAGCCCCGAGCGGCCGCGAAAGTCCGTTTGTGCCGGTTGCGCGGGCGTCCGGCATGCGGACTGCGTCGGGTGTTCGGGTTCCCGAGGGTTTGGGGGATTGAAGGGTTCCGCCGAGCAGGGTAGATATGGAGGGGGTAGGTAGGCTGGGGAATTTCGGTGGCACATCGGCCCGGAGGTTGCCGATTAACGACGAGTCGCCCTGCTGGTCGCGGCCGGATGCCGCGATGGGCGACCAGGAGCGTGACGTGCCGGCCCCTCTCACGGATGAGGTTCGGGCGGCCGAGCGAGGGTCCGTCATGCGGCGGGTGGTGATTACCGGTGTCGGCGTCGTCGCCCCCAACGGGGTCGGCAAAGACGCCTTCTGGCAGGGCTGTATCGACGGGCACAGCGGCATCGGGCCGATCCGCTCGTTCGACGCTTCGGCCCACCCGATCCGGGTGGCCGGCGAGGTCCACGACTTCGACCCCGAGCCGTACATCCCGGCGGCGTTCCGCAAGTCCGTCAAGGTGATGGGCCGTGCCGCGCGGTTCGGGATCGGCGCCGCCGGTCTCGCCGTCGCCGACAGTGGCCTCCAGATCGCGCAGGAAGACCCGGGCCGGCTCGGCGTCGTGATGGGGACCGGCGTGGTGCCGATGGACCTCGGCGAGTTGGCGCCGCTGCTGGCGCGGGCGTGCCAGGAAGACGGGTTCGACCCGACGAAGCTCCCGGCGGCCGGCGGCGACCCCCAAATGTTTCCACTCTGGCTACTGAAGTACCTCCCGAACATGGCGGCGGCGCACATCTCCATGGCGTTCAACTGCCAGGGGCCGAACAACACCGTCGTCACCGCCTGCGTCGCCGGCACCCAGGCCGTCGGCGAGGGGTTCCGCCTGGTGTCGCGCGGCGACGCCGACGTGATGCTGTGCGGCGGCGCCGACAGCCGGATCGACCCGCTGATGCTGCTCGCCTACACCGCGCTCGGGACGCTCAGCAAGACCGACGCGCGGCCACCCGAGGAGCGATCGCGGCCGTTCGACCGCCTCCGCGACGGGTTCGTGATCTCCGAGGGCGCCGCGGTACTGGTGCTGGAGGAGTACGAGCGGGCGAAGGCGCGGAACGCCCCGATCTACGCCGAGGTGAAGGGCTGGGGGAGTTCGTTCGACGCCTACTCGGTGACGAAGCCCGACCCGGACGGCCGCGGCGGCGCCCGCGCCATCCAGGCGGCGCTGGAGGAGGCGAAGGTGGACCACCGCGAGGTCGGGTACATCAACGCCCACGGCACGAGCACGAAGCTGAACGACGCGATGGAGACGGCGGCGGTGAAGCGGGTGTTCGGCGACCGCTCGGCGGACCTCCAGCTGTCGAGCATCAAGTCGATGATCGGCCACTCGATCGGCGCCAGCGGGGCGATCGAGGCAGCGGCGCTGGCGCTGAGCCTGCACACGCAGGTGTACCCGCCGACGATCAACCTGAAGAACCCCGACCCGGCGTGCGACCTGGACTACATCCCGAACACCGCCCGCGAGGGCCGGGTGCGGTACGGGCTCTCGACCAGCTTCGGGTTCGGCGGCCAGAACGGCGC
>JAFKFQ010000764.1 GCA_017308215.1 bacterium | reverse complement strand
GGCCACTGGGGGGCCAGCCCCGGCCTCGCCTTCTGCTACCTCCACCTCAGCCGGGTCATCAAGCAGCTCGACCTCGACGCCCTGTTCATGGCCGGCCCCGGCCACGGCGCCCCCGGCGTCCTCGGCCCGTGCTACCTCGAAGGGAGCTACTCCGAGGTCTACCCCGACTGCTCCGAGGACGCGGCCGGCCTCCTCCGGTTCTTCAAGCAGTTCTCCTTCCCCGGCGGGATCGGCAGCCACTGCACCCCCGAGACCCCCGGCAGCATCCACGAGGGGGGCGAGCTCGGGTACGTCCTGTCCCACGCCGCCGGGGCCGCGTTCGACAACCCCGACCTGATCGTCGCCGCGGTCGTCGGCGACGGCGAGTCCGAGACCGGCCCCCTGGCCACCGGGTGGCACGTCAACAAGTTCCTCAACCCGGTCCGGGACGGGGCCGTCCTCCCGATCCTCCACCTCAACGGGTACAAGATCAACAACCCGACCATCTGGGCCCGGGTCCCCCACGACGAGATCGAGGCGTTCTTCAAGGGCACCGGGTGGACCCCGTACTTCGTCGAGGGGTCCGAGCCGGCGTCCATGCACCAGGCGATGGCCGCCACGATCGACAAGTGCGTCGCCGACATCCGCGCCGCCCAGAAGGAGGCCCGCGCGTCCGGGAAGGCGTTCCGCCCGCGGTGGCCGATGATCGTCCTCCGCACCCCGAAGGGGTGGACCAGCCCGGCCGAGGTCGGCGGGCACAAGCTCGAGGGCTCGTGGCGGGCCCACCAGGTGCCGATGGCCGACGTGAAGAAGAACCCGACCGCCCTGAAGACGTTCGAGGACTGGCTCCGCGGGTACCAGCCCCAGGAGCTGTTCGGCGACACCGGCGCGCTGAAGGCCCTCTTCCCGACGGGGGCGCGGCGGCTCGGGTCGACCCCGCACGCCAACGGCGGCCGGCTCAAGAAGGCGCTCCGCCTGCCCGACTTCCGCGAGTACGGGATCCAGGTCGAGAAGCCGGGGACGATGGAGGCCGAGAAC
>JAFKFQ010000763.1 GCA_017308215.1 bacterium | reverse complement strand
TCCCCGCTCCTTGATGGCTGAAGGGGTGAAGGGGTGACGGGGGGAGCGGGTGACGATCGGCCGTGGCCGTCACCCGCTCACCCCGTCACCCCTTCACCCCTTCATGGAACCCCCACCACGAAGGGAGATCGATTTTGTCACCCGACGAGTCCGAAGCGCCCGGCCCGCGGCTGCGGGTCATGTGGATGTCCACGTTCGCGTTCACCGTGCTGTTCGCCGTCTGGCTCATGCTCGGCGTCCTCGGCCTGGAGATCAAGAAGGACACCGCCCTCATGCTCGGCGCCGACGCCCCGGCGACGATGACCCCGGACCAGATCAAGGCCGCGGTCGAGTCGCGGTTCGAGTGGCTCCTCGCCGTCGCCATTCTCGCCGGGGCGCTGCCGCGGCTCAACTTCGGCATCTGGGCCGACAAGTACGGCGGCCGCAACATGATGGTCGGGCTGCTCCTGTTCTGCGCACTGCCGGCCTACGGCCTCTCGCAGGCGACGAGCTACGCCGAGTTGCTCGTCGCAGCGGCGCTGTTCGGCCTCGCGGGGAACGCCTTCACCGTCGGCATCGCGTGGAACTCGGCGTGGTTCCCGGCCCGGCAGAAGGGGACGGCGCTCGGCGTGTTCGGCGCCGGCAACGTCGGCGCGTCGGGCACGAAACTCCTCGTCGTGCTGGTGCCGACGATCCTCACGCTGGTGCCGGCGGCGGGCTACCTCGGCGGGCTGGTCCCGGGCGGGTGGCGGTTCGTGCCGGTGCTGTACGCCGGGCTCCTCGTCCTCACCGCGGTCGGCGTGCTACTCGTCTGCCCGAAGGTGGACCACTGCCCGGGCCGCGGCCGACCGATGGGCGAGATGCTGGCCCCATTGAAGCACGTCCGCGTCTGGCGACTGAGCCTGTACTACGTCGTCGTGTTCGGCGCCTACGTCGCGCTGTCGGCGTGGCTCCCGAACTACTACCGCAACACGTTCGGCGTCGACCTACGGACCGCGGCCCTGCTCACCGCGCTGTCCATCTTCCCGGCGCGCCTCC
>JAFKFQ010000655.1 GCA_017308215.1 bacterium | reverse complement strand
CTCGACTTGGTGTTGCCCGCGCCGTTCCTGTTGGCCTGTGGCCGCGCCGAACTGCCGATCCAGATCTGCACTAACGACTGAGGCCGCGAGCGTTCAAGCTGCTGCTCTTTAACCGACGCGCATGCGGGAAGTCGCGGAAAGTGCAGGACTACGAAGAAGGCGTGTTTCTCGAATCGCGCATCGGAACCGTCATGGTTGCCGTCGAGCTCCTGCTCCGCCTCTCCTTAGAAGAAGCGGGTGAAACCATGCGGGGAAAATTACTGAACGACAAAGATCCCCCGGGAATCGGCGACCTGATTAGCGCGGCTAGGGGACGACTCCGTTGGGACATCCCGAAACACTACACGAAGCTCGAACGGTATCGTCATACTCGAAACGCGGTCGCACACGGCCGCGACCTCCCTTGTACACCAAGGGAAGCGCTGGATCTCCTCCAGAAATGGGGATTGTTTCTCTATCGGAGGCTGTTTATTCGGCTCGGGTACACACACGAGTTGTGGTCGGCAAGTAAAGGCTTTTCGACCACATCCGATGTCGCTGACTTCAGCGAAGAGGTGAACGATTTCACGCCGTCGGATGACAGCTAATTTAATCACACCGCCGCCCGCCGCCCCGGCTTGACCATCACCGCGCTCGGCTCGGCGCAGCCGCCGGCGGTCGGGAAGAGCTTGCCGGGGCTGCACCGATTGTCCGGGTTGAACGCCACCCGCAGCCGCAGCATGAATGCCAGATCGGCCTCCGCGAACAGTTTGGGCATGAAGTCCAACTTCTCCACGCCGATGCCGTGCTCGCCCGTCACGCTCCCGCCGAGCCGGATGCACTCGTCCAGGATCTCGTGGCTGGCGTCGAGCACCTTCTGCGTCTGCACCGGGTCGCGCTCGTCGAACAGCAGCACCGGGTGGATGTTCCCGTCGCCGGCGTGGAAGACGTTGGCGATGCCCACCCCGTACTTCTTCGACACCGCCTGGATGTGCCGCATGATCTCCGGCAGCTTCGTCCGCGGCACCACGCCGTCCTGCGTGCAGTAGCTCGGGTAGCCGAGTCGGCCGACGGTGCCGAACGCCCCCTTCCGGGCCTTCCACAGGGCCAGCCGCTCCGCCTCGGTGTTCGCCTTGCGGACCTCGCGGGCGCCGTTCTTCCGCGCCAGCGCCTCCATGCGGTCGGCCTCGGCCTGCAGCCCCGCTTCGAGGCCGTCCGCTTCCATGATGAGGAGCGCGCCGGCGTCGAGCGGGAAGCCGAGGCGGTACGCCGCCTCGACCGAGCCGATGAACATGTTGTCGAGCATCTCCAGCGCCGCCGGCACGATCCCGGCGCCGATGATGTCGCTGATCGTGTTCGTCGCCTGGTCCACGGTGTCGAACACGCCGAGCAGCGTGCGGTACGCCTCGGGGTTCTTGGTGATCCGCACCCACACCTTCGACACCACGCCGAACGTGCCTTCCGAGCCGACGATGGTGCCGGTCAGGTCGTAGCCGGGGCCGTCCTCGCACGGGCCGCCGGTGACGACGACGCGGCCGTCCGGCAGCACGAGCTCGACGCCGAGGATGTGGTTGACGGTGACGCCGTACTTGAGCGTGTGCGGCCCGCCGCTGTTGGTGGCGACGTTCCCGCCGATGGTGCAGGCGCCCTGGCTCGACGGGTCCGGCGCGTAGTGATAGCCGTGCGGCTTCAGCGCGTTGGTGAGCCACACGTTCACCACGCCCGGCTCGACGACGGCGTAGCGGTCGCGGACGTTGACCTCCAGGATGCGTTTCATGCGGGCGAGCCCGATCATGACGCCGCCGCCGACCGGTACGCACCCGCCGGCGAGGCTGGTGCCGGCGCCGCGGGCGAGGAACGGCAGCCCGAGTTCGTTGCACGCCCGCACCACGCCGACGATCTGCTCGGTGGTGGTCGGGAAGACGACCACCTCGGGCTTGTTCTTCTCGATGGTGAACCCGTCGCACTCGTACACGGCGAGGTCGGCGGGGGCGGTGAGGACGTTGTCGGCGCCGACGACGGCGCGCATCCGCGCGACGAGCGCGGCCTGCGAAACGGGCGCGGGGAGGGTGGCGGTGCTCATGAAGGCAGTGTATCGGCGCGTGACACCGCCGACGCCGCCCGGGGTGTGAACCCCGGGGGGCGAGGCGCGGTATCAGTGCATCACGTACCCGCCGTCTACGTTGACCGCCTGCCCGGTCACGTTCGCCGCCCGAGCTGACGCCAGGAACACCGCCATCGCCGCCACGTCCTCCGGCGTCTGCCAACGGTTCAGCGGGACGAGCTTGGCGATCTTGTCCGACGCCCACTCCTCATACTCGACGCGTGCTTCCGGCGGTTGGCGGTCGACCCACGCCTGCCACACGGCGCGGTTCAATGGCGTCTTCACCATACCGGGGCACAGCGCGTTCACCCGCACGCCGAACGGCGCCAGATCCTTCGCCGCGCACTTCACGAAGTTCAGCACCGCCGCCTTCGCCGCGGAGTACGGCGGGTCGGTCTGGCTGCCGTTCTGACCCGCCACTGACGCGAGGAACAGCAGCGTACCGCCGCGCTGTTCCGCCAACTGCGGCGCGAAGGCGTGCGCGACATTCACGGCGCCCATCAGGTTGACGTTCAGCACGCGCGGCCAGTCGGCGGGCGCGAGCGACCAGAACGGAAACCCGAACTTCCCCGACCCCACCGCCGCCGCGTACACGACGTGATCGACGCGCCCGAGGCGCTCGGCGGCACGGGTGACGGCGGCGAAATCGGTAGCGTCGACGACCGTCTCGGCGGCGGGGTCAATGTCCCAGCGGGCGACGCGGGCGCCCTCCGCGGCGAAGGCGTCGGCAATGGCGGCGCCGAGCCCGCGCGCCGCCCCGACCACCACCACCACTTGTCCGCTCAGCCCGAGGTCCATGTGCGCGCTCCCAGAAAGCCGCCCGCCGGATGGCGGAGTTGGCCGGCGGTATTATGGGGGCGCCCCCGGAGGAGCGGACATGCACGTGAAACCGAACCAGACGACGGCCGAGGCTGAGGTGGTCGGGGTGCACCCGGCGGCCGACGGGTACGGGGCCGACGTGACGCCGTGGGTACGCCGGAGCCCGACCGAGAAGGCGGACGACGACTTTATCCGCCCCGAGCCGGGCGCCCGGCTGACGGCGTTCACCGCGGCACCGGCGGCGGTAACGTCCGGCGGCCACTACCGCTTCCGGCTGCGACTGAACGCCGACCCGGGCTGCCGCGTGGTCGTGCGGGCCGCGCCCCGGTCGGGTGACCGGCGCTACGGGGAAGAGCGCACGGGCTTCCTTGACCTGCCTCTGGATGCTCTTGACGACGGCCGGCTTGGCGGTGCAGGTGGTCGGGCGGGCGGCGTATTCGTCGCGGGGGCATGGGCCAATCGGGCGCGGCCGGGCGGCGAATCCCGAGACGGAATCGTGTCTCGGTTCCGCGCCGCCCCGGCGGTGGCCGTGGCGTACCCGCGGCGGTTCGGGACCGGGACGAGCGATCGCCCGTTGGGGGAGTGCCCGGCGGGGAGGACGAGCCGGGACGTGCTGTACCGGCTGCTGCCAGTAGGGGTGAGCCAACGGATCCGGGCGTGGCGGGTGGCCGCCAGTCCGGGGCCGTTGAGCGACCGGGATTCGGGCGTCGTGGGGATGTTCGCCGCACGCGGCGCCCCCTCGAGCGACCCGCGCACGACGCAAGCCACGACCCCACAACCACACCCGATCACATGAGGTCGTTGACAACGACTGTGAAAAGCTGTCCCACCAGCCCGATCGCCAAACTCACCCGAAGACCGCTCTAGGCCAGCACTCCAGCCGGGCCGATCTCGGCCTCGGGCAGGAAGGTGATCCCCCCGGTCGCCACGTCGTACATCGCCCCGACCACCGCCACCCGACCCTCCTTCACCAAGCGCTCCAGCGTCCGGCTGTGCTCCACCACCTCGTGCACCCCGCGGGCCACGTTCTGCCGCGCCACCCCGTCGACGAACGCCGCCTTCTCGGCGGCCGGGAGGTGCGTCGCGGCCAGGCAGGCTGCTCGGTCGGTCACCCGCTGCACGTCCTCGACGACGTGGTCGAGGTGCTCACACCCGGTCGCCTCGGCCGCCGACTTCCCCGCGGCCGCCAGGTCCACAGCCGCCGTCACCGCGCCGCAGCGCGTGTGCCCGATCACCACCACGAGCTTCGCCCCGGCCACGGCGCACGCGTACTCGATGCTCCCGAGCGCCTTCCGGCTGGTCACGTTCCCGGCCAGGCGGACGCTGAACACGTCGCCCACCCCGAGGTCGAAGATGAGCTCGGCCGGGGTCCGCGAGTCGATGCAGCTCAGAATCGCCGCCAGCGGGTGCTGCCCGGACGCCGTCGCCCCGACCTGCCGGCCGAGGTCGCGGGTCAGCCGCCGGCCGGTGCGGAACCGCTCGTTCCCGTCCTTCAGGATTTGCAGCACCTGCGCCGGCGTGACCGCCTCCTGGAGGTCGCGGGTCGAGTGGTCCACGAACAGGATGCGGTCGCCGAGCTGGTACTTGTGGCGGAACCCGACGAGGCTCACCTCGACCCCGCGGGCCGGGCCGGTCTGCTCGTCGAACTCGCGGAGCAGGTCGAGCACGTCCGGGTCGATGTAGTCGGTGTGCGAGGCGTCGAGCAGGACGCGGCCGCCGCGGGGGACCTCGTCGAGCACCCGGAACAGCGCCGCCCGGTTCAGGAAGCTCACCTGGTTGGCCAGCTCGATCCGAATCACCTCGCCGCTGAGGTGCTTCTCGACCACCTTCCGGACCGGCCGGCGGAAGCTGCTCCAGAGGATGAAGCTGGTGCTCACCGCCAGCCCGATCAGCACCCCGACGAGCAGGTCGGTGAGGACGATGGCCGCGACGGTGATGGCGAACGGGGCGAACTGGTACTTCCCGGCTCGCCACATCTGGAGGACCAGCGCCGGGCTCGCCAGCTTGACCCCGGTCACCAGCAGGATCGCCGCCAGGCACGACAGCGGGATCAGGTTCAGCACGGTCGGGAGGAGGGCGACGCTGACCACCAGCAGGACGCCGTGGAAGATCGCCGACACCCGGGTCCGCGCCCCCGCGTTGATGTTCACCGAGCTGCGGACGATGACCGACGTGACCGGGAGCCCGCCGATCAGCCCGGACGCGACGTTCCCGACGCCCTGGGCGAGGAGCTCGCGGCTCGGCGGCGAAACGCGGCGGCGC
Source organism: bacterium (assembly GCA_017308215.1). GTDB lineage: Bacteria > Planctomycetota > Planctomycetia > Gemmatales > Gemmataceae > Urbifossiella. The sequence continues at coordinate 1,090 of JAFKFQ010000655.1, read as the reverse complement.
GGGTCGAGCTTGTCCACCGCCTCCAGGTTCAGCAGCGTCTCGAGCGACGCGACCGCGGTCAACGTTAGCGCCGCCGTGTACACCGCCGGGTTGCGCCACTGCGCGAAGTCCGGCGGCTGGAGGAAGTCGAGGACCCCGGCGAGCGTCTCCGCCACCGGCACCTGGACGAGGTGCGACGGCTCGACCAGCCACGGGGCGCCGAGCCGGCGGAAGAACTCGGACAGGCCGACGCCGAGGAGCACCACCACGAGCGGCGCCGGGACCGGCGACTTCTTGAGCGCCTTCGTGCGGTCCCAGACTACGAGCAGCGCGACCGACAGGAGGCCGATCGCCGCGGCGCCGGGGTGGATGTCGCCGAGCGTCTCGAACAGCTCGGAGAACGTGTTCTGGCGGTCCGGCTGCTCGAACGACATGTCCCCTTCGGGGTCGGGGTCGTGGCCGACGACGTGCGGGAGTTGCTTCAGAATGAGGATGACGCCGATGGCCGCGAGTAGCCCCTTGATGACGCCGGACGGGACGAACGCGGCGACGAACCCGGCCCGGGCGACGCCGAGGGCGATCTGGATGAGCCCGGCGACGACCACGGCGAGGAGGAACGTCTGGAACGACCCGAGGCTGGCGATCTGCGCGGCGACGACGGCGGTGAGCCCGGCCGCCGGCCCGCTCACGCTGGTGTGCGACCCGCTCAGGACGCCGACGACGAGCCCGCCGACAATGCCCGCGAGTACCCCGGACAGGAGGGGCGCGTTGGACGCCAGGGCGACGCCGAGGCAGAGGGGCAGGGCGACCAGGAAGACGACCAGCCCGGCGGTCAGGTCGCGCGGCAGGGTCGCCGCCGGGGTCTCGTTCGTGTGGGGCATACGCACGTCCTTTTCTGGAAATTCGGGTTCGGGTCAGGCCGTCCGGGCGCGGCCGGCGAGCGGCAGCGGGAGCCGGCGGCGGTCGTGCTCGTCCTCGATCGGGCCGACGATCTGCTCGAGCACGTCTTCGAGGGTCACGAGCCCGAGCACCGTCCCGGCGGCGTCGCGGACGACGGCCAGCGGGCGGCGCTCGCTGCGGAACAGGTCGAGGGCGTCGGCGACGCCCTGGT
>JAFKFQ010000654.1 GCA_017308215.1 bacterium | reverse complement strand
CACCATCGACTTCAGCAGGTCGTTGATGTCCGCCTCCTGGAACGTCAGGTCCACCCGGGCGTCGCCGTCCACCTCGCCACTGCGGGAGAAGTACCCGACCCCGCTGTTGAACATGACCACCCGGCTGATCGGCAGGGTGACGGCGGGCTTGAGGTCCTGCCGGTTGTTCGCGTTCGCCTCGGCGGCGAGGAACCGGTCGGCGGCGACGCCGGCGCCGATCGCCCCGGCCAGCGGCACACTCCACAACAGCTTCCGACGCAACATGGCACGACCCTCGGTGAGGACGCGGCACCGACCGGAGCTACGACACCACACTAGTGTCCTGAGTCGGAAGTCTGTTCGCAAACCTTCTTGATGCGATCGAGGGGTCGTGTCGGCATCCGCGACCCAGGCGAACGGCTTCGGGTCGGTGTTGTGCGCGGCCGAGTAGTCGGCATCGCCTTCTCCCGGGCCGACTGAAGTGCGCCCATGACGTGAGACCAGCCGGGGCCACGGTTGTTGTGCCACCGGCGGGCCGGTCGGGTCGGCCCGCCACGCCTTCTCAAGTTCCGCCGGGGCGAGGTCGCCGAGAGCCGGGTGGAACTGCTTCCGGTTGTACACGGGGTCCAAGAACCGGCCCAACTGCCGCCGGGCGTCGGCGAATCCGGTCAGAATCGACACATCACTTCGGGCGTAACGACGGGCGCTCGCGCGGCCCGCGGTCGTCACTCGTCCACGTCCCACACCACGACGCGCCCGTCGTCGGTGCCGGCGGCGCCGAGCAACCCGTCGGCGCTGAACGCCACGCACGTCAGCGGGCCGACCTTCCAGTTCAGCTTCGTTCGCAGTGTGAGCGTGTCGAGGTCGTAGAGCTTCACCAGCGTCGTGGTGCCGTGGATGACGGCCAGCGTCCGCCCCGCGGGGTGGAACGCGAACCCGACGAAGTTCCCGAAGTTGGCGCTCCCCTTGATCGCCCGCGGCGCCGCGAGCACGGCGGTGTCGTACACGTACATCGCGCTGTAGCCGATCACGCCCAGGTGCCGCCCGTCCGGCGACACCTGCGGCTGGTTGATGCGGTTCGCCGGGTACCTCGCCGCCGCCACCTCGGCGCCGTCGGCGGAGCGGCGGCGCACCACCCGCTTCGCCACGACCTCCAGGTACTCTTCGCCGCCCGACAGGAAGCCGGCGAGGTACGTCCACGCGTCGCCACCGCCGTGCCAGACCGGCGTGCCGTCAGGGGCGAAGGCGGCGCGCCACCACGGGTCTTCCGGCTGCATCTGGTACAGGACGAGCAGGCTCCCGGTCGGCGCCGCGATCACCTGGTCGGCGGGGAGACCGCCGTGCGCCGCCGCGGCCGGGTCGCCGGGGTCGGGGAGCGGGTTCGCCGGCCCGCGGGCGACCGCGCCGTCGGCGGTGGCGAACGTGAACAGCGACCCGCAGGCGAGGTGGAACCGGTCGCCGGTCGGCGACACGGCAAGTTGGTTCGACAGGTACCACGAGCGCCGGTCCGGGATCGGCACGCGGACGCGCCCGCCGGCCGGGAGCGTCCACACCTCGACCGCACACTCGCCCGTCTCCGACCGCAGCCCGACGAGGAGCCGGCCGTCGGGCAGGAAGCGGAGCTGGAGCGGGCGGGCGCCGGCGTCGAGTACGACCATCCTTCGGCCCTCCGGTTACTCGTCCACGTCCCACACCACGACGCGGCCGTCGTCGGTGCCGACGGCGCCGAGCTGCCCGTCGGCGCTGAAGGCGACGCACGTCAGGGCGCCGACCTTCCAGTTCAGTTTGGTGCGCAGGGTGAGCGTGTCGAGGTCGTAGAGCTTCACCAGCGTCGGTCCGCCGTGAATCACGGCCAGCGTCTTCCCCGCGGGGTGGAACGCGAACCCGACGAAGTTCCCGTTGTTACTACCCCCCTTGATCTGCCGCGGCATATTGGGGGCGGTAAGGTCGTAGAGGGACAGGCTGCTGGCCCCCATCACCCCGAGGTGCCGGCCGTCGGGCGAGAGTTGCGGGGAGTCGGCGTGGTTCGACGGGTAGGCGGCGGACCACGCCTCCCCGTCGGCGGCAAACGACCGGGCGGTCACCTTGCGGCTGCCGAGAACAAGGTAGTGCTTCCCGTCCGGCGTGAAGCCGGCCAGCGTGTGGAACCGGGTGGGTGGGTAAGTCGTCTGCCACAACCGCTCTCCGAGCCGGGAAAGACCGGTCAGCACGGTTTCACCGGCGGGCTCGCGATGGCCGGTAACGAACCGGTCGCGCGTGGGGGCGGCGATGACCTCGTTCGCCGGCCCGGTCGGCCCGTCGGCCAGTTCCGTGCCGTCCACAGTAGATGCCGCCGCCAGCCCCCCGAAGGCCGTGACCAGCCGGTCACCGGACGGGAGAACGGCGAGGCGGTTCGGCGCGTCCCACACCTGGCGGTACGGGAGCGGAATGAAGACGACGGGGCCGTCCGAGAGCGGCCAGATGGCGAGGCCCGCGTCGCCCGCCGCCCACGTGCCGACGAGGAGTCGGCCGTCCGGGAGGAAGCGGAGCTGCGTGACGCGGGCGCCGGCGTCGAGGACGAGCACCGTGTTCCCCCCGCACGCGACACCGCGGCCGGCGCGTTACCCGTCCACGTCCCACACCACGACGCGGCCGTCGTCGGTGCCGGCGGCGGCGAGGAGTCCGTCGGCGCTGAAGGCCACGCACGTCAGCGGGCCGACCTTCCAGTTCAGTTTGGTGCGCAGGGTGAGCGTGTCGAGGTCGTAGAGCTTCACTAGCGTCGGCCCACCGTAGATCACCGCGAGCGTCTTCCCCGCCGGGTGGAACGCGAACCCGACGAAGTTCCCGCTGTTGCTACTGCCGGAAATCCGGCGCGGCTTCCCGAGGGCTGCGGTGTCGTAGACGTAGAAGCTGTGGTGGCCGATCACCCCGAGATGTCGGCCGTCCGGCGACAGTTGAAGGTGGCTCAAGCGGTGAGCCGGATACGGGACGGCGGCGAACTCCTGCTGCGCGTCGAACGAGCGGACGGCGACCGCGTGGTAGCCGGCCACGAGGAAGCGGTCGCCGTCGGGGAGGAACCCGGCGAGGTACATGGCGCGCGGGTGCGGGTACGTCGCCTGCCACACCCGCCCGCCCCACGCCTCGTGGCCGTAGAGCACCGTGTCCCCGTTCGTCTCGCGGTACGCGGACACGAGGCGCCGCCCGTCGGGCGAGACGATGACTTCGCCCGCCGGCGCGAGCGGCCCGCCGAGGATCACGCTCCCGTCCGTCGTCGAGTGTGTTTGGAGCGTGCCGAAGGTGAGGTACATTCGGTCGCCGGCGGGCGCGACCGCGACGCGGCTCGGCTCGTCCCACACCTGGCGGACCGACAGCGGGATGACGACGCGCGGGCCGGACGGCAGCGACCAGATCGCCACCTCGGCGTCGCCCGCCGCCCACGTGCCGACGAGGAGCCGGCCGTCCGGGAGGAAGCGGAGCTGCGTGACGCGGGCGCCGGCGTCGAGGACGAGCATCGTGTTCCCCCGCACGCGACACCGCGGCCGGCGCGTTACCCGTCCACGTCCCACACCACGACGCGGCCGTCCTCGCTCCCGGCGGCAGCGAGGAGCCCGTCAGGACTGAAGGCCACGCATGTCAGCGGGCCGACCTTCCAGTTCAGTTTGGTGCGCAGGGTGAGCGTGTCGAGGTCGTAGAGCTTCACCAGTGTCGGCCCGCCGTGGATCACCGCCAGCATCCGCCCGCCCGGGTGGAACGCGTACCCGACGAAGTTCCCGAACGCGGAAGCCCCTTTGATGAGCCGTGGCTTGCCCAGAACCGGCAGGTCATACACGTACATGCTGCTGTACCCGATCGCCGCCAGGTACCGGCCGTCCGGCGAGAGCCCCGGGTGGTAGACGTGCGAACTGGGATAGCGCGCACGGATCGGTTCGACGGCGCCGGCGAGCGGCTCGACCCGCACCTCGCCCTGTCCCACCACCACGAACCGCTCGCCGTCGGGCGACACGCCGGCGAGTCGACGGTTCCCTTCAGATGGGTACGTGGCCAGAAGGCGCCGGCTCCCGTCGCCGTACACGGCCGCCACGGTCGTGTCGCCGGCCGGCGTCCGCCGCGTCGTGAGGAGCCATTCGCCGTCCGGGGCGGCGGCCACCTCCAGGGCGTAGACGGCTGGCCCGGCCGGGACGGGGGAACCGTCCGCGGTGGCGAAAGTCCGAAGGGAGTGGGCCGCCACGGAGAACCGCCCGCCGGACGGGTGGACGGCGAGTTGGTTGGCCGAGACCCAAGTCGAATCGCGCAGGTAGATCCGGTGTGGTTCGCCGGCCCCGACCGGGCGGATGTCGACGGCGGCCCCGCCGGTCTTGAGAAGCAACCCGACGAGGAGTCGGCCGTCCGGGAGGAAGCGGAGCTGCGTGACGCGGGCGCCGGCGTCGAGGACGAGCATGGGGCGACCCGGCTCGGGGCTTCCGTAGGTCGGGTCGAGTCTTCGAGGCCCGACGCGGCCGCGCGGACACGTTGATCGTGTGCGTGGAACGAAAACCCACGTGGGATTGCGTGCCGGTTCGGCCGCCGTTTGCCGTTCGCGTCGCCGCGTCGGGCCTCGAAGACTCGACCCGACCTACGGGGCCGTCGACCGGTCGATATTGGCCCAGGCGAACGGCCGGCGTGAGCCGGCTGGTCGTTGTGTCAGGTGCCTGTGACGGCGCCCGGTCACCCGCGTGGTCCGCCCGGGCACCCGCACCAACGACCAGCCGGCTCACGCCGGCCGTTCGCCACGGCGGGGGTCGCACCTGACACCGACCGGTCGACGGGCCGTTACGGGAGCCGCGCTACGAGTCCATCAGCAGCCGGAGCGGGTCGCTGAAGAGCTGGACGAGGCGCGTCGTGAACCGGGCGCCGTCGGCGCCGTCCACGACGCGGTGGTCGTAGGTCAGGCTCAGCGGCATCATCAGCCGGGGCACGATCTGGCCGTCCTTCACCACCGGCTGCGGCGCCGACCGCGACAGGCCCAGGATCGCCACCTCGGGGTAGTTCACGATCGGCGTGAACGCCGTGCCGCCCACCCCGCCGAGGTTGGTGATCGTGAACGTGCCGCCGCGCATGTCGTCGAGCCCGAGCTTCCCCGCCCGCGCCTTCTCGGCGAGCCCCACCACCTCGGCGGCGATGTCGCGGATGCTCTTCTTGTCCGCGTCCTTGATGACCGGCACCACCAGCCCGCGCTCGGTGTCGACCGCGATGCCGATGTGGTAGTACTTCTTCACCACCAGTTCGGCGGCGTTCATGTCGTAGCTACTGTTGAACTGCGGGAAGTCCCGCAGCGCCGCCACGCACGCCTTGACCGCGAGCACGGTCATGGTGATCTTCGGCGCGCCCTTCGGCAGGCTGTCCACGACGCGCTTGCGGCCGGCCTCCAGGTCGGTGATGTCGGCCGCGTCGAACTGCGTGACCATCGGCATGGTCCGCCACGCGACCGTCAGGTTCTTGGCGATCGTCTCGCGGATCTTGGCGACCGGCTTGCGCTCGACCTCGCCGTACTTCGAGAAGTCCGGCAGCGGCGGGGTGGTGAAGCTGTCGGCGACCGTCTTCCCGGACAGCGCCGCGGCCCCGCCGCCGCCGGCCGGCGCGGCCTTGACCTTCTGCCGCTCCTCGCGGACGAAGGACTTGATGTCGTCGAGGGTGACGCGCCCGCCGCGGCCCGAGCCCTTCAGCTCGGTGAGCGCGACGCCGAGTTCGCGCGCCAGTCGCCGCGTCGCCGGGCCGGCGGGGACGAGCGTGCCGGGCTTGGCGGCGCCGTTGGCGTGGGGCGCGACCGCGGCGACCTGCGCCGGGCGGGCGGGCGCGGATTCCGGCGCGGCCGGCGCGGCGGCCTTCGCCGGCGCCGCGGGCTTCGACTCGGCGGCGGGGGCGGTGCTGCCGTTCAGCGACAGGATCGGCGAGCCGATGGTGAGCTTGTCGCCCGGCTTGACGAGGACCGAAGCGACGGTGCCGGCGGCGTCGGCCTCGACCTCCATCGCCGCCTTGTCCGTCTCCACCGAGACGACCGCCGTCCCCGGCTTCACCGCGTCGCCGGGCTTCACGAGCACGGCGGTGACGGTCGCGGCCTCGATCCCCTCACCGAGGTTCGGCAAGCGGAACTCGGACACGCCGCCGGACGGTGCGGGGGGCGGACTGGCGGGGGCGGCGGGTTGCGGCTTCGCGGCGGGCGGGGGCGGGCTGGCGGGGGCGGCGGGCTTCGGCGCGGCCCCGGCGCCGGCGAGGCGGTATACCGGCGAGCCGACGATCAGCTTGTCGCCCGGCTTCACC
>JAFKFQ010000653.1 GCA_017308215.1 bacterium | reverse complement strand
GCTGGTACGGCGCGTAATCGGCCGGGTAGAAGCGCGCGATGCTCGCCGCGTCCGGCCGCGGGTTCGTGAAGACCAATTCACACCCCGCGCACCGCCCGAGGCGGTACGTCGCCCCGTCGTCGCCCGGGGCGCGGAGGAAGTCGCGGTCGCCGGCCGCGCCGCACAGCGGGCAGGCGACGGTCTCCCAGAGAATCGGGTCTGGGGTCATGGCGGCACGGGGGCGGCGGGGGGGCGGTGGCGGTCCGACGAGTGTGTGATCGGCACCGCGACCGGGGAGCGCCCACTGATTCTGACACGGGCATGTGGGGTGAGTGGTCCGGTTGTGGCGCCTCTGCCGGATGGGGCTGACGCATTCCGCGCGAGCTCGCGCGCTTCGACTCACGTTCGCGCTGCGGGAGCCGTAGGGACCATTAACCTGAACGTGATTCAGCGCCCCGCACCCGCACCCGAACGCCCGCCGAGGGCCGCACCGTGGTCATCACCCAACCGAAGCAAACGGCCTCCGAGACCGTCCTCCTCGCCGCCGACGACTTGGCATCGGCCGGTAAGACCGAGTTCACCGAGTGGGACCTCACGGTCGCCGCGTGGTCGCTCGACCGGTTCCGGTTCGGGCTCCGCGGCTACGCCCAGAGCTACCCGGACCACAAGCGGGTGATGATGGAGATCATGGGGCAGAAGCCGTCGAGCCCGGTGGTGCTGAAGTTCCTGGAGAAGGTGCGGCCGAACATCTACCGCCTCACCGCCTCGGGGAAGGCGGCGGCGGCAAAGCTGCGCGGCGGGGCGAAGGTGAAGCCGACGCGCAAGCCGGTGACGGTACGCGAGCTGTACGACACCGTGGCCGCCTACACCGACAAGCCGGAGTTCCGCCGCTGGCAGGACAACCCGGAGGAGCCGCGCGAGTGGGCCGGCGCCGCCAGCTTCCTCGGACTGACCGGCAAGACCGGCCGGGAAGACCCGGTGGAGCGGCTGGAGGAGATCCGCGCGGCGCTGAAGGCGGCGCTCGACTGGTGCCGGGTGGAGGAGGTGGCGTTCCTGACGAAGGGCTCGGGCGCCGGCGGCGCCCCGATCCACGTCCGCGACGTGTCCGACCTGCTCGACTTCCTGACGGCGCTGACCTACCGCTTCCCCGAGTACCTCGACGTGGAAGCCGGCGGGAAGCCGAAGAAGCGATTCTCGTAGGGTCGGGATCGGAGTTTGTCTACCGGGGTCGAGTCTTCGGAACCTGACGCGGGATATCAGCTACGTGAAACGGGTCCGAGATGCAACCCAATTGGGTTCGCCCTCCACGGGCTCCGTCCATTGCTGCGAGCGCTCCGCATCGGGTTAGGACTCAATCCGACTTACAAACTACCAGCCCAGCCGATCGCAAGCACGTTTTCCGTCCAATTCTCAGATGCTCACAGCCGATCCCGGTTCTGCGACCACCCTCGCTGGCGCGCGCGGTCGCCTCGACCACTTGCGTGTTACGGGTCCAGGGTAGGCATTGGGAAAGGACAGGCCGACTGGCGATCGCGCTTAGGCCTCTGAATCCTCATCAGACGTGGCACATAGGCCATGTCATTACTTTAATTTTCGACCATCGGCTATCTCATCGCTCTCGCGTTACGGCGAGTCACGCACTCGCGTTGGAGAAATCTCTGGCGTCGCACGCGGCTGGCTGCGAAGATGCGAGTGTGCCCGGTACGATGTCGCAGATTCGTCGAATCTCGTGCCCGATCCCACCTCGCGCTGACCAGCTGTCAGATGATCGCGGAGACTTTCATGCCCAAGAAAGCCGTGGCCAAATCTCAAAACGCGGCATCAACCGCCGGACCTACCGTCAAGGAGATGACGCTTGATTTTGACGGATTAATGAGCATACTTGCAAACAGTCTATATTCTGAAAAGAAAGTCTTTATCCGCGAGCTGGTGCAGAATGGCCACGACAGCATCCGCCGGCGGGAGAAGCGTGAGCCTGATCTACGAGGCCGCATTGACATAGAGACCCGCCCGGAAGAGGGCTGGATCAGCTTCGCGGACAACGGCATTGGTATGAACGCCGAGGATCTGCACAGCTACCTCTCCCGCATCGGGGCCAGCGGCACCAAGGCGCTCGGGCGCGGCAAGGAAGGTGTCAGCGGCCTCGTCGGCCAATTCGGCATCGGCTTCCTCTCGGGCTTCATCGTCGCCGAGCGAGTAGAAGTGCGCACCCGGAAACTCGGCGAGGCCAAGGGCTGGCTGTGGCGGAACGACGGCGGGAAGCAGTACACCGTGGCGCCCTGTCCCCTGAAGGCTGCGGGCACCACCGTGAAGGTCTTTGTCAAGGATCCCGCCGACCGCGTGCTCCTGGAACCCGAAAGCGTCACCGGCGTCCTGCGGGACTACTGCGACATGCTGCGCGTGCCCATCCACGTGAACAGCGGCACAGCGCCTGTCAACACCCAGGTGATGCCCTGGGAAAACGACAGCACCAGCGCGTACGGCGTCCGGGTGCCGCGCCATGTCCGCATCTACCAGGACCGCATGTTCGTCGCCAACGACGCGGACCTGCTCCCGTCCTGGGCCGAGTTCGTCAGCGGCATCATCGAGACCTCCGGGCTCACGCCCAACGCGGCGCGGGACGGGTTCATCCGCAACAAAGCCTGGAGCGACCTGCGGGAGGCCCTGGGCGATCTCATCGTCGCCAGCCTCGAAAAGCTCAGTCGGACGAACCGAAAACAGCTCTCGTACATCCTCAAGTTCCACGAGCGTGGCATCAAGGCCGCCTGCTACCACCACGACCCCTTTTTCCGCAAGTTCGCCCACCTGCTGGAGTGGCGTGTCAATCACCTGCCCGGTGCCGATACCGAGGCGGATGAGGAAGACGCCCTGGATGCCGACCTCCGCTCGCCCGGCATCGCCTTCCACTGGCGCACCTTGCCGGAGGTGCTGGCCGCAGCCAAGGCGGAGCCGAAACGGCCGAAGCGGCTGTTGGCGTTCACCACCTACAACGCCGCCAACCAGTACTTCGAAATGGCCAACGCCGAAGGCGTGCAGGTGGTGGATGCCAGTGACTTGCTCGAAGACCGACTGATCGCCGCGTATGCCAAACTGCCGGACGTACCGGCCATCGACCTCGTTTACGTGGACCGCCCCGGGGGCGGGCTCTTCAAGGAACTCAGCGCGGGCGATGAAGCCGTGCGCCGGCTGGCCGAGCACATGAGCCAGGTGATCATCCCGAGCGGCGGCGGGAGGTTGAAAGTGGAGGCCAGCCGCTTCGAGCCGAGCACCCTGCCCGCCGTGCTGCTCAACGCCGAGCGCGGCAAGGCGGAGCGGCACGCGCGGGATGTGCTTAGCGACCCCAGCCAGCCCAGTAGTATGCGGGAAATGGCGGAGGAGTTGCTCAGGAACTCCCGCGCCGCGAACGCCATGCGGATGACCAGCAACGCGGCCTGTCCGTTCGTCCAGCAACTGGCCCAGCAGGACCCGCGCGACAAGGACGTGCGGCATCTCATGCTGGGGGTGTACAACGGAGCCATCCTCTACAACGCGGAGATGCTGACCCCGCGTACCGCCAAAATCTTCCACGACCAGTTCGGCGAGTTCATGGAGAGCGCGCTGCGTAACATCAGCGCGGCCGGCCAACTCCAGCGGGAGCGGGACGCCATCGACCGGGATCGGCGAGCCCTGGCCGTCGCTCAAGGGGACGACGCCCCCGACGCTCACCACCGCATCATTTTTCTGATGACGCCCTTCCGGAAGGAGTACGCTCCGCTCGAGGAGGCTCTCCGCCAGGTGGTGGAGGAGCAGTGGGGCTGCCAGCTCTTCCTCGCGCGCGATCATCACTACGCCCCGGCGCTGCGGGAGAATGTGGAGCGGCACATGAAGACAGGCCCACGCCTTCCTGGCCGAGGTCAGTCTGGGCAACCCGAACGTGATGTACGAACTGGGCCAGGCACACGGCCGGTACCGCCACCGTCCCGTCATCCTGCTCAGCCACCCCCGCCCGGGAGACGGCGGCAAGGAAGAGAAGGTAGAATTACCGGCCGACTTGGCCGGCCTGCTGCGGTTGGACTACAAGCTGGGAGCCGCGGCTGCCGAACTGACCGAGCACTTGAACAAGGAGCTTCGCAAGTCTGAGGCCATCCGCGCCATGCTCGAACAAGGTGAGCGGGAGAAGTTCATCCCCGTCGTCCGACTGAAGCTGTGGGCCCGGCCGATGACGCTACCCGATACCGCTTACGAAACCTTGGGTCGGAAGTTTCCCACCGCTGCCACATGGGAAAAGACCAAACCGGCTCACGTTTATGAGGTACTCGAGGAGTTTGGCCTGGATGCGGATGATGCCGAGGCTCTGCTGAAGAAAGTGCGCAAAGGGCTTGCGACTTTTGCGTAGCACCGCGGCGATGCGGCGTTATCGTCATACCCCAACCACGACAACTATGTCCACCTTCGCGGATCCTCAAGCAATTATGCAGGAAGCCTATAGACACCTCGAAGATGCCCGCTACCAAGCGGCGGCTCTCGGCTTCGCTCTGGCTCGCCAAGCTGCGCGGACGCAAGGTGACCGTGCCATGGCCTTCAAGGCAGGGGTACGGGAGGTCGCTAGCTGGATGTATCACGGAGACGTCAGACGTGTCCGTGAGATGCTCCTGGAACTCCTAATCGCCCCTCCACCAGATGCTCAAGTATACTAACGATGGCTTATTGAGACAATTGCCTATCACCATCAAGCAATGGCAAGACCGGAATTTGGCAAGCTGGAGCTTCGCTTGGCCGAATTAGAATCTCTGGCCGCCCGTCTGCCTCACCCGGCTGCGGATTTATCAGACGCCCTTGGAGACTTCGCACACCTCCGGGGGGATTGGCGGCACGCACTACAGCACTATGCCACAGGTTGGCATGATTATGATGATAGTGGCTATTCGAAGGCCGGCTACGCTTATGGTGCCTGCATATGTGTCCTGCGACTGTACCGCTTGACCGACGCCAAGTCCTGGCACCGTCACCTCTCGCTTGCTGACCAAGACAAGTATACCGGCGCGCGTTACCTACTCAAAGTCGCCACAGCCCTGCTCGCCTTGTACAAACGTGACCTCCGCGCGCTGCCCTCCTGCCGCGAGCACGGTCCCGGCCACGAAGACGTGTCCCTCCGTGTTCATCTTCTACTCCGGGACAAGTCCCGCACCGCGCTGGATGACCCCGCCGACCTCTCGCATCCCGCCCGTCGTGCGGCCCGTTTCCCTCGCACGCAGAACGTCCACACACGCTACCACTACCTGCTGGCCCTCGTGGACTACCGTCTGGCGTGCCTGCGATTCACTACCGGGCTGCCAGCCGTAGACGATCTCTACTACCGCAAACCGGACAAGATCCCACAGCGGATCATGCTGGCCGAGCCCGAGAAGTTCCGCGTCCAGTTGCGGGCGTTCGATCGCTCCTGCCGGATGCTGGAGCGCCACGCTCGCCACCTGGACGGTCTGCTGAAGTGCAGCTGGCGAACGGAGGAAGCACTGACCCGCCGCCAGCGCTGCGCGGCTATCGCCGCGGCTTGCGACACCGCAAAGGTCTGATACCCAATGCGGACGGATTGCTGACGGCATGGTACATGTCACTGCCCCGACGAGTACAGCATCGTCGCCCTGCGCTACCTCAACCCGCTCCTCCTCCGCCCGATCGAGTTCACCCCGGGGCACCAGCCGAGGAGGTTCGCGCACCGGCGCGAGCTACCGCATCCCGACCGACCATCACGCCGCGAAGCGCACCTTCGACGCCTCCGCATACGCCGGGTCCGCCTCGAAGCCGACCCACTCGCGCTCCAGATTCTCCGCCACCGACCCGGTCGTGTTGCTCCCCGCGAACGGGTCGAGCACCAGTTCGCCGGGGTCGGTGAGGAAGCGCACGAAGAACTCGACCAGCGGCTCCGGCATCGCCGCCGGGTGGCGCGGCACGTTGCGCGTCCGGCACTTCTCGTGGTAGCCGCCGCGGCTCGCCGTGTTCGGGATCGGTAGCACCGCCTGCGGCTCGGTCGGCGTGTCGCTCTCGGGCGGCACCAGCACGTTCGGCGGGATCGCGCCGCCGTTGTCCGCCAGGAACGACCGCCGCCCGACCTTGTGCTCGCTCGGCCGCCGGCCGCTCGAGTACGTCCCGCGCTGGAGCAGCTTCCGCATCGCCCCGCTGTACTCGGTCAGCACGCGCCGGTTGTCCGCCTTCGGCGTCGGCGTCGGCGACAGCCACCACACGCGGGTGAAGGCGTCCTTGACCCGCTCGCGGCGGACGGCGACCCACTCGGCCGGCGTCGGCAGGCGCGCCGGGTTGAAGCAGATGAACTCCTGGCACAGGTGCAGCCCCGCTTCCTCCTGGAACGCGAGCAGCGCCTTGATGCCGACGGTGCTGACGGTCGGCGTGCCGGGGTTCCAGCCGTTGCCGAGTTCCATCACGATGGAGCCGGTCGGCGTGAGGAACTTGGTGAGCGGGATGGCGAGCGACGCGAGCCACGCGGCGTACTCGTCGCCCTGGCGGTTGCCGTACTTCTTCGGCCGCAACAGCGGGAACGGCGGCGACGTGAAGATCAGCTGCACGCGGCCGCGCAGGTCGTCGAGCGCCGGTGCCGCGAGGAGGTCTTCGGCCCGGCCGACGAGGAGCCGGCCGCGGGCGGTCTGGTAGGCGACGGCCGGGTCGGCGGGACGGGGTGCGGGCGCGAGTGGGAGCACGGCGACTCACTTCCGTGTGGTCGGCGCGGGCCGAAACGCGGCCCGGGGGGCGGAGTATCGGGCGGGTGGATCGTAAGTGTCAAGACGAGCCGGATGGGCTCGGGTCTTCTTCGCCCTCCCGGGCGAAGAAGACCCGGGTCAGAATCCGGAGGCCCACGCTCACCCGACTCGCCTTCGTCCCCCGTCTCCCGTCCGCCTATCGCCGCCCCTTCGGGCGCTTCGCCGGGCGCGGGGCCGGCTGCGGGACCACGCCCGACTGGTCCACCGGCAGGGTGCCGAGCGGCGCGCGGGCGGCGGCCTCGGCCAGGTCCAGGAAGCGGCGCTGGCTCCGCAGCGCCGCCTCCGGCGTCGGCGGCGTCACGCGGCGGTACGTACCGTCGGGCAGGAGCTCGCGGGCCTTCACGTTGTCGGCCAGCGTCGTGTGCAGGATCTCGTCGATCAGCCGCGCCTTCAGTTCGGGCTGCTCGACCGGGAACACCACCTCGACGCGGCGGCTCAGGTTGCGGTCCATCCAGTCGGCGCTGCCGGTGAACACCTCCGGGTGGCCGTCGTTCTCGAAGTAGAAGATGCGGCTGTGTTCCAGGAACCGGTCCACGACCGACGTGACGCGGATCGTCTCGCTCACGCCCGGCAGTCCCGGCCGCAGCGCGCAGATGCCGCGGCAGACGAGGTGGACCGGCACGCCGGCCTGGCTCGCCCGGTACAGCGCCTTCACCACCGCGGGTTCGAGCAACCCGTTCAGCTTGGCGAGGATGCGCGCCGGCTTCCCGGCCACGGCGTTCGCCGCCTCGCGCTCGATCCTCTCGATCATTGCCGCCTGCAACCGGCTCGGCGCGACGAGGAGCTTGCGCCACTGCGGCAGCTCGGCGTAACCGGTGAGGTAGTTGAACAGCGCCGACACGTCGTCGGCGAAGTCGGGGTTGGCGGTGAAGAAGCCGATGTCGGTGTAGATGCGGGCGGTCTGCGGGTTGTAGTTCCCGGTGGCGAGGTGGACGTAGCGGCGGATCGTGTTGTCGTCCTCGCGCCGCACCACGAGCGCGACCTTGCAGTGCGTCTTGAGCCCGACGAACCCGAAGACCACGTGAACGCCACTCTTCTCGAGCTCCTTCGCCCAGAGGATGTTCCGCTCCTCGTCGAGCCGGGCCTTGAGCTCGATCACGGCGGTCACCTGCTTGCCGCGGTCGGCGGCGCGCTGGAGCGCCCGCACGACCGGCGAGTCGGAGCTGGTGCGGTAGAGCGTCTGCTTGATGGCGAGGACGCGGTCGTCGTTGGCGGCGGCCTCGATGAAGTCCACGACGTGCGCGAACGACTCGTAGGGGTGGTGGACGAGGATGTCCCGCCCGCGGATCGCCGCCCACGGGCTGAGCGCCTGGGCGAACGCCGCGACCGGCGCCGGCACGAACGGCGGGTCGCGCAGGTCCGGGAAGCCGGGGAGGCCGTACACCTGGAACAGCCCGGTGAGGTCGAGCAGCCCGCGGACCTGGTACACGTCCTCCGGGTCGAGGTCGAGCGCGGTGGTGAGGAACTGTTCGAGGTCGGGCGGGGCGCCGGCCTCGATCTCGAGGCGGACCGCGTGCCCGCGGCGGCGCGCCTTCACCTGCGCCTCGATCGCCTGCAACAGGTCGTCCACGCCCTCGTCGTCGATCTCGTACTCGCTGTCGCGCGTCACCCGGAAGCACACCGCCTCGCCGATCTCCATGCCGGGGAACAGGTCGGCGAGCTGCGCCTTGATGCCCGCCTCGGGCTGGGCGAATAGGTACAGCCGCCCGGCGACCCCGTTCCGCCCGGGGTCGCCGGACGGCAGCGGCACGAACCGCGGCAGCACCGCCGGCACCTGGACGACGGCGTGGAGCGGGTCGGCGTCGCCGGGCCGGCGCACGGTGACGGCGAGGTTGAGCGACTTATTGAGCAGGTGCGGGAACGGGTGCGACGGGTCGGTCGCCAGCGGGGTGAGGACGGGGAAGACCTCCTTGCGGAACAGCTCGCGGGCGTGCCTCAGGTCGTCGTTGGCGAGCGGCTCGGCCCAGCGGATGACGACGCCGCTCTTTTCGAGCGTCTTGCGCACCGTCGCGTTCATGTCCGCATCCG
>JAFKFQ010000652.1 GCA_017308215.1 bacterium | reverse complement strand
CGGGCGGAGTGGAAGCGGGTGCGGGCCGAGTTGGAGGAGCGGCGGCAGCGGCGGGTCGAACGTCGCCGGTTCCGTCGCGACCCCGAGGGGTATCTGAAAGACCTGGAAAACCAGCTCATCCAGTCACGTTTGCCGGCCTAGCTTTTTTAGCGTCCGCCGGACCGTCTCGCTGGACACGGCGTCGACCACCCGCAGCTCGACCAGCCGGGCCGCCAGCAGCCGGAGGCTCCACCGCGCCCGCCCGGCCGGGGCGGGCGAGCCGGCCACGGCGACCAGCCGCGCCTCTTGCTCCCCGTCGAGCTTGCGGTACCGCCGGCCGGTCGGCCGCTTGCGGCGGGTGGCCGCCTCGAGCCCGGCCTGGGCGAATTCCTTGCGGACGCGGGCGACCGTCCGCCGACCGCAGTCGAGGGCGGCGGCGATGGCCGCGTCACCCCACCCCGGCCCGCCGTCGGCGGCGTCGGCCTTGAGCAGGATGCGGGCCCGGGTGACCGCCCGGGCCGGTGCGGTGCCGGCCCGGGTGAGGCGGGTAAGCCGCCGGCGGTCGGCGGCGGTCAGGCGGACGACGTGCTTGGGCGGACGGGCCATCGCGGACCTCCGGTGGGGTGGCACCGGACATCCTACCAGAATGCCAAATCAGCTGTGTCGGACCACTAGAGCCAGTTATGCACTTTGGTGCCCGAGCCTCGGTAGGAGTGCGGTGAGGAACGCCAGCCAATGCCACCCGGCCCGCGTCTCCGCCAGCCGCTCGTAGTCGCGGGCCAGCCGGCGGAACCGGCCGAGCCAGGCGAACGACCGCTCGACCACCCACCGCCGGGGGAGGAGCACGAACCCCTTCTTCGCCTCGGTGTGCTTCACCACCTCCAGCTCGATCCCGCTCGTGCCCGCGGCGGCGGCGGTCGCCTCCCCGGTGTACTCTTGGTCCACGAACGCGAGCTCGACCGCCCCGCCCGTCACCTCTTGGACCCGCGCGGCCCGCTCGGCCACCGGGGTGCGGTCCTGGTCGCTCGCCGCCGTCACCTTCGGGGCCAGCGGGTGGCCCCGGGTACCCACCGCGATGTGGACCTTCGACCCCTTCTTCCGCTTGGCCCCGTCGGCCCCGGCCCGGCGGCCGCTCTCGGGGGTCGATTGCGGGGTTCGGCTGTCGAGGATGGCCGCCGTCGGCTGGGCCTCCCGCTCCTCGACCCGCCGGAGGATCATCCGCCGGTCGAGGGCGGCCGCCTCGAGCACCCCGGCCCGGACCCACCGCCGGGCCGGCTGGTACACCGCCGCCCGGGGCGGGAGGTCGTGGGGGAGCATGTCCCACTGGCACCCGGTTCGGACCACGTCCCGGAGGGCGTCGAAGACGTCCCGGAGGGCGTGCCCACGCGGTGGGGCGTCCCCCCGCATGAGCGTCAGGTACGGGGCCAGGAACTCCCACGCGGCGTCCGACACGTCGGTCTTGTACGCCATCCGTGACTCGCTCATCCCGCTAACATGCGGACCGAGCTCATGATAAGTCAACAACTGGCTCTAGGGCGAGCTAATTGGCCAAGCGCAGGGCTTCCTCGGGCGTCGTCACCGGGCAGACCGTCGCGTACGTGTGGAACACCTCGGCCGGGTTGCAGTCGATCCCCGGCTCGGTGCGGTACAGGGCCGGCTTGAGGTAGAAGCCGGCCTTCCCGGCGACGGCCGCCTCGCCGCCCGCCAGGACCGGCTTGCCGCCGCGCGCCACGGTGTCCTTCTGGGCCGTCAGGATGCGGCGGCGCTGCGTCGGGTTGATGACCGCCCCGAGTTGCGTCCCAGCGTCCGCCTGGTAGCCGATCTTGAGTCCCTCGAGGAAGGCCCGCTGGGCGTCGACGAAGTCGTCCGCGATCGCGCGGTCGACGTAGACCCGGTGGATCGTGCAGCACGTCTGGCCGTAGTGCTGGTTCGTATACCGCCCGACCATCCGCGCGACGACTTCGGGGTCGGCGTCCCCTAGGACGATGGCCGCGCCGTTGCCGCCCATCTCGCGCTTCATCCGGGTGCCGTGCCGGTCGCAGGTCCGCAGGATCGCCTGCCCGCCGCCGGGCGAGCCGGTGAACGAGATGAACCGCCCCCCGGGTGTTCGGCGATGGCGTGGCCCGTGATCTCCCTGCGGCCGGGCAGGACGTTGATCACCTCCGGTGGGAAGCTCGCCTCCAGGACCAGTTTGCCGATATCAGGGCGGACAGCGGTGTGTCCTCGGCCGGTTTGATGAAGACGGCGTTGCCCGCCGGCCGGAGGGTGACGAAACTCGTTGTCCGATCAGGACTATCGAACGCGGTCAAAGAACGTTTGCAATCCGTTGATAGCGGTACACGCCGCCGCCAGGGGTCGCGTTCATCGACTCGGGGAGGGCCGACCCGGCGACCCGGTAGCGCCCGGCCCCGGCGTACAGCCCGCCCTCGAGCACCGCCAACGCGGTGACGGCGTTGCACCCCGCCGGCGCCCCGAGGTCGGTCCACCGGCCGGGGCCGATGTACCGTTAGCCCCGGCCCGCCTCGCCCTTCCCGGGCTCGCAGGTGCCCGCGTCCAGGTCACTGTCGTGGACCGCCAGGGCGAACGCGAGGAGCGCGTTGCCCGGCCGACCGAGATCCTCCCACCCGCCCGCGCGGCCCGTGTCGATGCCGAACCGGAGGTGGCCGGCGTGCGGCTGGGAGAACGTCGCCCCGCCGCCCATCAGGCCGAGCCGGAAGCCGGTCCGCCGGGCTGGGTCGTACCGGGTCAGGATGTCGCCCGGCGGGTCGTCGGTCGCCGCCTCGGTGTGGACGCGCACGGCCAGCGTGAAGTCCCCAGTGCCCGGCCGGAAGTCGGTGGCGGGAACCTCCAGGTGGGCGCCGCGGCCGTCGAACCCGGCCGCCCCGCCGGCCCTCCCGTCCGGCCCAGCCGCCCCAGGTCGGCCCCGCGGTTCACGACGTCACGGCCGTTCCCGGACGCGCCCCGGGTGTCCCCGGCGAGCGGCCAGTGCCCCACCAGCCCGCGCGACCCCGCCCCGGCCGGCGAGCCGCCGCAGGTCGTCGCCGGCCGGCTCCTGCGCGGCCCGTCGGGCCGCCGGGATCTGACCGGATTCGGGGGCCGGTCGTCCGCCCGAGGGGCAACCGCCAGTAGCGGGGCGAGCGCGGCGGGGGAAGGAGACGGGTTATGGCGTCCTCGGGGAGTCGGCGGCCCGGTTGTGGTGCGCCCGTCGACCGGCGTCCGGCCGAGTGCTGCCGCGTCCCCGCGTGTCAGCCGCCCGATGACCGGTCGGCGACGGGGTCGGCCCGTTCGCCGACGGGGCGACCCGATCATACGGCTGTGCCAGCAGGATCGGAACCACACAGAAATTGAGGGCGGCGAGGCTGTTCTCGCCGCGCAGGAGCCGAGCCGAACTATTGCGGTTC
The DNA here is from genome assembly GCA_017308215.1 of bacterium. GTDB lineage: Bacteria > Planctomycetota > Planctomycetia > Gemmatales > Gemmataceae > Urbifossiella. Next base: position 2,928 of record JAFKFQ010000652.1, on the reverse strand, counting down.
GACACCCGCCCGACTCAAGGGGTATGAACGCGTGACGGCCAGAGGAGGCCGGCATCCGCGGACCGGTTCGAGTGGCGTAGGGACGACAGGAGCCCCTCACCGGATATTGGGCTTTGGTTCGGAGCGGTTCGCCTCGGCGGCGTCGATCAGTCCGTCGCGGTCGGCGTCGAGTCGGCCGAACGCCGCCGCCGGGCCGAGGAACTCGCGGCGCGACACGTCGCCATCGCCGTTCCGGTCGGCCGCCAGGAACCACGCCGGCCCAGTCCGCGCCGGCTTCCCCGGCAGCTCGCGCGGGCGCCCCTGGCTGACCGTCGCCAACAGGTGGCGCGGCAGCTTCGCCCGGCCGAACCCGCTCCCGACCCGCGCCCACGCCGTGCGGAGCTCGCGCGCCGACAGCGCCCCGTCGCGGTCGGCGTCGAGCGCCTCGAACAGCCCGCGGCCGTGGTCGAGCACGGTCAGCAGGACGTGCCCCTTCGCCACCTGCCCCACGAGGTCGAGCCAGGCGGCGTGCTCCGCGGCTGTCAGCCGGCCGTCGGCGTCGCGGTCGGCGGCCGCGGCGACGGCGCGGAACGGCAGCCCCTTCGGCGCCGCCAGTTCCGCGGCGCTCAGGGCCCCGTCGCCGTCGCCGTCGTACTCGGCGAACTGCGCCACGGCACGCTTGCGGGCGGCGGCGGTCTGGTCGGCAAGGAGACCAGGATCGGTACGCAGCTCGAACCGCGTCGAACCCGCGGCGTGCGCGAGGCGGCGGGTCTCGGCGCCGAACCGCACGGCCCACGCCGCTGCGGGTGCGGCGGAGCGGAGTTCCTTCGCACCCGCGCCGGTGCGCGCCGCAAGCGCGGCGGCCCAGTGCGTGTCGGCCGTGCGCAGCGGCAGCACGACGAGCGGCAGCGCGGCGAGCGCGACATCGGACTTCGCGGCCGGGTCGGGGGCGCTCAGCAGCGTGGCGCCGGTCGCGCCAGGGTAGGCCGCGAACTCGACCAGCTCGCCGGGGCCGATCAACTCGTCGTCGTTGGCGTCGAGCGAGCGGAGCACGTCGGCCGCCGCCTTCCACTCAGGCTCCGCCACCCGCCCGTCGCGGTCCGCGTCGAGCTGCTTCAGAAGAGCATCGGTGAGGCGGTCCGTCGCCGGCGGCGTGCCGACGCCGACCAGAACCCCGCCGAGCCCGTGGCGGCGGTAGTAGTCGGCGAGTTCGGCCGGCGCGACGGTGCCGTTCCCGTCGGCGTCGAGGTCGGAAAGCGCGGGCGGGTCGCCGGCGGCGGGCGCGAACTGCCCCCACAGCACCTGCCGCAGTGCGAACGCCGACGGGAGGCGTGCGGCCTCGGCCTTGTCGAGCGAGCCGCTCGCGTCGCGGTCGTGGAAGGTGTGGAGTTTGGCGAACGTCTCGTCCCACACCGCCGGTACGCTCGTCCCGTCGATCTCGACGCGGAGCTCGACGCGCTGCGGCACCGGGCCGCCGAGGAGCACGAGGTCGAGCGCGTCGGCTCGGGGGCTGACCGCCGGCCGCGCCGGGGCGAGTCCGGAAACCGTGATCGTGCCGACAACCACGACGACGAGCCAGCGCGTCATAGCAGCTCCTCGACCGGGCGGGCGGCGGGGTCGGCGACGCGGATCGGGCGGCCGACGTTCGACTCGTTCTGCTTCTGAGGGTCGATGCCGACCGCCCGCGCCACCGTGGCGATCAGGTCCGGCACCGTGACCGGCCGGTCGGCGACGGCGGTACCGTCGGCGGTGGTGCGGCCGACGGCGCCGCCGGTCTTCAGCCCGCCGCCGGCGAGCCCCACCGCCCACGACGCCGGCCAGTGGTCGCGGCCGGTCGTCGCGTTGATCCGCGGCGTCCGCCCGAACTCGCCCTGGCAGACGACGAGCGTCGAGTTCAACAGCCCGCGGTCCTTCAGGTCCGAGACGAGCGCGGCGAACCCGGCGTCGAGCGTGGCGCACAGCCCCCTCACCTGCTCGAAGTTGTTCTGGTGCGTGTCCCACCCGTCGAGCGTGACCTCGACGAACGGCACCCCGCGCTCGACCAACCGGCGGGCGAGGAGGCACCCCTGGCCGAACAGGTTGCGGCCGTAGGCGTCGCGGGTGGCGGGGCGATCGCCGTCGAGGTCGAACGCGGCCGCCGCCTCGGGGCGCATCAGCCGAACGGCCCGGTCGGCAGCGGCGCGGGCGGCCTCCGCGACCGGGGCCGGGCGGCCGGCGGCGAACCCGCGCTCGCCCTCGGCGAGCAGGTCGAGGCGCGCCGCCTGGGCGGCGTCGGACACGCTGCGGGCGCGGGCCAGGTCGGGGACGACGAGCCCGTCCTGCGGGGCGAGCGCGTCGCCGACGACGAGCGGGTCGAGCGCCGGCCCGAGGAACCCGCCACCGAGCTGCCCGGCATACCGGACCGGGGCGATGCTCACGAACGGCGGCAGGTCGGCGCCGGGCGAGCCGAGTTCCTTCGCCACGACGGCGCCGACCGCGGGGTACTTCAACGCCCCCTGCGGGACGTACCCGGTGCGGAGGAAGTACATCGCCCGGGCGTGGTCGCCCTCGCGGCTGGTCATCGAGCGGACGACGGCGAGGTCGCGGCCGTGCATCGCGAGGCGCGGCAGGTGCTCGCCGAGGCGGAGGCCGGGGGCGGTCGTATCGACCTCACGGAACGGGCCGCCGTTGGCGTGGCCCGGCTTCAAGTCCCACAGGTCGATGGTGCTCGGCCCGCCGTTGAGCCACAGCACGATCACCGACTTCGCCGGCCGCGGCGTCTGCGCGGCGAGGTACGGCAGCCAGCCGGACAGCGAGCCGCCGCCGAGGCCGACCGCGGCGGCGCGGAGGAAGCGGCGGCGGGTAAAGGGGAGCGCGTTCGGCATGATCGGTCCTCGTTTACCGGAGTGCCGTGCCACCTACGGGAGCCGGAACGACTCCAACTCGTTCGCCCCGTCGCGCACCGTGACC
>JAFKFQ010000749.1 GCA_017308215.1 bacterium | reverse complement strand
GCCACCCTGCACGAACCCGGGGAACGCCTGCCCGCGGAACTGCGCCGGCTCGCGGTAGCCGGTCGCGGAGACGAGGCTGTCGAACAGCTGCGCCGGCGTCAGCCCCTTGAGGTTCATGCGGGCGAACCGGCGCGGGTCCGCCTGCGTCGGGTGGCTCACGCGGCTCGACAGCTGGTACGCCTTCGTCCGCGTGATCGCGCGGATCAGGAGGCGGTTGTCATAGGCCCGCAGCGCGAACGTGCGGCCGAGTTCGTCCAGCAGTTCGGGGTGGCTCGGGGCGTTGTTGTCGCCCGGCTCGTCGACCGGATCGACGATGCCGACGCCGAAGAAGTACGCCCACATCCGGTTGGCGAGGTTGCGGGCGAAGTACGGGTTCTCGCGCGCCGTCAGCCACGCGGCCAGCTCCTGCCGCGGCGTCATCACCTCGTTCCACTCCGGCTCCTTGCCGTCAAAGAACTTCGCCACCACGACGCGATCGGAGTTGGGGATGGCGATGCGGTTGCGGGTCGCCTGCGGGCCGCGCGGCGGCTCCTCGCTCGGGCGCGTCGCCGGGGTACGGTTGAGGTCGGCGAAGAACGCGGCGAACTCCCAGAATTGGTCCTTCGTGTACGGGGCGAACGGGTGATCGTGGCACTGGGCGCACTCCAGCTTCACCCCGACGAACAGCCGGCTGACCGCCGCCGCCACGTTCTCGGCCTTCGCCTCGTTCGCCTGGTAGAAAGCGACGAGGAGGTTGCGGTCCGGGTCGGTGCCGGCGGCCTGAACGAACCGCATCGGTGCCCCGCCGGGGCTGACCGTCGTGTACTGCACCTCCAGCAGTGCCCGGACCGTGCGGTCGGCGGGGACGTTGTCGCGGAACTGCTTGCGGAGCCACTGTTCGAGCTGGAATCCGCTGCCGGAGAACTGGGCGTTCGTGACCGGTGTCGGGTCCATCCAGAATCCGTCGACTGTGACGGAGTGCGTGGGCTTTTCTTCAGGGTAATGATTGTCCGAGCCCATGCGGAACGTGCCGCCGGGAATGCGGATCATG
>JAFKFQ010000651.1 GCA_017308215.1 bacterium | reverse complement strand
GGGTGCGGGCCGCGGCCGCGACGCGCGCGCCCTCGGACCTCCCCGCCGAGCCGACGGACGCCTTCCTGGTGGGCTGGCACCAGGCGGTGCGCGAGCTCGGCGACGCGCCGCCGGTGGACGGCCGGGCGGCGGTCCGCCGGGCCGGCCCGCTGGCGCCCGGCGACTGGCTCGCCCGCCACGCCGCCGGCGACCTCACCGAGGTGCTCCAGCGCGAGCACCGGCGGCAGGCGGCGAACCAGGTGTCGGTCGGCAACTGCGTCACCAGCCTGCGGCTGCTCAACGCGATCGACTGGAACGAGTTCTTCGAGCGGGCCAGTCCGGTCGAAGAGGCACTGAAGGCCGAACCGACGGGCGTGTACCGGCGGCAGGAGCTCGCCACCCGCGACCGCTACCGGCAGGCGGTCGAGGCGCTGGCGAAGGCCGCGAAGCTGGACTAGGTCGAGGTCGCGCGGCGGGCCATCGCCCGCGCCGCGGCCGCGGCGACGCCGCGCGAGCGGGACGTCGGCTATCACCTGATCGCCGAGGGTCGCACGGCGTTCGCGCGTGAGCTGGGGTGCCGCTTCTCGGCCCGGGCGCGTGGGCGGGCGTTCCTGACGGACCGGCCGCACGCGGTCTACTTCGGCGGGTTGCTGCTCGTCACCGCGGCGCTCGTCGCGCTCGCCGCGGGTCTGACCGCGGCCGCGGGGGCGCCGGCGTGGCTGGTCGCGGTCGTCGCGCTGGCGGTGCTCCTGCCGGCGAGCGAAGCCGCGGTCGCGGTCGTCAATAACGTGGTCTGCCGCCTCCTCCCGCCGCGGGTACTGCCGAAGCTCGACTTCACCGCCGGCATCCCCGCCGAGTTCCGCACGGTCGTCGTCATCCCCGGGATGCTCACGCGGCCGGAAAGCGCGGCGGCGCTGTGCGAGCGGCTCGAACTCCACTACCTCGCCAACCCCGACCCTCAGCTCTGCTTCGCGCTCCTCACCGACTGGGCCGACGCGCCGACCGAGACGACGCCGGCCGACGACGGGCTCGTGACGGCCGCGGTCGAGAGAATCCGGCGGCTCAACGACCACCACGCCCGCGGCGGGCCGGACCTCTTCTTCCTGTTCCACCGCAAGCGGCTGTTCAACCCGTCGGAAGGCGCGTGGATGGGGTGGGAGCGGAAGCGCGGCAAGCTCGACGAGTTCAACCGCCTCCTCCGTGGCGCCGCCGACACCAGCTACGCCGTGAAGACCGGTGACGCGGCGGCGCTCGACGTCCGGTTCGTCCTCACCCTCGACGCCGACACCGTGCTCCCGAAGGACGCCGCCCGTCGGCTGGTGGCGACACTGGCCCACCCCCTCAACCGGCCGGTCCTGTCGGCCGACGGCCGCCGCGTCGTCGCCGGGTACGGCGTCCTCCAGCCGCGCGTCAGCTTCCTGTACAAGACCGGGCTGCGGTCGCGGTTCGCCCGCATCTTCGCCGGGTCGGCGGGCATCGACCCGTACTCCAGCGCGTCGTCGGACGTGTACCAGGATCTGTTCGGCGCGGGCACGTTCACCGGCAAGGGGCTGTACGATGTGGACGCCTTCCACGCCACCGCCGGCCGGGCGTTCCCGGAGAACGCGATCCTCAGCCACGACCTGATCGAGTCGAACTTCGCCCGCTGCGGGCTGGCGACGGACGTGGAGGTGTTCGACGACTTTCCGGCCAAGTACCACGCTTACGCCAGGCGCGAGCACCGCTGGGTCCGCGGCGACTGGCAGCTCCTCCCGTGGCTCGGGCGGACCGTGCCGACGGCCGACGGCCGGATGCGGAATGTACTCTCCGCGCTCGGCCGGTGGAAGGTGCTCGACAACCTCCGCCGCAGTCTCGTGCCGGCGGCGCTGGTGGTGCTGCTCGCGCTCGGGTGGGCGGTGTTCCCGGGGCCGGCGTGGGCGTGGTCGCTCGCCGCGCTCGCCGTCGTCGCGCTGCCGCTCGCGTTGCAGTTGTTCGACACCGCACTCGGCCTCGTGCTCCGCGGCGCGCCGCGGGCCGTCCTCCGCGGCGCCCGCCAGAACCTCCCGGCGACCGCCGGGCAGGTGACGCTCTCTGCCGTGTTTCTGGCGAACCAGGCGGCGCTGGCGCTCGACGCCGTCGCGCGGACGCTGTGGCGCGTGTTCGTCTCGCGCCGGCGGTTGCTGGAGTGGGAGACGGCCGCCGCCGCCGAAGCGCGGCTCGGCGCCGGGCTGCGGCAGTTCGTGCGGACGATGTGGCCCGCGCTCGCGCTGGCGCTCGGCCTCGCGGCGCTGGTGGCGGGGGCGAACCCCGCCGCGCTCGCCGGCGCCGCGCCGTGGCTCTTGGCGTGGCTCCTGTCGCCGGTGGTGGCGTGGTTCGTCAGCCGCCCGCTCGCCGACCCGGAGCCGCCGCTGACCGACGCCGAGCGCGCCGAGCTGCGGCGGACGGCGCGGAAGACGTGGCGGTTCTTCGAGGCGTTCGTCACGCCGGAAGACAACTGGCTCCCGCCCGACAACTACCAGGAAGACCCGAGGGGTGTCGTCGCCCACCGCACGTCGCCGACGAACAAGGGGCTGTTGCTCCTCTCGACGCTCTCGGCGCACGACCTCGGCTACGTCACGCTGACGGACCTCGCGGAGCGGACCGGGCGGACGCTCGACACGCTCGACCGCATGGAGCGCTTCCGCGGGCACTTCTTCAACTGGTACGAGACGACCACACTCCGCCCGCTCCCGCCCGAGTACGTCTCGACCGTGGACAGCGGCAACCTGCTCGGCTGCCTGCTCGCGGTGAAGAACGGCCTCGCGGCGAAGGCCGACGAGCCGGTGCCGTCGCCGGCCGCGGTGGACGGGCTGCGCGACACGTTGAACCTCGCCGCGGAAGCACTGCCGTCCGGCGCCGCGGACACGCTCCGCGCTCACCTTGCCGCCGTGCCCGCCGGGCTGACCGCGTGGGGCGACTGGCTCGACCGCGCTGTGAAGCTCGCCGCCGACCTCCCCGCGGCCGACGGCGACGCCGGGTTCTGGGTGCGGGCGGTGGCGACGCAGGTGCGGGCGCTGCGCGACGAACTCGCGGCGGTGTGCCCGTGGCTCCCGGCCCTCGCCGCGGCCGGCGAGTTCCGCGCCGAACTCGACACGCCCGTCGCGGCGCGCGCGTGGGCGAAGCGGCTGCCGGTCATTCGCGCCGCGCTCGCGGACCAGCCCGACACGGAGGCACTCGTCGCCGCGCTCGACCGCTCGGCCGCCGCGGACACCGCCGCCCGGCTCGACGGCCTCGCCCGGCGCGCGGGGGCACTCGCCGACGCGATGGACTTCCGCTTCCTCTACAACGAGGCGCGGCACCTGTTCAGCATCGGCTACAACGTCCCGCTCGAGCGCCTCGACGCCGGGCACTACGACCTGCTCGCGTCCGAGGCCGCGCTCACCTCGCTCCTCGCCGTGGCCCGCGGGGTGGTGCCGCGGAAGCACTGGTTCCAGCTCAGCCGCCTCGCCACCGCCGCCGTCGGCCGCCCCGGACTGGTGTCGTGGGGCGGGACGATGTTCGAGTACCTGATGCCGCGGCTCCTCCTCGCGCCGCCGCCCGGCACGATGCTCGACGTGGCCCAGAAGGCGACCGTCGCCCGGCAGGTCGAGTACGGCCGCGACCAGCGCGTGCCGTGGGGGGTGTCGGAGTCCGGGTTCTACGTCCTCAGCGCGGAGGGCGACTACCAGTACCAGTCGTTCGGCGTCCCCGGCCTCGGGCTGAAGCGCGGGCTGGCGAAGGACCTCGTCATCGCCCCCTACGCCACGCTCCTCGCCACGATGCCCGACGCGGCGGCGGCGGTGGCGAACTTCGCGGCGCTGCGGGCCGCCGGCGGCGAGGGGCCGTTCGGGTTCTACGAGGCGATCGACTTCACCCCGGACCGCCTCGGCCGCGGCGAGCGGTGCCGGGTCGTGCGGTCGTACATGGCGCACCACCAGGGGATGGGGTTGTGTGCCATCGCCAACCGCCTCCTCGGCGACGTGCACTGCCGCCGCCTCCACGCCGAGCCGGCGGTCCGCTCCGTCGAGTTGCTGTTGCAGGAGCGCGTGCCGCTCGACGCCCCGGAGGTCCGCGCGCCGGACGAGGAGACCGAGGCGGCGACGCCGGCCGGGGCGACCACCGAGGTCAGCCGCCGGCTCACCACCGCCGACACGCCGGCGCCGCGCACGCACCTCCTCTCGAACGGCCAGTACACGGTGATGCTGACCAACGCCGGCGGCGGGTTCAGCGCCGGCCGCGGGCTCGCCGTCACCCGCTGGCGGGCCGACCCGGCCCGCGACGCGCACGGCACGTTCGTCTACGTCCGCGACCCCGCCGCCCGCCGGCTGTGGTCGGCCGGGCACCAGCCGGTCGCCGCCCCCGCCGACGACTACGAGGTCGTCTTCTCCGCCGACAAGGCCGAGTTCCGCCGCCGCGACGGCGCGATCGAGACGCGCACCGAGATCGCGGTCGCGCCCGACCACGACGCCGAGGTGCGGCGGGTCACGCTCGTCAACCACGGCACCGCCCCGCGCACGCTGGAGGTGACGAGCCTCGCCGAGGTGGTGCTGAACGACCCGCGCGCCGACCTCGCGCACCCGGCGTTCGGAAAGCTGTTCCTGGAGACCGAGTGGCTGCCGCAGGCGCACGCGCTCGTGTGCCGGCGGCGCCCGCGGGCCGCGAGCCAGCAGCCGGTGTTCGCTGTGCATCTGGTGTCGGCCGACGAGCACGCGGCGGCGGCGACCGAGCACGAGACGGACCGGGCGAAGTTCCTCGGCCGGCGGCGTTCGGCGGCCGACGCGGAGGCGCTGACGCGCCGGCTCACCGGCACCACCGGCCCGGTCCTCGACCCCGTATTCGCGCTTCGGAAAACCGTGCGGGTGCCGGCCGGCGGGACGGCGACGCTGGCGTTCGTGACGGCCGTCTGCCCGACGCGCGAGGCGGCGGTCGCGCTCGCCGGGCACTACCACGCGCCGGCGGCGGCCGACCGGGCGTTCGACCTGGCGTGGGCGCACACCCGCGTCGAACTGCGGCACCTCGGCGCGACGGCCGCCGAGTCGCACGTCTTCCAGCGCCTCGCCGGGCACGTCCTGTTCCCGCCGCCGGGGCTGCGGGCGCTCGCCTGCCTCCGCGAGAACCGGGCCGGGCAGCCGGCACTGTGGCCGTTCGGCATCTCCGGCGACCTGCCGATCGTCGCCGTGTGTGCGGCCGACGGCGACGCCCTGCCGCTGGCCCGGCAGGCGCTGAAGGCGCACGCCTTCTGGCGCGGCCGCGGGTTCGCCGCGGACCTGGTGCTGCTCGCCGACCGCCCCACCGGCTACCGCGAGGAGCTGTACCAGGACCTCGCCACCCTCGCGCGGGCGAGCGACAGCCGCGACGTGATCGACAAGCCGGGCGGCGTGTTCGTGCGGAAGGCGCAGCCGGGCACGGAGGAGCGGACGCTCTTGCTCGCGGCGGCGCGGGTGGTGCTGTACGGCGACCGCGGCACGCTGGCCGACCAGACCGACGCGCTCGGCCGGGCGCGCCGCCTCCCGGCCGCCCTGGTGCCGACGCGCCCGGCCGAGCCGGACGTGCCCGACGCGCCGGCGGTCGAGGGGCTGGCGTTCTTCAACGGCACCGGCGGGTTCACCGCCGACGGCCGCGAGTACGTCGTCACCGGCACGCCGCCGGCGCCGTGGGCGAACGTCATCGCCAACCCGGCCGTCGGGTGCGTCGCCACCGACGCCGGCCCCGGGTACACGTGGGTCGGGAACAGCCAGGCGAACCGGCTGACGCCGTGGAGCAACGACCCGGTGACGGACCCGCCGGCGGAGGTGGTGTACGTCCGCGACGAGGAGACCGGGCACTTCTGGACGCCGACCCCGCGCCCGGCGGGCGCGGCGGCCGGGGTGTGGCACGGCCCGGGGTACACGTCCTACGCCGCCGACCGGGACGACCTCACCGCCGAGCTGACGGTGTTCGTCCCGGTCGCCGACCCGGTGAAACTGCTGCGGCTGCGCGTGACCAACCGCGGCGGGCGGCCGCGCCGGCTGGCGGCGGCGTTCTTCGCCGAGTGGGTGCTCGGCACGACCCGCGAGCAGACCGCCGCGCACACCGTCACCGAGGTCGATCCGGGGTCCGGGGCGCTCCTCGCCCGCTGCGCGTTCGGCGAGTACCCGACGGCGGTGGCGTTCGCCGACACCAGCCTCCGCCCGCGCACGGTTACCGGCGACCGGCTCGAATTCCTCGGGCGGAACCGGTCGGCGGCGAACCCGGCGGCGCTGGGGCGGGTCGGCCTGAGCGACCACACCGGCCCCGGGCTCGACCCGTGCGCCGCGCTCATGGGCCGGTTCGAGGTGCCGCCGGGCGGCGCCATCGAAGTCGTGT
>JAFKFQ010000650.1 GCA_017308215.1 bacterium | reverse complement strand
AGTTCCGGCTCTCCCAACACCCGCTCGGCAGCCCGGCCCACCGCACGCCGATACGACGCGCACGCCATAACCGGCGGAAGCCCTTCGACTTGATCACTGACGCCCGCCCGAAGACCGGTCCTCACCAAAAGAAGTTCCTGGGGCGGCCTGCCTTTGGATGGGCGGCGCCTACCGCCACTGAATGTCGCCGGTCGCAAAGTCTACGACCGGAACCCCAATCTCGCTGACGACTCCCGCCGGGTCTACGACCGACCAGCCGTCATAGTACCCGGACCCCGGCGGCGGATCAGGCAGGTCACTTTCGGTCGCGACCGCACGGGCCAGTGTCTCGATCGATGACCGCAAGTCCGACGGCCAGTCACCGGGGACAAGCCAGCCACACATCCAGGGCGGGTCGAAGGCGCCGACGTTGTTGATGCGGCCGAGCTCTCGCCCGTTCCAGCACAGGGTTAGCCACTTCGGCTTCGCCACTCGCAACGCCCTCCGGTGGCCGAACATAAAGCTCACCGGCCGCGGCCAGTGTAAGCAATGCTACTCGGGAACGTAATCGGGGCCGCGGTCAGGTGCAGCGTGGGGTTCGGCCGAACCAACCATCCACGCCGGCCGCTTGAACGTCCAATCCGGCGGCTCGGTCGGCAACTCGTAGCCCTCTGCCGCCATGTCGGCGACCAGCTCTCGCACCCGATCCTCGGACCGGCACCGGGCGTGGATCACGTCGTGGTGGTCGGTCTGGAGCAACTGGCGGGCGTGGTCCGGGATGAAGAACAGGTCGTCGCTCTCGTTCCACCCGAACATCATCGCGGCGAACAGAACGGCGATGAGCGCGTCCCCCTCGTCTCGCTCGAACCGGACGGCACCGGCCCAGCCGTCCGGGATGCCCGCGCCTCGCAGGACGACACCCCGGACGCCCTCGTGGTACGACTGCGAATGAGCGGACTGCGGCCAACTCCCCGACCGGGGCCAGAGCAACCCCGTGTCCCACTCGTCGAGCCCGCCAAGGAGGGAGGCCACGAAGTGCGGCCACCTGACCGGGTGGGGTGGTACGACCCAGAATCGGGCATGGTCAGAGGGCGGCAGGGTACAGAGGCGGCCGGCGTCGGGGTAGCGAGGGTCCACCCCGACGCCATTGACGGCCGCCCACCGCCGGAACTCTTCACCGCTCACTGCCTCCATCCGCTACGCCCCCGGGGCCGAACGTAAAGCTCAGCAGCCGCGGCCGCGAGCGCTACAAGTCACGAATCGCTACTGGGGCCGCGGTCTGCTGCAGCGCCAGGTTCGGCCCTCAGCTCCGCCCGGCCGATCACGAACTCGCCGCCGAGCACCCACCGGGCGCCGGCCGCCCGGAGCACCCGGTAGGCGTCCCGCTGGAGCCGGACCTCCGCCGGGAGGAACGGGAGGGAGGCCAGCCATAGTAACGGGAAGTTCCACCACCGCCACCGGGACAGGTCGGCCGAGAAGACGATGTCCAGGTCCCGGCCCGGCTCCGGGAAGGCGGACAATTCGAAGCTCGCCCACCCGCGGCGGCAGATGTAGCGGTCCGCACTTCCGGGACGGGGCCGCGGGTGCGGGGCGACACGGATGCCGGCTCGGCCGAGCGCCGCGAGCAGGTCGAGCAGAGGTACGCCCTCGACTGACAGCATGAGTGGAAGGCCCACTCGCTATGCCTCCGTTGGCCGAACATCAAGCTCACCTGCCCGGCCGCGACACCAATCAGCGACAACAGCAAGCAGGATGTTGCGGGAAACAAATCACGTGGCCGGGTCAGGTGCAGCGACCGGTTCGGCGTGTCTTTGCTCGCCGAGTCCGCACACCTGTAGGAACTCCGTCGGCTGATCGTCGGCGAACGCGGCCAGCAACTCGGCGCCGAACAGCGTCACCGGCCCGGTCGCTCGCCACCCAGAGACAAACCCGAACCGGAAGTCCGAGGCCACGACGTTGCATGCGTCGCCGGCTGGCAGCGGCGGGTACGGCCACTCGCCCGCGGCGGCGTGCGGGTCGAGGCAGTACCAGGCGTGCTGCCACTCGATCACCCACAGCCGCTCGCCCGGTCGGGTGCAGCGGCGGAACGCGACCAGCAGTTTGCCGGCGAACTCGGCCGCCACCGCCGGCCGCTCGCGGTGCCGGGCAAGGGCTTCGCCCCGCCATGACCGGGACGGCACGGGAACGACCAACTCGTCGCCCGGTTGAAGGTGCGCCGCCCACGCCGCCCGGATCGCGGCCTCTTCGCCGGGCGGGATGGGCTGCCAACCTTCGCCCATCGACGTCTCCTCCGCCGCCGAACATAAAGCTCAGCAGCGGCCCCCGACCGTGCGAGTACTGGTCTCGCAAAACCTATAAGCGGGGGCCGTCTGCTGCAGCGTGGGGTTCGGCGTCCTGGGCTTTGGCGGCCCGGCGGCGCTCCGACTCGCGGACGGCCGGCCCCGGCTCGAACCCCTGCCAGGTCGGCTTGCCGTCGTGCCCCCAGAATGAGGTCGTCAGCCCTTCGGCCTCGCTCCACCCGACTGAGAGCACCGGGATGCCGCCCGGCCGGGTAAGCGAGAACCCGATCCGGCCGTCCCCGTCCGGGTCGGCCCCGATCCCGATTAGTCCGCTGCCGCTGGCCTCCTGCAAGCTGAACGTGGCGCGGCCGGTCGGCCCGACCTGGATGACGACCCGCGACCGCCCCTCGGCGTCCATGAGCTGGAACGTCGGGTAACCGTCGCCGTCACCGAAGATGCCGATCATCACCCGCGGGCGGCCCTCGGAGTCGTGTAGCACGATGCTCTCGGGCGAGCGCTTCCGCTTCTTCGTGCTGCGCTTCCGTGCCATCCGCGCCTCCGTCGCCGAACAACAAGCTCAGCAGCCGCGGCCCGTGGCTGCTGTGGTCACGAATCACTGAGGGGGCCGCGGTCTGCTGCAGCGTGGGGTTCGGCTCGGGCTACCACTGTCGGCGGCTGAATCGCACCGGGGTGTAGTGGTGGGGCCGTGCGCCGCTGGGCCGGAACGCCACGCACCACCCCGTAAGCCAGTCCCCGTCGATATTCAGCAGTACGTCGAAGGTATCCTCGGAGTCGGAAGCCTCTACGCCAAACTCGGCACCCATCAGGTCCCATCCTGCCGTCACTCCATGACGACCCGGGGCGACCTGCCCGGCGAGGTACGCCTTCGCCTCGGCGAGCACGGCGTCAATCCGCGCGGCGACCCGCCAGGCCAGGTCGAGCCGAAACGGGTCCGGGGCGTTCGGCCCCCCGCGAACGGAGAAGTCGCCGCCGACGCAGCCGATCTCCCATACCCCTCGGGCGTCGTCATAGCCCATACCGGAGGTGTGTGGTGGATCGGACACCGGAGGCAGATCGACGCCGCCCACCTCTTGACTCCGTCGCCGAACATCCAGCTCACCGGCCCGGCCAGGGGCACCACCAGCCGATGGGGACAGCAGGTGAGCTATGAAAAGCCACGAAGCCGGCCGGGTCCGGTGCAGCGGCGGGTTCGGCGTCTGCGCTACCCGCAGACTGGCACGACCCGATCCGGCGGGCCGAAGTCCGGCGTCGGATAGCCGCGTGCCACGATGGCCTCGCCGCTGTCAGCCAGCACCCACAACCGTGGGGCCACCCCATCCCTGTCTAGGCGGTCCCACTCATGCCGCACGATAGGCCGCCGCAACTCTCGCTCCAGCCAGTCGGCCGCCGCGGCTGCCAATTCGGAGACCGGCCGACTGTCCAGAAAGGATACCCCCGGCCGGGCCGGGTCGAGGTCCGTGGCGAACTGGTGCGTCTCGTCCGGGCCGAACCGCACCGAAGCCCCGTCGAAATCGATGCGGAGGGTGCGGAGGCCGCAGGCGTTCGCCGGATCGGTGTCGGAAGGGGTAACGGACAACGTCAGCCGGTCGCCCCACACCCGCCAGGAGTCCGCGTACCACTCGCCCGCCTCGGCGCGAGCGTGGAGCGCCTCGACGAACGCACGCTCCTCGTCGCTGTTGCACTCGGCGAGTTCGAAGCGTGGTGCGGCGACTGGAACCATCGGTGCAGCTCCGCCGCCGAACAGAAAGCTCAGCAGCCGCGGCCACTGGTGCTACACCGATGCTACTCGCTGGTGAGGCCGCGGTCTGCTGCAGCGCGGGGTTCGGCCCCCGCGCTCATAGGTCCAGCGCGGCCCACCGGACTCCGGTGCGCCACTCCGGCCCGGCGGTCAGGTACGACAGGAACGCCTTCCGCACCTGGTCAAGCGTCACCGGTCCGGCTGCCCGGAACTGCTGCCCGTCCGCCCGATACTCCAACACCCACGGATCGGAGCCGTGCTCGGCCATGAATGCCTCGCACTCCGGGGTCGGCTGCCAGTTGTTGCCGGCCTGGAGAAAAGCCTCGTCGGACACGCTCAGGACGGCGAACTTGCCGAACCCGTCGGACGCCAACAGTTCGTCCATCGCCGCCGGGTCCACGTCCGACAAGTCGCCCATGTCCTCAGTGGTGAGCGTCATTGGTCGAGATACTTTCGGGGCCGAACAGAAAGCTCAGCAGCCGCGGCCCGTGGCGGCTGTGGGTCACGAACCGCCTGTGAGGCCGCGGTCTGCTGCAGCGCCGGGTTCGGCTCCTGACGACCCGCGTTGTGCGTCACGGATCAGATTGAACACGCGCCGCGCCTCGCCACCCACCTCCATCCTGATGAGCCCCGGGTAGTGACCCGACGCCCACTGCTCGCTGGTGTTGCCGGTGTACCAGTACGGCGGCGGGGCGCCAAAGCCGATCAGCCCCCCACCGCCCCGCCACTCCGTCAGGCGGACCTCGGCTACCAGTTGAAGGAAGATCGAGTGGACCCTTCGCCCCCACACCCGCTGGGCCACGACGACCACCCGCTCGGGCGTCACCCCGTACCACGTCCGCCGGCGGCACCACGGGGTGTACCAGAACCGCCCGGCCAGCATCGACACGCCGACCGCGACGAAGATGGATCCGAACAGGCCGCCGGCGATGCCCATCTCGCTCGTCAACGCGCCGACCACCCACCCCACGGAGACGGCAGTCCAGAACAGGGCCATCGGGATGGCAACCCAGTCCGACTGGCGGAGGCACAACCCGAACGGGGGCCGACCGGCCCACAGCAGTCGCTCCCCGCGGCCCAGTTCGCGGTCGATCACTTCGTCGGCCGACTCGTCCATCGGCGTCTCCGAGGCCGAACATAAAGCTCAGCTGCCCGGCCCGCCGTGACAGCTCGATGTCACAGGCGCGTTGAGGCGGGCCGGGTCAGCTGCAGCGCAGGGTTCGGCCGAGCCACCTCAACTGCGGGGTGGCACCCGGAACCGTGCGAACTCCCAGCACGTGGCCGGCTTGTCGTCGTCCCGCCAGTAGTCCAGATGGCAGCAGTGGGAGACGAACTCCGGGAACGTCTCGGCTGCCAACCGCACCTCGTCACGGTGCACCAGCTCGTAGATGCGGTACTCGCCCCTCGCCGGCTCGTTGACGTTCCAAGCGTACATGACCCCGCCGCCGTCGGTGCAGAACACCCAATAGTCGGCCGGTCCGCCCGGACACTCGTACTCACCCAGGTGCGGCCGGAGCCGCTCGTTTTCGGCGGCGAGGTCATACACGATCTGGCCCCCGAACCGATACCGCTTGGGCAGCGGGGCGTACATCCGGTAGAAGCCCGCGAGTTCGCCGGCCCCGAACGTCGTGGCGAACTCCCGGTAGGTGGCGGGGAGTGCCAGTCCGGAAGCCTGCTCGAACTTGTCGAGGGTGGCGTCCGTCGGCCGTTCGACGTGCCGGGCCGAAGGGGCTTCCGGCCGGACGGTGACGCGGGATAGCAGATTTTTCGCCACGACGTTACCGAAGCCCTCTGCGGCCGAACACAAAGCTCAGCGGCCGCCGCGACACCCGCTACGCACGGATGGAGCCGGCCACCTGGAAATCGCCATCGACCTGGCGGTCCGCTGCAGCGACCGGTTCGGCGTCTGCGGCTCATTGTGCCCAGGCGCGATGCACCTCATGGAGTTGGGCCACCCAGCACGCCTCGATGTCGTTGGTATCTAGCCCCAGCTCCTCGGCCAGCTCGTAGAACCCTGGCCCCGGCTCCATGCTGCCCTCCTTATACACGACGAGGGCGGTCATCATGCCGCGGCCGGCGGCGTACTCCTCGACCGACACCTCGCGGAGGAACCAGCGGTTGAACCGAGCGTCGCTGTAGTCGAAGGAGAGCGCCGTGATGCGGTTGGCGAGGTCGGAGTAAGGCATCATGCCCCGGACCCGCGCCCGCTCGGCGAGAATAGCCTTCGCCTCAACCTTCGCCGTATCCCAGGCCGCATTATCGAAGCCGTAGGGCACCTGCCACCTCCCAGATCCTCAACGCCGAACAT
>JAFKFQ010000748.1 GCA_017308215.1 bacterium | reverse complement strand
TCGGCACGGGGTCGTGACCAGTGCGACCGGGTAGTCGAGGCGCTCGCTGGACGCCGCCGCCTCGTACCGGAGCCGGAGGGCGCCGCCGTCGTCGGCCACGTCCAGCTCGCACCCGACCTCGGACGCCTGCCGCCAGGGCGGGGCCGCCGCCCACGTGACGCGCTCCGCCCGGGTGCCGGCGGCGAGCCACCCCCGCCGGCGGAGGTCGGCGGTGTCGATCGCCGGGCAGGTCTCGGCCGTCCGCTTCTTCCGCCGCCGCTGGCCGCTCCCGGACCCGCCCATGACGCCCTCCGGTTTTCCGAAATCATTTGGGTGTCGTTGCCTTTTGCGGCGGTGTCTCCGTGCGGCCACGTCACCCCGCGGGAAGTGCCACGGGCGCGGGCGCGGCGACGCGTGTGAGGACCGGGGGCAGGACCAACCGCCGGACGCGGGTCAGTTCCCGGGCAGCGTCGGTCATCCGCTTCTGGGCGCGGGTGAGGGCACGATCGATGTAGTCCCGCGACCGCCGGTCGGACGGCGGGCGGACGGCCAGTTCGAGTTCCAGGGCGTGGACGGCGACCCACCCGTTCACCACCCGGCGGGCGAGCAGGTCGTCGAGCGCGGACGGGTTCGGGCCGAGGAGCTCCCGGCGGAGGGCGTCCGCCTTCTCGGTGATCCCGGCGACCCAGACTGGGTCGGCCCCGGCGGCGGCCCGGATCAGCTGGCGGGTGTCGATCACCAGCACCACCCGCTTGTACTTCCGGGCCGGATACACCCGGCCCACGTGACGCAGGTGAGAGGCGAACGCCTCCTGCATCCGGCGGGTCTTGCTCAACCCGGTCGCCTTCTTGGCGGTCTTGGGGCTCTCCAGGGTGTTGGCGTGAACCGCCGCGGTGACCAGGTTCATGACCGCGAGTGCGTACAGCAGGTCCTTGCAATCGCGCGTTCCCACCGTCGGCCGGTGGCCCTTGACCCCCAACGTCGCGGCGAGGGTCGGGACCATCGGGAACCGGGCCTCGTCCTGACTCAGCAGGACGAGGTCACCGGCCGCCGCCC
>JAFKFQ010000649.1 GCA_017308215.1 bacterium | reverse complement strand
CTTCATGCGGTACAAAGATCCCGGTCTGTCACGCACCCCTCTCGGAGCCCCGATGGCCCGGCGGTACGGCAACCTGTGGGCGTGGTTCTGGCCGGCGGCGATCGCCCGGCGGTTGTGGCTCACCGTCGCCGCGTCCACCGTGTACACCGCGATCATCCACTTCGTGTTCCGGGAGCAGGACTGGGGCGGGGCGTGGCTGTCGGCCGTCGGCCTGCTCAACGGGCTCGTCATCAGCGTGCTCATCGGCTTCCGCACGAAGGCCGCCTACGACCGGTGGTGGGAGGGGCGGTGCCTGTGGGGCGAACTCACGAACCACTCGCGCAACCTGTGCCTGAAGGCCGCCCGCCTCGCCGACCTGCCCGAGGGCGAGCGGCGCGAGTTGTTCCGGCTCGTGTCCGGGTTCCCCCTCGCGCTGATGAAACACCTGCGCGAGGGGCTGGCGCTCCAGGACGTGCCCGGGTTCGAGAAGGACGCCGCGGCGCCGGCGCACGTCCCGGCCGAGCTGGCCGGGCGGGTGTTCGCGCTGCTGGCGCGGTGGCGCGCCGCCGGCCGCATCGACGGGTACACGCAGCTCGCCCTCGACACCCACGCGCAGGCGCTGATGAACGTGTGCGGGGCGTGCGAGAAGGTCCGCCACACGCCGCTGCCGGGGACGTACCTGGCGCTCTTGCGGCACGGGCTGGTGCTGAGTTTCCTGTTCGTCCCGTGGCACCTGACGCACCTGCTCGGCGCGTGGGCGCTGGTGGTGCAGGCGCTGGTAGTGTACTTCCTGCTCGGCATCGAGCTGACCGCCGAGGAGGTCGAGCAGCCGTTCGGCCACGACCCCGACGACCTGCCGCTGGAGACGTTCTGCCTGAACATCCGCCGGAACGCGGCGGAGCTTCTGGGCGTGGCGGGATGAGGGTTTGGTGTTTGGTGTTTCGTGTCGCGCCCCAGTCGCGCAGACCAAACACCAAACACTACTTCTTCCCAAACACCACCGCCCGCGCGCCGCGGTCGATGCCGACGAGCCCGCCGGTGAGCGGGTCGGCGGCGATCCCCTGCCCCGGGAACGGGCACGCCAGCGCCTCCACCAGTTCCAGTTCTGTGCCGGTGCGCGGCACGCGCAGGCGGTACAGCACCTTCCAGTGGTGGTGCGACACGAGCAGCGTGTCGCCGTCCCACACGCCGCCCGACGCGCTCATCCCGTCCCAGTCCTCCGCCACCGTCTTCGGGAACGTCCAGCGGGCCTCCTCCTTGAACCCGTCGGCGTAGCGGATGAGCAGCGTCTTCGCGTTCTCCTTCTCGTAGTGGGCGAAGCAGCACCACCAGTTCTTGCCGTCGTGGACGTTCCACACCAGGCTCCCCGGCGGCGTCTTGAAGTCGTGGAACACGGTGAGTTCCTTCGTCGCCGGGTCGAACACGCGGATCTCGCTCGTCTCGGGCCGCTTCGGGTAGTTCGAGTGGGCGCAGTACACCTTCCCGTTCCAGATGAAGGCGCTGTTGAGGTGCTCGGCCTTGCCGGTGCTCGTGCCGAGGAGCTTGCCGGTCTTGCGGTCGTAGGCGGCGACCGTCGTGCTGGAGACGGCGTAGACCGTGTCGCGGTCGGCGGCGGCGGCCTGGGTGGCGTGCTCGGACTTGAAGCGGTTCGTTTCCGAATACCCGGGCCGCAGTGGCAGCCGCGATTCGGCCTGGAGCGCGACGACGAACAGAGCGAGCGGGACGACGCGGAGCATGACGGACCTCCTGCCCCCCACTGTATTCGGGCTTCCGCGGGCGGGGCAAACGGGGTAAACCGGCGGCCCGGAACGGAGGCGCGGCGATGCGGAAGTTGCTGTGGTGGGCGGGCGTGCCGGCGGTGGTGGCGGCGACCGGGGCGGTGTGGGTGACGGTGTTCCCGACACACTCCGAGGCGGGGTGAACCCCCGTGGGCTGCGGCCCGACCGGCGGTCCGCCGGTCTTCGCCCCGTGGGGCTACGCGCCCCCGGTTTATCAGCCACCCCCACCGCCCCCGCCGCGCCCGCGGCCGGTCGCGGTCACGCCGCCGCGCCCGGCGCCGGCGCCCGTGGTGCGCCCGGTCGCCGTGCCGCCGCCAGAGGTGTTGGGGGTGACGCTCGACGTGCCGCCCGCGGTGGTGCCCCCGCCGCACGAGTTGGGGATCGGGCTGGAGAAGTGATCCGTCAACCGCTCGGGGCTTCGCGCCCACCGCGCGAAGCCCCGAGCGGGGTCGTCAGTTCTGCACCGCCGTCGGGTTGCTCGCCGGGGTCACGTTACCCACGAACGCCGGGACCGGGCCGGTCGGGTTCGCCATCGCCGTGTCGGCCTGGCCGAGCAGGTCGCGGATCGTGCGGCGGAAGCCGTCATATTGCGTTTGCAGGTTGTCGCGCTCGGTCGTGCGGGCACGGAGGGTGGCCTGCGCCGTCTCCTTCGCCGACCGCTCGGCCGCCGCGCTCGCGGTCGCCTGTTCGAGCTGCCGCTGCGTCTGCGCCTGCCGCTCCTGCGCCTGCACGAGCTGCTGGCGGAACGAGTCGCGGGCGGCGGCGGCGGCGCGGAAGTCTTCCTCCAGCCGCAGCACCTTCGCCTCGGCCGTCCGGGCGTCGCCGCCGGTGCCGGGCGACTTGGCGCACCCGTAGATGCCGAGGATGGCGACGAGGAGGAACCCCAGAACCTTGTGTGAACGGGTCATGGCCGGTCTCCAGCGACGGGGGAACGCGCCCGGGCGGCGCGGCGGTGGCGGGTGACGACCCACCTTATCTCGGCTCCCCGAAGTCCCCACTTCACGCATTTCCGCCCGCTTCCCGGACCGGTATACCTTTCCCGAACCCCCACCGCTCGGTCGATTCGGCAGAACCGCACCAGGAGACGGGAAGCAGGAGACGGGAAACAAAAGGGCTGTCCGGGGTGGTCTCCTGACCCCCGTCTTCTCTTCCCTGTCTCCTTGCACGCCGCCCCCGCCGCCCGTAGCATCGCCGGATCGGACTCCCGCCGCGAGGCACCTCTCCATGCTCTTCGCATACGTCCAGGATCTGGACCCGCTCGGGTATCAGCCCGCCTCGACGGTCGTCGCCGCGCTGCCGGTGCTGGTCCTGTTCTACCTCCTCGTCGGCCGCCGCTGGCTGGCGAGCTGGGCGGGTGTCGCCGGCGCCGCCACCGCGATCGTCGTCGCGTGGGCCGTCTACAAGATGCCGCTCGAACAGGCGTCGTGGTCGTTCGTGTACGGGGCCGCGTTCGGCCTCATGCCGATCGGCTGGACCGTGTTCGCCGCAATGCTCCTGTACAACGTGACGGTCGAGACCGGCCAGTTCGCCGTGATCCGCCGCTCCATCGGCGGGCTGAGCGGCGACGCGCGGGTGCAGGCGGTGCTGATCGGGTTCGCGTTCGGCGCGTTCATGGAGGGCGCCGCCGGCGCCGGCTCGCCGGTCGCCATCTGCGGGGCCATGCTCGTCGGCCTCGGCGTGCCGCCGTTCCGCGCCGCGGTGCTCTGCCTCATCGCCAACACCTCGCCCGTGTGCTACGGCGGGCTCGGCGTGCCGATCCTCACCCTCGGGCAGGTCACCGGCATCGACCCGGCCACCATCAGCGTGATGTGCGGGCACCAGCTCCCGCTCCTGTCGTGCCTCGTGCCGCTGTACATGGTGAGGTGCATGTGCGGCTGGCGCGACACGCTCGCGGTGTGGCCGGCGCTGGTGGTCGGCGGCGGGTCGTTCGCGCTGTTCCAGTACACCTTCGCCACCATGCACCGGTGGGTGCCGGGGCTCTACATCTGGCCGCTGACCGACATCGGCGGCGGGCTGTTCTCGCTCGTTTCGCTCGCCCTGTTCCTGAAGTTCGTGTGGAAGCCGCGCGACGAGTGGCGGTTCCCCGTGGACGCGGCGAACGGCATCCCGAAGCCCGCCCAAACGGCGCCGCACGACCCGCACGCCGAGGCGGCCGTCGAGGAGGCGAAGCGGCTGCTCGACTCGTCGTTCCGCAACCCGCACGCCGAGATCCCGCTGACGGCCCGCAGCGTCGCCGTGGCGTGGTCGCCGTTCCTGGTGATGGCCGCGTTCCTGGCCGCGGCCGGCGTCGTCCGCGGGGAGGAGACGAAGGCCAAGCGGGCGCTCGAGGCCGGGCCGCTGCACACCTACTACGAGGTCGAGGTGCCGACGCTGCACAAGCAGGTCGAGCGGGCCGACCGGCTCCTCCCGCCGGGCGCCACCGGCGACGCGCGGAGGGAGGCGGCGGTGTTCAAGTTCCCGTGGGTGACGGCGCCGGGGTCGGCGGTGTTCGTGGCGGCGCTCGTCTCGATGGCGTTCCTGCGGATGAACGGCCGGCAGGTCGCCGGCGTGTTCCGCAAGACCGCCGTCCAGATGAAAATCCCGATCCCGACCATCGCGCTGATGCTCGGCCTCAGCTACGTCACCAAGTACGCCGGGATCGACGCCACGCTGGGCGTCGCGTTCGCGGGGACGGGGGTGATGTACCCGTTCTTCGCGGCGATGCTCGGGTGGCTCGGGGTGTTCCTGACCGGCACCGACGCCGGGAGCAACGCCCTGTTCGGGAGCCTCCAGAAGATCACCGCGACGGAGGTGTGGAACGCCCACGGCGCCGTGGGGACCGGGGCGATCCCGCTCACCCTCGAGCAGACGCAGGTGCTCGTGTGCACCGCGAACAGCACCGGCGGGGTGATGGGGAAGATGATCGACGCGCAGAGCATCTGCGTGGCGACGGCGGGGACGAACCAGCTCGGCAAGGAGGCGGACATCTTCAAGGCGGTGATCTGGCACAGCGTCTTCCTGGCGTGCGTGGTCGGCGCGCTGACTGCGCTGCAGGCGTTCGTCCCGCCGTTCACCGCGATGGTCCCGCACCCCTGACGCGGGGGTTTCCCGTAGTGGCCCGTCTAGCGATCGATGTCGGGTAAGCCCGGGTCTCGGGAAGGGGGTACAGGGCTCGGAGTTTGCCCCGAGCGCCGGCGGTGGTGGATTGCCACCGGGTACCCGTCTTCGCCGGATTCCGGGCCGCCGCCCACGCCCGCACGGCCGCTTCCGGCTCGCGCCGCGGTTGCGAACCGGCGCGAGCCGGAAGCGGCCGCGATCGCACGCTCAGTTCCATCTCGGCCATGTTCGACCCACTCCCGTCCACCGGCGTCTGGACCATCCGCGACCGCCGCCGGCCCGCCGTCCCGGCGCCGAATGCCTCGTACAGACCGGCGGGGTGGGGGGCCAGGCGACGGTCGTCACGACCTGGAGCCGGGCCAGGTCGTCGCAGAGGAGTGGGAGCGCCCGGTGGTCGTACCCGTCCGGCGGGTCGGTGCAGCAGAGGGTGACCAGGTGGGTCTCGGCCGTGCCGTCGAGGACCTTGGCCACCCGGCATCGGGCCGGGGCGCGCGGGTGAGGGTGGAGCCCGGCCCGTCCCGGACGAACCGCTTGCGGACGCGCTCGAGTTGGCGGGCGGAGAGCCCGACCTCGGCGGCAATCTCCTCGTCAGTGTGCCGGCCGTCGGAGTGGGTGTGATCGGCGAAGAGGAGGATGGTGGTCCACCGCTTCCGGGCCGCCACGACGGGACTCTGGCGGGTCAGGCGCTTGAGGTCGGCGCGCAGGTCGTCCGAGAGGACGACCTGGTGCTTGACGAGGTGGCTGGGCATCCGTGCCTCGGTCGGGGGGCCGATCGGGCCACAGCCGACATCGACCCGACATCGATCGCTAGACAGATCAATGGGCGTAAAAATGTGTCGAGCAGCCGCCCCTTGAGGGGGAGGGTCGCCGCGCAGCGGCGGGGTGGGGCACCACGTAGACGGTGTCGCGAGAGCGAACACCACTCAGAGAATCGGTCGATCGATATTCGCCCCGCGGGCGGAAAACGGCCGTGCGGTTCCGCCGCGGCGCGGCTCGTATCCGGGTGAACCCCGTCCGGAGGCCGCCGTGCGCCACCTCGTCAGCACCCTGCTCCGCCTCGCCGACCGGCCCGCCGCCGGGTCGGACCCCGAGCTCCTCGCCCGGTTCGCCCGCGACCGCGACGAGGCGGCGTTCGCCGCGCTCGTGGACCGGCACGGGCCGATGGTCCTCGGCGTTGCGCGGCGGCTGCTCCGCGACCCGCACGCGGCCGACGACGTGTTCCAGGCGACGTTCCTCGCGCTCGCCCGCTCGGCCGCCGCACTCCGCCGGCCCGGCGGGCTGCCGGCGTGGCTCTACCGCACCGCCGTGCGCGCGGCGGTCAAGCTCGCGCGGACCCGACGACCGCTCGCACTCGCCGCCGACCGGCCGGCCGCCGGCGCAGACCCGCTCGATGCGCTGACCGCGCGCGAGCTGCTCGCCGCGGTCGACGACGAGATCCGCCGCCTCCCCGCGGCGCTGCGGGCGGCGGTGGTGGCGTGCGGGCTGGAGGGGCGGTCGCAGGACGAGGCGGCCCGGCTGCTCGGGTGGACGGCGGGGCAGGTGCGCGGCCGGCT
>JAFKFQ010000648.1 GCA_017308215.1 bacterium | reverse complement strand
CCGACATTCGCCCCCGGCACGAACACCCGCAGCGGCACGTCCGGAAGTGTTCGCGTGTCGACCTGCGTGTCGGTCGTGCCGAGCGTCGGGAAGGTCGCCGTGTCCGTGACGACCGCGGTGAGCCGTACGACGTACCCGAACCCGGGCACGCCGCCGACCGGGTCGATGGTGAGCGTGTCGAGCAGGCCTTGCAACCCGGACGCGGTCGCGGCGGTCAGCAGCCACGAGCCGTCGGGCTGGCGCGGCACCGGCTGCCCGCCGGCGGCGATTACGAAGTTCTGGGTCGGCCCGCCGAGTATCTCGACGGCGACGGACAGCGTTTCGGACCCGTCCTGGTCCGGCGTGGGGAACAGGTCGAACAGCCCGCTCGGAAACGGCGACGGGCCGGGGCCGATGGGCACGACCGGTGCGCCTTCAAAAGCCGGGAACACGGGCGGGAACGACGGCACGGGTGCGACGCGCACCGGCACCACGAACCCGGTCGGGGCGGGGTACTCGCCGCCGCCCGGCACCTGTGGACCGTCCGACCCCATCGGCCCGGGTCGGAAGTGCCGGAGCGTTCCGGCCAGGAGCACCTCACCGGAGAAGGACGTGGGCGGCGTGTAGACGAGTGCCCCCGGCGTGCCGAACACTTGCGCGACGTCGGCGAGCGTGCCGGTCACCGTCAGCGTGCCCGTCCCCGCCCCGGTCACGGACGCGGCGAAGCTCCCGGCCGACGGGTCGAAGTCGAACACGCCGACCGGCGCGGTCAGGGTGACGACGTGCGTGTCGCCGGGCCGGTCGTCCGGGTCGGTCGGGGTGATCGCGCCGGCGAGCAGGTCGAACGACTGCCCCTCGGCGCCGGAAATCGGGCCGGCGGTCACCTGCGCCCCGCCCCCGAAGTAGCGGAACACCGCCGTCACCGGCGACGAGACCGCCCTGGCCGTTGCCGCGTCGCCGGTGGACGGGAACGTCGCCGTGTCGTCGGCCACGAGCACGAGGTCGAGGGTGAACGCGCCGCGGAAGCCGGCCGGCGGGCTGAGGACGAGGGCGTCGAGTCGCGCCTGGAGCGCCGGCTGGTTCGCCGCCGAGACGACCCACAAGGAGTCGGAGTCGAGCGGGACCGGGACGCCGGCGGCCGTGAGCGTGAACTGCGCCGGGTCGCCGCCGGACAGCGACAGGACGGCGCTGACCACCTCCGACCCGTCGGTGTCGGCCCACGGGACGACCGGGAACGTGCCGGGCGCGACCGCGACCGGGCCGGGGCCGACGAGCGCGAACGGCGACAGGCCGAGCACGACGCTCGGGGGCTGCACCACCGGGAGCACCTGGACCGGGTACGCGCCGGACCCGTCGGCGAGCCCGGCCGGGTCGGTGACCGCCAGCGCGACCGTCGCGTCGCCGCTGAAGTAGGCGTCCGGCGTGAACTTGTAGCCCGCGCTGCCGAGGAGGCTGTTGATCCGCGACAGCTGGCCGGTCAGCGTCACGCGGGTGGTGTCGTTGTTCGCCACCGCGACGCCGAACTCGACCGCCGCGCCGGCGTCCACCCCGAGCGTGCCGCGGGTGGCGATCAGGTCGGCGGTGTACGTCTGCCCGACGTCGGCGACGTCGAACACGGCGAACGAGCTGCCGCCGCTGAACGGCCCGCCGGCGAGGGCGATCACCGCCCCCTCCGGGGTCTGCGGCGGGGTGGGGAAGAAGACGGGCGTGGTGACGACCGGCGAAAGCACCTCGCGCGCTTCGAGCTCTTCCAGCGCCAGCGTCACCCGGCCGCGGGACGGCGGGTACGGACGCAAACGGACTCGTATTGGCGGGCGCATGCTCGGCTCGGGCGGGGGACCGGCCGGGCAATTTTAGCATTTTTTCCGGCCCGACGCGACCCCCCCTGCTTTCAACGCCGCCGGTTCGGGCGTCGCAGGAAATCGGGTCGGCGGGTTTGGTGTGGGCCTCATGGAATCGAGGCCGCACGAGAGGTGAGGTCGGGTGACGCGGGGATCACGACCGGCTGAAGATCGAACCGGACAGCGTGCCGGTGCTGTCGGCGAACGCCGGCGCCTCGACCCCCAGCGCGCGGAGGATGCTGAGGTAGACGTTCGACATCCGCGTCTCGCCGTTCCGCCAGTAGGTGCCGTGCCGCAGCCCCATCGCGGCGCCGCCGGCGATCAGGGTGGGCAGGTTGCGGGGGTTGTGCGTCGTGCTCGCCCCGCTGCCGAACAGCACGATCGTGTTGTCCAGCACCGTGCCGGTCCGGTCGCGGTAGCCCGCCAGCTTCCCGAGGAAGTGGGCGACCTGTTGGCTCAGGAACAGGTCGTAGCGGGCGAAGTTCCGCTGCCCGTCCTTGTCGCCGGCGTGCGACAGTGAGTGGTGCGTCGCCGACAGGCCCAGCTTGAGCGGGAACGTGTCGCTGATGCCCATGCCGTCCTCGCGGTTGAGCATGAACGCCACCGACCGGGTGATGTCGGCGTCGAACGCCAGCGCGACCAGGTCGAACATGTTCCGGTAGTACTCGGCCGGCTCGCCCTCGGGCGTGGCGTTCAGGTTCAGGCCGGTGTAGTCCTGCTTCTTCAGCGGCACGTCCACCCACCGCTCGGCGGCGACCAGCCGGGCCTCGACCTCGTTCAGCGACGTGAGGTACTGGTCCATCCGCTCGCGGTCGGAGCGGCCGAGCTGCCGGCCCAGCGCCCGCGCGTTCTCGGCCACCGCGTCCACGAGCTTGATGCGCCGCTGGAGGTCGGCACGCTGGGCGGCGAGCGAGGCGCGGTCGCCGCGGAACAGGCGGTCGAACACCCGGCGCGGGTTGTTCTCGGCCGGGATCGGGCGGCCTTCGAGGCTGTACGAGATGGTGCCGGTGCGCGACAGGAAGCCGGTGCCGGCGTCGATCGACAGCACGAGCGACGGCTGGCGGCAGAACTGCCGCGTGTGCAGCGCGACGACCTGGTCCAGCCCGGCCGAGTTGTAGGTGCCGGGGCGCGGGTCGTGGAGCGGGGCGCCGGTGAGCCACATGTCCGAACACACGTGCGGGTCGGCCTTCGGCCCGCTCGGGTGGTACAGCCCGCCGAGGAAGCTGAGCTGCCGGCGGAACGGGGCGAGCGGCTCGGTGGACTTCCCGAACACGAACGCGCCGTCGCGCTCGGCCCGCGGGAACCAGCTCCACTCGTCGATGCCGTGCTCCGCCCGCGGCAGCGACATGCCGTTGGCGGTGTAGAGGGCACAGAACCGGCGCGGCGGTCGGTCCGTGACCTCCGCGCCCATCGCGTCGAGGACTGGGAGGGCGAGCGCGACGCCGCCGGCGCCGCGGAGGAACGCCCGGCGGTCGAGTTTGAGAGCGCGGGTCATGGGCGGCCCTGTCGTAGGTTGGTAGCCGCAGGCTTTAGCCTGCGCTGAGGCTGGCGCAGGCTAAAGCCTGCGGCTACCAGTTCGGGATCGACTCTGGCGTCACTTCTCCAAAAACACCTTGCTCGTCACTACGAGGCGGATCATATCCTGCATGCGGTAGCCGGTCGGCTTCAGTTTCAGCCCCTCGCGGCGAAGGTAATCGAGCTCGCTGTACGAGAGGGTGCGGCCGGCGGCGTAGGTCGCCAGGTGCTTCAGCGCGCTGAACGCCACCTGGTCGATGCGGTCGGCGGCGAGGTAGCGGCGCAGGTCGGCGAAGCCGGCCACGGCCGTCTTGTCCGGCAGCGTCGAGCGGGCGTCCGGCGCCTTCGCCCGCAGCCGGCCGCCGGCGTCGTACTCCTCGAACGGCACGCCCCACGGGTCGATCTTGGCGTGGCAGTTGGCGCACCCGGGCTGGCTGCGGTGCTTCTCCAGCCGTTCGCGGAGCGACAACGTCTTCGTCTCTTCCTGAAGCGCCGGCACGTTCGGCGGCGGGTCGTCGGGCGGCTCGGCGACGATGCGGCGGGCGAGCCACGCGCCGCGCTTCACCGGGTTCGGCTCGCGCCCGTCCGACAGCCCGGCGAGCACCGCCGCCTGCGTCAGCACGCCGCCGAGGTCGCGCCGGTCGGGGCGGACCGGGACGAACTCGAACCCGCTCTCGGTCCGGTTGCCGAGGTCATAGTACCCGGCCGTCACCTCGTTCACGAGCACGTAGTCGGACGCGATCAGATCGCGGACCGGGAGGTTGTTCCGCATCAGGTGCTCGACGAACCGCACCGGTTCAAGCCGCAACTGGGCGCGGGTGTCGCGGGTCAGGCGCGGGAAGCGGGCGCGGTCGGGTTCGAGCACGGCGAACTTGTCGAGCGCGAGCCACTGCGCGGCGTACTCGGTGGCGAAATGCGCGAAGCGCGGGTCGGCGACCATGCGGGTCACCTCGGCATCGAGTTTGCCGCGCAACGCGCCGGCCGCGGCGAGCTTCAGCGTCGCGGCGTCGGGCGGGCCGTTCCACAGGAAGTACGACAGCTTCGACGCGAGTTCGTGGTCGTCGAGCGGCTCGGGGGCGGGGGTGGCGCTCGTCTCGACGAGGAACAGGAACTGCGGCGACGTGAGCGCGACCACGAGCGCGTCCTTCACACTGTCGCGGACGCCCCGCCCGGCGGCGAGCGACTTCTCGAACACGCCGACCAGCGTCGCCTCCTCCCGCGCCGTGACCGGGCGGCGGTAGGCGCGGGCGGCGAAGTCGCGGACCGCCTTGCGGCCGTCGGCGTCGGTGAAGACGGCACGGTGCTCGCGCGGCGGCCACGAGTCGTGGAGCGGCCCCTCGAACTCGACCGACTTCACGAGCAGCCGCGGCATGTCGCGGCCGTCGGTGTACTCGCTGCGCACACCGATCTCGCGCACGCCAGCGAGGTAGTTCACGTTGTCCGGCTCGACGTCCGGGCTCGGGTAGTTGCGGATCGCCCCCTCGAACACGAACCGCGTCAGTTTGGTGTCGGACACCGTCTGCGGCGCGCCGACCGGCGCGAGCGTGCTGCCGCAGTCACGGCGGAAGCCGAGGTGGACGCCGACCCGCGGCGCCCGCTTCTCGAACACGGCGAAGCGCTTCGCCGTGTCGTGCGAGTCCGGGAGGGGCGTGAACACGATGCGCTCCGCCCGCCCGCCGCCGCTCAGCTTGGCGGCCACGGTGAGCGGCCCGCCCGGGAGTCGGAGCGCGAGGAACGCCGGTTGCCGCAGCGTGCCGGTGAACTCGCGGTCGCCGAGGGTCAGCGCCAGGTCGGGCACCTTCTTCCCCTCGGTCGCGTGGACGTCCACCTGGTACACGCCGGCCGTCGGGATCGTCACGTCCTTCGCGTCGCGGCCGGCGACCACGCCGCGCGCGTCGGCCGGAAGTGCGGGCGCGCCCGGGTCGAGGAGGAGCCCGTCGTCGTACTTGGCGGCGGTGACGGTGACGCGGAAGCGACCGTGATCGGGCAGCTCGCGGAGCGCGACGCGGAAGTTCGCCCGCGGGCCGTAGGTGCTCTCCATGCCGAAGATCTCGGAACTCGGGATCGCCGGCCGGAGCAGCAAGCCCTGCGGCACCGGGTCGTAGGCGCGGCCCTTCGGGTAGCCGCGGGTGCCGCGCATGCACGCGAACACGGCGTGGTAGATGCTGTCGTAGTCTCGCCAGCCGCGGACCGTGTCGTTCCCCTGGTAGCCCTCGATGAACCGGTACTTCGTCCGCATGGCGAAGGGCGTGTAGTCGAACGGCTTCGCCGGCTTCAGCTCCGTCACCATCCAATCGGCGTTGGCAAGGAGGAGACTGTCGGCGCCGAGGATGAGGTTGTCGCGGATCGGGTTCGGGTTGATCCCGCGGCCGAGATCGACGCGGAAGTTCTGCACGGTCGGCTTCGCCGCCGGATCGACGATCACGCGGTCGAGCGCCCGCTCGGCGGTCTCGAAGTACGCCTCCAGTAGCAGCGGCGAGAGTTGCAGCGTCTCGGTGTTGTTCACGAAGCCGTCCTTCGAGACGGCGTCGGGCGGGAGCGTGTCGGCCACCTCCTCGTCGAGGAGCAGCAGTTCGCGGAGCGTGTTGCGGTACTGCGCGGCGGTGAGGCGGCGGGTGAGGCCGTTCTTCGGCGTCGGCCGCAGCCGGGCGGCGGCGAGTGATTTCTCGATCCAAGCGACGACCCGCTTCCGCTCGGCGTCGCCCGGCTGCGTCGCGTCCTCGGGCGGCATCGCGCCGTCGGCGATCTGCTTGTGGACGTGCTCCCACAGTCGAATGTGCGGCTCGTCGAGCGCGGCCGTGAGGTGATCGACCCGCACGCCCGATGTGAGCTTCTCGGCCTTGTGACAGCGGACACAGTACCGGTTGAGGAACGGCCGCACGTCGGTCTCGAATGCCTTGTCGGCGGGCGGCGCGTCGTCGGCGACGCCGGCCGGGGCGAGCGCCCACGCCAGCGCCACGGGCGCGGCGCCGCACCACGCCGCGGGGCGGGCGGCGGGGGCGCGGCGGGTGGCGGGGTCGGCGGTCATGGCAACATCCGATGAGTCAGTTGGCGGGGTTCGGACGGGCTATCGCTTCTGGTCCCC
>JAFKFQ010000762.1 GCA_017308215.1 bacterium | reverse complement strand
CCGGCTTACGCCGGCCGTTCGCCATCAACGGAGTTCCTATGCGTCCTCTCCTGGTCCTGTCCCTCGTCGCGCTCGCCGCCGCGCCCCCCGCGCCGGCCGCCGACGTGAAGCTCCCCGGCGGGTACACGCTTGAAGCGGCGCCCGTCGACCCGAACGCCGCCAAGATCGTGCTCGTCGGCGGGTCGAACTACTTCAAGGCCGGCGAGCACGACTATCTCGCTGGCGTCGCCGTCCTCGCCGACCTCCTCAAGCAGACGCCCGGCGTCGCGCCCGTCATCGCCGCCGACTGGCCGACGAAGGCCGAGACGTTCGCCAACGCGAAGGCGGTGGTGCTGTTCGTGGACGGCGGGGCGAAGCACGCGGTCCTAAAAGGGAACCGCGCCGCCGAGGTGCAGAAGCTGGTGGACGCCGGCGTCGGGCTCGTGCAACTCCATCAGGTCGCCGACTACCCGAAGGACTTCGGCGAGCGGGCACGGGCGTGGGCCGGCGGGTCGTGGGAGGCGGGGACCGGCCAGCGGGCGCACTGGGTCCACGAGTTCAAGACGTTCCCCGACCACCCCGTCACCCGCGGCGTGACGCCGTTCAAGATCGACGACGGCTGGCTGTTCAAGAACACGTTCGTGGCGGGGAAGGCGGGCGTGACGCCGCTCCTACGGACGGTGAACCCGAAGGGGAAGGACAAGGAGGCCGACGACGGCGCGATCGTGGCGTGGGCATACGAGCGGCCGGGCGGGAAGGGGCGGTCGTTCACGTTCACCGGCGCCCACCTGCACGCCAGCTTCGCCGAGGAGGGTTACCGCCGGGTCCTGGTGAACGGCATCCTGTGGAGCGCCGGGCGGGAGGTGCCGACGACCGGCGCGCCGGTGGCGCTCGACGCCGCGAAGCTGCCGACGTACCTGACGCCGCCGCCGGCCAAGAAGTAGGGGGCTGAGCGAGCCACATGGGGGCGTGGTGTCTTTGGCTCGAGGTTTGAGCCCGGAGGGCGGGAAGCGCGTAGCCCGGTTTTCACCCCTTGCTACGCGGTTCCCGCCCTCCGGGCTCAAACCCAAA
>JAFKFQ010000647.1 GCA_017308215.1 bacterium | reverse complement strand
CCTGATGTACATCGAGGGGAGGTACGGCCTCAAGGCGGCGTTCCCCGCCACGCCGGGGTTCGGGGGCGTCGGGGTCGTCGAGTCGAACGGCGGCGGCGTACTCGGGTGGCTGCGGAAGGGGAAGCGCGTTGCCGTCATCAACGACCGCGTCGGCAACTGGGCGGAGTACACGGTCACGAAGGCGCGGCAGGTGGTACCGGTGCCGGACGACCTGCCCGACGACCAGGCGGCGACGTTCTTCGTGAACCCCGCCACCGCCGTCGCCATGACGACCGACGTGCTGAAGGTGCCCGCCGGCGAGTGGCTGTTGCAAACGGCGGCCGGCAGCAACCTCGGGAAGATGGTGATCCGCCTTGGCAAGCGTGGGGGCTTCCGCACGCTGAACGTCGTCCGCCGCCGCGAGCAGGTCGAGGAGCTGAAGGCGCTCGGCGCCGACGCGGTGGTCGTCGAGCGTGACGGCCCGATCGAGGAGCAGGTGCGGGCGGCGGTGCCCGGCGGCGTGCGCTACGCCATCGACCCCGTCGGCGGTGCGACCGGCACCGCGGCCATCGCGTCTCTCGCGCCGGGCGGGCGCATCCTGCTGTTCGGGTCGCTGTCGGACGAGCCGATCAGCGTCCACCCGCGGCGCATCCTGAGTGGCGAGGTTTCGGTCGAGGGTTTCTGGCTCGGGAGCTGGGCGAAGCAGCAGTCGATCCCGCGGATGCTGCGGCTGTTCGGGCAGGTGCGCGAGTTGATCCGCGACGGCACGCTGTACAGCCCGATCGCCGCGACGTACCCGCTGGCGAAGGTGCGCGAGGCGGTGACGCACGCGGCGTCGGCGGCGAAGGGGGGGAAGGTGCTGCTCACGATCGGGGAGCGGAACTGACCGACCGGTATGTAGCGGCCGGCTTGCCGGCCGTGTCATGATGCGCGTTCAAGACACGGCCGGCAAGCCGGCCGCTATATACCGGAATTCCCCGAACCTCCCGTCCCCGCGCCCGTCCCTTCCTCCGAACGCACCGGGCCGACCGCACCCAACGCGGACGGCCTACAAACACTTTCCACTCGAAATGGAGAGGTCGTCGGTTCGAATCCGACCCGGTCCACTCACGGGCCGGTAGCTCAGTGGTAGAGCGCTACGTGTACCCAAGCCAGCCGGACTCGTGCGGCGGCCCGGGGCGTTCACGCGATCATCGAGACAACCCGTACCCGACGCCGACTGCGTACATGCATCGTGCGGGCAACCGCATCGTAGGTTCGAATCCTACCCCCGCCTTTCGACGGCGGGGTGGCCGAGTGGTCGAAGGCATCGCATCAGCCCCGTAAGGGGCCGCAGGCGAAACTTGTACGGGTTCCCTTCCACGGCCGCGCGAGCGGCCGTTTTCGTTGGAGGTCCGCTCATGACGACGACCCAGACCGAGCAGGACCTGCGGCTGGCGATGCTCAACAGCCTCCTCACCTGCCCGCACCGGAACCTCGCGCTCGTTCACCCCCTCCACCGCGATTTGGTGGAGCAGGACCCGCGGTTCTACGTCCGCCTCGCGGCGTGGTACGCCGACCACGGCGACGTGCGCGACCACCACGAGATGTTCGTCGTCACCCTGGCGCTGAGCACCTTCCCGGGTCACCGCGCCGTCGGCCTCGCGCTGCTCCGCCAGCTGCCGCCGTACCAGGTCGGCCGCGTCGTCGACTTCATCCACGGGTGGAAGGAGGAGGTGAAGGTCGAGGTCGTGGCGCCGAAGAAGGAGAAGGTGACGATGACCGCCGACGGCGGCCTCGGCCGGAACGTGCCGCGGTCGGTGCGCACCGAGGTCACGCGCTACCTCCGCGAGCGGGAGGCCGACGACAAGTGGTTCGACAGCACCGCCCTCACCGCCCGCAAGGCGCTGAAGCGGCTGTACGCGCTCCTGCACGTGAAGCCCGGCCCGCGGGCGCAGGCGGTGCTGTTCGACGACGTGCCGCCCGAGGGGTCGAAGCAGGCCGGGCTCAAGGCGCTCGCCGCCGCCGAGACGCCCGAGGCGGCGGCCCGGTTGATCGTGCAGTACGACGTGCCGTTCCGCGTCGCGGTCGGGGTCGTGAAGGCGGTCACGCCGGCCGTGCTGAAGGCGCTCGTCGGCCGGATGACCCCGCAGGAAGTCATCAACAATCTCGACATGCTCCGCCGGCGCGGCGCGCTCGACGACGCGGCGGTGAAGGCGATGATCGAGGACCGGCTGGAGAAGGCGAAGACGCTCGGGCGCGTCAGCGCGTTCAAGGCCGAGAAGGCCCGCGACGCGGCCGGCGTGTCGGCCGAGGTGAAGGCGAAGCTCGACGCGGTGGCCGACGCCCGGGTCAAGGCCCGCGGCCGGATCACCCGCCCGACGGCGCTGCTCATCGACAAGTCGGGGTCGATGTCGCAGGCGATCGAGGTCGGCAAGCGGCTCGGGGCGCTGCTCGCGGCCGTCGCCGACCGGGAGCTGTACGCCTACGCCTTCGACACCATCGCCTACCCGGTCGAGGCCGCGGGGCCGGACCTGGCGGCGTGGGAGGCGGCGCTGACGGGCATCACCGCTGGCGGCGGTACGTCGGTCGGGGTGGCGATTGAGGTGCTGCGGCGGAAGCGGCAGTACGTTGAACAGGTCGTCGTCGTGACCGACGAGGGGGAGAACAACGCCCCCAAGTTCGTGCCGGAGCTGTTGAAGTACCGGGACGAGCTGAAGGTCGAGCCGGCGGTGTGCTTCGTGAAGGTCACGGGCGCGACGAGCCAGCTGGAGGACGAGTGCAAGAAGGCCGGGATCGCGGCCGACGCGTACCAGTTCGACGGCGACTACTACGCCCTGCCGAACCTCGTGCCGCTGCTCGCCCGCCCGAGCAAGCGCGAGCTGCTCCAGGAGATCCTGGAGTACCCGCTGCCCGAGCGGCGGGCGGGGTGAAGCAACCCGAAAGCCGGGGGCGGCTGTCCCCGGCTTTCCTCGTTGGCTTGGGGTTTCTGTAGCTCGAGTCGAGTCTTCGAGACCTGACACGGCAACTCGTGCAACGAGATCGGGCTCACGGGAAGTTGAACCCAGGTGGGTTTGAGGTTCGGGGGTGCCGTCGTGAGCACCCGTGGTCCTGTGTCAAGTCTCGAAGACTCGACCCGCTCTACAAGCCCTGAGCCGGTCCGCTGCTCGCCTTTCCTCCGCACTGCGCGTACCATCACGGTGCGTCGGTCCCACCCCGCTTCCCCTTCTCGGAGCTCACCATGCGTCGCCTCTTGCTCGCCCCCGCGGTTCTCGTCGCGTCGCTCGCGCCGGCTGCCGACCCGACCCCGGTCAAGCTCTTCAACGGCAAAGACCTCACCGGCTGGAAGGCCAAGAATCAGGCGAAGAACCAGTGGCAGGCGTGTGCGGTGTCGTGGGACGAGAAGGAGCCCGGCAAGCTCGTCGGCGGGATTGACAACTCGCCGGGCGGGACGAACCGGGTGCTCGCCGCGATCACCGGCGGCGGGTCGGACCTGTACACCGAGGCGAAGTTCGGCGACGTGATGCTGGAGGTCGAGTTTATGCTGCCGAAGGGCTCGAACTCGGGCATCTACCTGATGGGCGAGTACGAGGTGCAGGTGCTCGACAGCTACGGCAAGCCGGCCGACAAGCTCGGCATGGGCGATCTCGGGGCGCTGTACAGTGCTGCGGCGCCGAAGGTGAACGCGGCCAAGAAGCCGGGCGAGTGGCAGAAGTTCGAGATCGTCTTCCAGGCGCCGAAGTTCGAGAACGGCAAGAAGGTGGCGAACGCCAAGTTCCGGTCGGTGGTGCTGAACGGGACGACGTTGCACAAGGACGTGGAGATGAAGGGGGCGACGCCCGGCGGCCTGACCGGCAAGGAGGCGCCGACCGGCCCGCTCATGCTGCAAGGGGATCACGGGCCGGTGGCGTACCGGAACCTGAAGGTGGTGCCGGTCGAGGTGAAGTGAACGGGTCTCGGTGTTCAGGGCGAACGGTCGGCCGTTCGCCCAAAACCAACTCACCCGGTCACGTCCGCGTCGGGCTGGTCCAACTCGGTCGGAACGACTCCTCCTTGTTCCGCGCCTTGTGGAATGCCTCGGCCAGGAACAAGAGCGACTTGCACCGCGCCCGTACCGCCTCGGCGTCGCCCTTCGGCTTGGCGGCGTCGGCGGCGTGGGCGAGCTTGTCGTGGGCGCCCCAGTCGGCCGCCACGTCCTGCGCCTTCATCGCCTGTACCAGTGCCGCCTCCAGCCCGGCGAACTTCTCCGCCACCTCGGGCGTGATCGGGCACGCCGTCGTCTTGTAGACGTGCAACTCGCGCGGCCCTTCCTCCTCGGGCGGCGGCGCCTCCTGCTCCGGCTCCTCTTTCATCAATTGTGCGACCAGCCCGGCGATCCCGCCGAGAATCACCACGGCGGCGAGGATGAACAGCACGCTCGCGCCGGGGATCTCGCCGAAGTGCATCGCCAGCGCCAGCGCCGCGAGGAACCCGCCGCCGCCGAGCGCGGTGTACGGGAGCGGCACCTTCTTGTTCCACGCCGCCACCAGCCGCCCGACCGGCCCGGCCGCCTTCCGGGCGGTCTCGGGGTCCGACGCCCCGCCGCCGACGCGGACGATGAGCACGGTGATGTTGTCCGGCCCGCCGCGGAGGTTTGCGAGGTGAACCAGCAGGCGCGCCGCCTCGTCGGCCGGGAGCGTCGTCGCCACCGCCCCGACCTCGTCGGGCGTGACCACGCCGGTGAGCCCGTCGGAGCAGAGCAGGTACACGTCGCCGGGCTGGACCGGGTGCGGCCCTTCCACGTCCACCTCGACCTCGGGGTCCGGGCCGAGTGAGCGGATGATGACGTTCTTCTTGAAGTCCCCGAGCTCGTCCGGGTCCACGCCCTGCCGGCGGGCGATCTCCCAGACCCACGAGTGGTCGAACGTCAGCTGTTCCGCCCTGCCGTCGCGGAACCGGTAGGCGCGGCTGTCGCCGACGTGACCGACCCAGGCGCCCTCGGGCCGGAGGACGAGCGCGACGGCGGTGGTGCCGAGGCCGCGGAACTCCGGGTTCTCCTGGCCGATCGTGTAGATGCCGGTATTGGCCTCGGCGAACGACCGGCGGATGCCGGCGGCGACCCCGTCGCGGGTGTACCTGGTGAGCAGGAACGGGATGTCGCGGACGGCCTTGGCGCTGGCCTTCTCGCCGACCGCGTGGCCGCCCATCCCGTCGGCGACGACGAAGACGTGCCCGTGGTCGCGCCACGCGGCCTCGTCCGGGGCGGGGTTCGCCGAGCAGGCGTCCTGGTTGTGGCTCCGCTTCACGCCGACGTCCGTCAGCGCGGCAAAGCGGACCGGTTCGAATGCCGCCAACGGACCACCCTCGGGAAGAGGCGTGCGGGGTCGGTGGGACCAGTGTACGCGGCCGGGGGGCGGACGTGCCAGTCCACCGGCCGGGCGGCCGGCGGTTCCGATTGACCCCGCGCCGGGCGGGGGGTATGGGCCGGTCGTGTCTTCATTCTAGCACCCAACACCGCCTGGGGCGGGGGGAACCGGATGTCCGGTCGGGCCTGGCGGTCTGCGGCGGTCGCGGTGGTCGCGCTGGCGGCGGCCGGGTGCGGCGGCGTTAACCGCCGGTTCGTCGTCGAGTCGAACGTTCCCACTGCTCAGGTGTACATCGACAACAAGCCGGTCGGCGCCGCCCCAGCCCACGCCCCGTTCGAGTACTACGGGTACTACACCATCCGCCTCGTCCACCCGGACCACGAGACGTTGACGCGCCGCGTCCACGTCGTCGCCCCGTGGTACGCCTACCCGCCGTTCGACTTCCTCGCCGACGTGTTCTGGCCGTTCCGGGTTGAAGACGTGCGCCGCTACTACTTCGAACTCACCCCGATCCGCCGCCCCGACCCGGGGGAACTGATCCAGAACGCCGACGCCCTGCGGACGCGCGGGATCAACCTGCCGCCGTCCGACGAGCCGCCCGCGGACGACCCCGGCCCCCGCGTGCTGAACCCGCCGGCGCCGCAGCAACTGCCGCCCGCCGCGACGCCGGGACCGCAACCGGCGGCGACGCCCGGGCCGCAGCCGGCGTCCGGGCCGATCGTGCCGCGCCTCACGCCCTGATTCACCCGAACGCCTTGATCGCGCCGACGAGCAGCACGTCGGCGGCGAGCACCAGCAGCGCGCACACAACCACCGCGTCCGTCGCCGCCTTCCCAACGCCCTCCGACCCCTCGCGCGCCGTCAGCCCGGCGAAGCACCCGGCGACGCCGACGACGAGGCCGAATGCCAGCGTCTTCAGCCCCGCCGGCACCACGTCCGCCAGGTAGAGTTCCCGCACCGCCGCCGTCTCGTAGCGCAGCGGTGTCGTGTGCCCCGCGACCGTTTCCGCCACGAACCCGCTCCCGAGCGCGACCGTGGCGATGACGACGTGCAGCACCGGCACCGCCAGGACCGCGGCGAGGACGCGCGGGCCCGCCTGGCCGCCCTTCCGGAACTCGCCGGCGACTGGAGAGAAGTCCAACTGCTCGCCGACCTTCATCGACGCGAGTTCGCAGCCGAGACTGGCCCCCGTGCGGGCCGCGGCGATGAGCCCGGCGCCGACCGGCGCGAGTTCGAGGAGCACGTCGGCGGCGAGGAACGTCGGCAGGTACTCGACTGCCCCGGGGGCGGCACGCGCCAGCACGTCGCGGGTGTGGAGCCAGATGACGACGCCGAGCGCCAGCCCGGCGACGCCGGCGAGCGGCAGGGCGCCGACGACCATGCCGTAGAACGGTCGCACCCACCAGCGCGGGCGGGGCAGGGCGGTGAACGCCGCGCCCGCGGCGCGGGCGCCGAACCCGGCGAGGTTCCCGACCCAGGCGAGGGCGTCGATGAGCGGGGGCATGGAATGGCGGGGTCGGGGACGAAGTGCCCCATTCTACCGGGCCGGGCGCACGGCCGCGAACGTCCAATGCCGGTCGGACGTGGCCTGCACCGTCTCCGGCGCGTAGCCGAGGCGGCCGACCAACTCGCGGACTTCCTCGACGGTTAGCGCCGCCCGCAGCGAGTCGGCGAAGAGTTGCATCTGGTGCGCGTTACACCCGGCGGCGTAGGTGGCGACGAGGCGGCGCAGCGTGTCCTCGTCTGGCGGGCGGAACAGGTCGCGGACGAAGATCAGCCCGCCGTCGGCGCAGACCGCGTGCATCCCGGCGAACGTGCTCGTCGGCTCGGGGATGTGGTGGATGATGCTGTTCGAGACGACCGCCCCGAACGCGCCTGGGTGGTACGGCAATCCCTTCGCGTCGATGCGGGTGAGTCGGATGCGCCCGGTGAACCCCGCCGCTTCGACGTTCTTCCGCGCGAGCGCCAGCATCTCCTCCGCGAGGTCGACGGCGACGACGAAGATCGAGTCGTGGCGGCGGCAGAGTTCGATGGGGATTTGCGCCGTGCCGGTGCCCACGTCGAGCACCATTCCGCGGCTGTCCCACCGCGCAAGAAAATCGGCGGCGAACGTAGCGTTCACCGCCGAGTGGTCCATCGCGTCGTAGTCGCGGGCGTCGTCCGGGGTGTCCATCACCTCGGGTTCGAGGACGCGGGCGAGCATCGGGCACCCCGGGTCAGCAGAACGCCAACTCCGCCTCGCCCACCTCCACGCCGGCTCGTCTCTCCTTCTCCTCGCGGCACGCGGCGAGCAACCCCAGCCGCAACTCGAAGTCGCCGACGCCGGCGCGGTCCCAGGCGAGGATGAGCGTCGAGGTCGCGGGGTTGAGGCCGGCGACGCGGCAGAGCCACATCACGCCGGCTTCGTGCTCGTACCCGGCGGTCTCGGGGTGGTTCCAGGCGATGTGCGTCGCCAGGCAGCCCATCGGCACCGCCCGCGTGAACGCACCATGAATCAGAAGGAGACTCGCCTTTTCCAGCAAATCAATGATGCGATCCAGTCCGGCGTCCGTGGCGTGGGGTAGCCAGTCGCGGCGGAACTCGGCAACGGCGTCGGTCGGCGGCATGGCGACGCTCCCCCTGCGGCCGGGCCGCAACGGACGGCGGACAAATAAGTTACGGCTCTACACCGGCAACAAACGGGACCGCGTCGAGGGGACCGGACGCGGAATTCGGACGAACCCGGGCCGCCCGGGGTGGTGACGAAACCGCCACGGGAAGAAGCCGGCGGCGGACGGCCGAGGTCGAACGCGGGCATCTTAGAGGGGCGCCAAAGGGGGTGTCAAGGACGGGGAATGCCCCCTCCAGCCCCCCGCCGGGGGATGCGCGCGCGGGCTGACGCCGACCCCCCTTCCAGGTAAGCAGTTGCGCGCCGGGGCGGGCGCACAAGAAATCCGAAAAAACTTCTGGAGGGCACGGATGCTCAAAAATTCGACAAAGGGCGTCTGCGAAGTCGTGTTTATATTTGTCTTTGAATTACCGCTGTCACCGTCGGCGCGTCTCACCCAAGAAAATCCGGGGGAAAACCCCGCCACGCCCGCCGCGTTCCCTCGCACGGCTCGTGACATCCGGCTGTCACTGATTGCGACAGCCGGATGTCACAGTGGTGACAATCGGCTGTCACTGACCCTGCCGCTCGGGGCGCAGCGCCCGCACCTGCGCGCCCGCCTGCCACATCTCGCTCTCGGCGATCGCCTTCAACTCCTTCTCCAGCCCGGCGCGGTAGTCCGGCCGGCTGTTCGCCTCCAGCGTCCGCCGCGCCTCCTCGCCGCTGGCGACCGACTGGTACAGCTTCTCGAACACCGGCTTGCTCGCGTCGCGGAACGCGGTGAACCAGTCGAGCGCGCCGCGCTGCGCCGTCGTCGAGCAGTTGGCGTACATCCAGTCCATCCCCTTCTCGCCGATCAGCGGGTACAGGCTCTGCGTCGCCTCCTCGACCGTCTCGTTGAACGCCTCGCTCGGGCTGTGCCCGTTCGCCCGCAGCACCTCGTACTGGGCCAGCCACAGCCCGTAGATGGCGCCCATCAGCACCCCGCGCTCGCCGGTCAGGTCGCTCACCACTTCCTTCTTGAAGTCCGTCTCGAACAGGTAGCCCGAGCCGATGGCGACGCCGAGCGCGAGCACGCGGTCGCGGGCCTTGCCGGTCGCGTCCTGGAAGACGGCGAAGCTGCTGTTGATGCCGCGGCCTTCGAGGAACAGGCGGCGCACCGTGGTGCCCGAGCCCTTCGGGGCGCACAGGATCACGTCGATGTCGGCGGGCGGCACGACGCCGGTCTGGTCCTTGAACACCACCGAGAAGCCGTGCGAGAAGTAGAGCGCCTTCCCCTTCGTGAGGTGCGGCTTGATCTTGGGCCACATGTCCTTCTGCCCGGCGTCGGACAGGAGGTACTGCACCACGGTGCCCTTCGCCGCGGCCTCCTCCGGGTCGAACAGCGTCTCGCCCGGCTTCCAGCCGTCCTCGAGGCACAGGTCGTAGGCCTTGCCGCCCTTCCGCTGGCCGACGATGACCTTGACGCCGTTGTCGCGCATGTTGAGCGACTGGCCGCGGCCCTGGACCCCGTACCCGAGCACGGCGACGGTCTCGCCGCCGAGGATCGCCTTGATCTTCTCCGGCGGGTAGTCCGCCCGCTCGACGCACTGCTCGACCGTGTTGCCGATCCGAATTTCCTTCATCGCCGCCTCGCGGGTTGGGGTGAGGGTGTCCGGGGTGAGGGTATCCGCGGGTTATCTCGCTGTCAAGAATCTTGACATCAAGATAATCGCGGATACGCTCGGATACATGAGCGACGCCGACGTGATCGACCGGATGCTGACGGCGTGGAAGGCGGCGCGCCCGGACCTCGACCCGACGCCGCTCGGGCTCGTCGGGCGGGTGATCGTGCTGGCCCAGCACCTCGAGCGCAGCGTGGAGACGGCGCTGGAGAAGCACCACCTGACGCTCGGCCAGTTCGACATCCTCGCCACCCTGCGCCGCAACGGCCCGAAGGGCGGGCTGACGCCGACCCAGCTGCTCGAAAGCGTGATGCTGTCGTCCGGCGGGATGACGGCCCGGCTCGACACGCTCTGCCGCGACGGACTGGTCTACCGCAAGACCGACCCGAAGGACCGTCGCAAGGTGGTGGTGGAATTGACCGCGAAGGGCCGCCGCACGATCGACGCCGCGACGAAGACGCGCTTCGCGGAGGCCGCCGAGTCGCAGCCGCCGTTCAAGCCCGAGGAGCGGGCGTGGCTGGAGGCGACGCTGCGCAGCTGGCTGGCGCTGGTGGCGGGGTAGCGTCGGGCCTTGCGGGTTCGGCCCGTCCTACAAGCCCCGAGCCGCCGCGATCGGCTGCCCCGCCCGCAGCAGGTTCCCGTTCGGATCGACGACCGCGAACTCGCGCATCCCCCACGGCTTGTCTTCGACCGCGGTCATCCGCGGAATGCCGTGCGCCGGCAGCTTCGCGTCGGCCCACATCGTCGCCAGTTCGTTCACGTCGCCGACGCGCAGGTAGCAGTTCGTGTACGACGTGGCGGGGTCAAGGCCGGGGAGCACGAAGACGTGCAGTTCGAGCCGCCCGCGGTGGAGGATAGCGTAGGGGTCGGGCGCGTCCTGGCGGAAGTCAATGTAGAAGCCGAGGTGACTGTAGAAGTGCAACGTCTCATCGAGCGAGCGGCACGGCAGCACCGGGATCGCCACATCGGTCGGCTTCATCAGGCGTCCACCACGTCGGAGATGCGCGCGATGGCGACCACCTCGGCGCGGCGCACCAGTACTTTCTTGCGGTTCCGCTTCACCCCCGTCGCCACCGACTCGGCGACGTAGTTCTCGCGCGTTGTTTCGGTGTCGCGGAGGTCGTGGATGTCGGCGTTGCGCAGCTCCAAGAAGTGCTCGTCGTAGCGAGCGAGCTTGCCGAGACAGACGAACAGGCTCGCCAGGTCGAGGACGACCCGCTCGTTCAGGTACTCGTCCAGCATCGCCGCAACTCCGGC
Source organism: bacterium (assembly GCA_017308215.1). Lineage (GTDB taxonomy): Bacteria > Planctomycetota > Planctomycetia > Gemmatales > Gemmataceae > Urbifossiella. The sequence goes on along the minus strand of JAFKFQ010000647.1, from coordinate 242 downwards.
CGTTCGCCATCACCAGTGTACCAAAAACCGCTCTCGCCCCGCCCGCGCAGATCGTGTATACCCCGCAGTCGGCAGCACGATGTTGGCCGGGTGGTCCCCACGGATTCGGGGGTGGCGGCGTGAGCGGGCGCGGGTTCGGGTGGCTCCTCGCCGGGCTGACGCCGGTGTACCTCGTCCTCGCCGCGGTCCTCCCGCCGGCCGACGACGAGCTGTACTACTGGTGCTGGTCCGAACAGCTCCAA
>JAFKFQ010000646.1:6538-11203 GCA_017308215.1 bacterium | reverse complement strand
CGAGGAGCTTTGGGCCGGCGTACAGCGCCACCGCCTGCCCCGGCGTCACGGCCGGCTGCGGTTCCGCGAAGCGCACCACGGCGCCGCCGTCCGGCGTGGCGACGACCGTCGCCGGGACCGCGGGGTGCCGGTAGCGGATCTTCGCAGCGCAGCTTAAGCCGTTCGGCGGCAGATCGGTCAGCCAGTTCATTCCGGACGCGACCAGTCCATCCGCCAGAAGCTCCTCCGGGTCGCCCACCACCACCTCGTTCGACTCCGGCAGCAGTTCGAGTACGAACCGCTTCTTCCCGCCGCCGATGCCGAGCCCCTTTCGCTGGCCGATCGTGAAGCGGTCGATGCCGTCGTGCTCGCCGAGCACCGTGCCGTCGCGCTCGCGCACCACGCCGGCCTTCGCCACCTCCGGCCGGCGCCGGCGGACCACCTCGGTGTGGTCGCCGCCGGGGACGAAGCAGATTTCCACGCTGTCCGGCTTGTCCGCCATCGCGCCGAGCCCGGCCTCGCGTGCCAGTTCGCGGATCTCCGCCTTCCGGTGCCCACCGACCGGGAACAGGAGGTGCGGCAGCACCTCACGCCGGATGCCGTGCAGGACGTAACTCTGATCCTTGTCCGGGTCCGCCCCGCGGTGCAGTTCCGGGCCGTCCGGGCTGCTCACGATCTGCGCGTAGTGACCAGTGGCAATGAAGTCGGCCCCAAGCGTCTGCGCGAAGCCCCAGAGCTGACCGAATTTCAGCCAGGTGTTGCACACGACGCACGGGTTCGGCGTGCGGCCGCGGGCGTACTCGTCGGCGAAGTAGTCGATGATCCGGCCGAACTCGGTCTCGAAGTCGAGGGCGTGGAACGGGATGTCGAGCCGGTCGGCGACGCGGCGGGCGTCGCCGGCGTCGACCGCCGAGCAACACCCCTTCTTGTGGTCCTTGCGGCCGGGCGAGTGATCGCCGGGGTGCTCGACGCCCGTGCGCATGAACAGCCCGACCACGTCGTACCCCTGCCGCTTCAGCAGCACGGCCGACGCGGAGCTGTCCACCCCGCCGCTCATCGCCAGCACCACCCGCGGCATCCGTCGTACCTCCGTCCCACCAGTATAGGGGCACGCCACGCCACCCTCTGGTTCGCCCACCTTGGGTGGGCGTCGGCGGTGTCACGGACCATCGCCCATCTTCCTGAGCTCAGCCCTCAGCCACGGTCCGGCACCGTTCTCGACGACTTTTTTGCCGAATTCCGCTGATTCCGTTTGCTTCGCCACAACGGGAGGTTATCAGGAATCTGTGTACGCAATTTCACTACTGAACGCAGAGCAACTACGGAGGCCGCCCCATGCCGCTCCGTTACCTGTTCGTCGATATGAATTCGTTCTTCGCATCGGTCGAGCAGCAGCTCGATCCGGCCATCCGCGGCAAGCCGGTCGCGGTGGTGCCGCTCATGGCGCGAACGACGTTCTGCCTCGCCGCCAGCTACGAGGCGAAGGCATTCGGGGTGAAGACCGGCATGGCCGTGTGGGAGGCCAAACAGCGCTGCCCGGGGCTCATCCTCCGGCAAGCCCAGCACCGCGAGTACGTCATCATGCACAACCGGATCGTCGATGCGGTCGGGTCCGTGATCCCGCCCCAGCGGATCGTGTCGATCGACGAGATGGCGTGCAAGCTGGTCACGTCTGAACGACGACCCGAGAAGGTGGTCAAGATCGCACAGGCCGTCAAGGAGGCAATTTACCATCGTGCCGGCGACCAGATGCACTGCTCGATCGGCGCCGGCCCGAACCAGATCCTCGCCAAGATGGGCTCCGACTTCCAGAAGCCGAACGGCCTGACGGTGTTCGGCGACGACGACCTGCCGCACATGCTGTACTCACTCCCGATCGAAGCCTTCCCCGGCGTCGGCCCGCGGATGGCGAAGCGGCTGCGGCTGCACGGCATCTTCACCACCGAACAGTTCTGCGCCGCCCCGGCGCAGGTGTTTGCAGCGGTGTGGGGGAGCAAACTACTCGGCGAGAAGTGGTACCGGACCGTCCGCGGCGAGGACGTGCCCGAGAAGGAGACTCTCCGACGGACGGTCGGCCACTCGCACGTCCTCCCGCCGGACCTGCGGACCGACGCCGGCGCCTACGGCGTACTCGTCCGCCTGACACACAAGGCGGTGGCCCGGCTGCGGCGGGTCGGCTACTGGGCCGGTGGCGTGTCAATCGGCGTGAGCTACCTCGGCGATCCCGGCACGGTGGCCGCACCGTCCGGTTGGGGCAAGGCGAGTTGGGGCGCCGGCTGCCGGTTCCCGCACCGCCAGGACACGCCGGGCATCCTGCGGGCCGTGTCCGACCTGTGGAAAAACCGCCCGGCCGGCGACGCGGTGCCGTTCAAGATGGGGATGGTGCTGACCGACCTGCGCCCGGCGGCGAGCGCGACGCCGAGCCTGTTCGAGGCGGACCGCAAGCAGGCGGAGCTGTCGCACGCGATGGACAAGGTGAACGCCGAATTCGGTAGCAGTGTCGTCCACTTCGGCGGGATGTGGGGGCTGAAGGACGCGGCGCCGGTCCGCATCGCGTTCACGCAGATCCCCGATTTCGACCGCCGGGTCGTGTGAGCCGGGACATTTTTTGACAGGATGAACAGGATCAGACAGGATGAAAAACAAAGACCGATTTCATCCTGTCTGATCCTGTTCATCCTGTCAAAAAATGTCTTCTAATCCACGTCCCAGACCACGACCGCGCCGCCATCGCCGCCGGCCGCGATCCGCAGCCCGTCCGCCGCCCAGGTGACCGCCGTCACCTTCCCGACCGGCCACGACAACCCGGCCCGCTCGGCGCCGGTCGCCGCGTCCCAGAGGCGGACGGTCTGGTCCCAGCTACCGGTCACGAGCGTCGCGCCGTCAGAGCTGAACGCCAGCGAGGTCACCATCCCCTTGTGCCCCTTCACCGCGAGTCGCTCCTGCCGCTTCGGTACGTCGAACAGGCGCACGCCCCAATCGACCGCGGCGGCGAGCGTGGCGCCGTCCGGCGACAGGGCGATGCCGGGGGCGGTGTGCCTGAGCGGAAAGTGAACCGGGTCGCGCTTGCGGACGTCCCAGGCCGTGACCTTCATGTGCCCGGTCGCCCACGCCACCACGCCGGCGGCGGGGGCGGCGGCCACGGCGCGAACGCCGTTCGGCTCGCGGAACGCCGGGCCGATCCGCTTCTCGGTCTTCAAGTCCCACAACTCGAAGGCGCCGGGCGTCGGCTTTACGCGGTCGCCGGTACCGACCGCCAGCCAGTGCGGCCCGGCCGCGGCGACGCCGTTCACGCCCGCCGGCGCCGGCGGGCCGAACGCCCGCCAGGTGCCGTCGGTGCGGCGGTATAGGTGCCAGCCGTGGGCGTGGGCGACCACGAGCCCCCCGTCGGCAAGGAACGTGAGCCCGTGAACGGCGGGGGCTTTAAGACCGGGTTCGACTAGGAGTTCGGCGCTGGCGTCGGAGCGGACCCACACGGCGCCGTCACGACCGCCGGACGCCAGCGCCGACCCGTCCGGCGAGAAGGCGAGCGCGGTGACGACGGTGGAATGGTCGTGGTAGAGCAGCATGGAGCGGACCTCGACCGCGGCAGGATACCCCGGCCGGCCGGGATCACGCTATCCTGATTCTACCCCGCCGCGGAGCCCGGCCGATGAGCATCGAGTGGACCGACACCGACCCGGACACCGGCGAGAAGCGGTTCGTGCGGGTCGAGAAGTTCGCCCGGGCGTGGCGGTTCCAGGTTCGTTTCCGCCGCCGCACCGACTGGGACCGCACCGTCGTGCCGACGCGCGACATGTGGGAGGCACTCCTCGACGCCCTCGAACGCCGCTACCGCCGCCGCGAAGGTGTGAGTGACGAAGACCTGGCGGCGGTGCGGAAGATCATCGGGGACTTTGGGACCGAGGGACAGGGGGACGGAGGGACGGAAGATACGTGACCGTCCCGGTGTGTTCCTCGGTCCCAAAGTCCCTCGGTCCCAAAGTCCCCCGTTCCCATGCCCTACACCCCCGTCCTCGCCACGCTCGGCTATGTGTTCTCGCCGGACCGGCGGCGGGTGCTGATGGTCCACCGCAACGCCCGCCCCGGCGACGCGCACCTCGGCAAGTACAACGGGCTCGGCGGCAAGCTCGACGCCGGCGAGGACGTGGTCACCGGGATGCGGCGTGAGCTCCGCGAAGAGGCCGGGATCGAGTGCGAGGCGATCGAACTCGCCGGCACGGTGTCGTGGCCGGGGTTCGGCAAGAACGGCGAGGACTGGTTCGGGTTCGTCTTCCGCATCGACCGGTTCACCGGCACGCCACCGACCGCGAACGCCGAGGGTACGCTGGAGTGGATCGAAATTGACCGGGTGAGCGAACTACCGCTCTGGGAGGGCGACCGGCACTTCCTCCCGCTCGTGTTCGACCCGGCTCGCCCGCAGTTTCACGGGGTCATGCCGTACCGGAACGGGCGGCCGGTGAGCTGGACCGTGAGCGTACTTCCGCGGGTGAACGCGGCGGGCGATAAGAGATGAGTAGCGATTTCGGCTGCGGCCGAAGTTTCGGGCGCGGGGGAGGCACTTCCGGGCCGCGTGTGTGCTAGGGTTAACGTTGACCGGCCCGGGCAGACTCCCCGGCCCGGTTCGCCCGCCGGATCGGGCGAGGACGCGCTGCCGAACTTCCTGGGCGGCAAGGGGCGCATCGG
>JAFKFQ010000646.1:0-6474 GCA_017308215.1 bacterium | reverse complement strand
GCGTCCGCGGCCGGGGCGGGTTCGCCGAGGTCTGGGAGGCCGAGTCGCCGAGCGGCCCGGTCGCCCTCAAGTTCATGCTCAGCTCGAACGCCACCACGACCTCCCGCGAACTCCGGTCGGTCCAGTCGTTCCAGTCGATGGACCACCCGTACCTGGTGAAGATGCACGCCGTCTGGAGCGTGCCCGGGTACATCGTCACGGTGATGGAGTTGGCCGAAGCGACTCTGCTCGACCTGATGTTCCTGTACCACGACGAGCTCCGCCAACCGATCCCGCCGGCCCAGCTCGGGCTGTACCTGTGGCAGGTGGGCCAAGCGCTCGACTTCCTCAACGCCCGCAAGCACGTCCGTGACGGCCGCAAGGTCGGGTTCCAGCACGGCGACATTAAGCCGAACAACATCCTGCTCTTCGGCGACGTGGCGAAGCTGACCGACTACGGCGTGGCGACGGCGACGAACGGCCCGACCACCCCCTGCCCCCGGCACGGCACCCGCGACTACGCCGCCCCCGAGGTACTGCAGGGCTACCAGACGGATTTCTCCGACCAGTTCAGCCTGGCGGTGACATACCACGTACTGCGGACCGGGTGCTTCCCGTTCCCGCCGGCCCCGCCGGGTGAACTGCCGAAGTCGTTCAGTCGTGGGGCCGCGGACCTGTCGGCACTGCCGGTGGCAGAGCAGCCGGTGATCGCCAAGGCGCTCGCGCCGGTCCCGCAGGACCGCTACCCGAACTGTCAGACACTCACGCAGGGCATCCTGAAGGCGCTCGGCTACAAGGTCATCACCGAGCCTAACCGGGCGCCGCGGGCCGTCCCCGATGACGAGACGCTCCCCGACGCGACGCGGTCCGGGGTGAAGCCGCGGCACATGACCGTCCGGCCGGGCGTGAGCCGGCCGACCTGAGTTACGGCAGCACCCGCAGCGGCACCCGCTTCCCGCCGCGCGTAATCACCAGCTCGAACTCCTGCCCGGGGCGGCGGGTCGCCATCGCGGCCATGTAGCCCTGTACGCTCCGCACCGGCACCCCGGCGATCTCGACGATCACGTCGCCCTCCCGCAGCCCGACCCGCTGGCCGAGCCCGCCGGCGGTCGCGCCCTCGATCCGCATCCCGTCGCCGCCCATGTAGCCGTAGTCCGGGCGCACGCCGAGGCGCACCGCGCCGAGCTTCACGTTCCCCGCGTGTGGGTTCGGGCTCAGAGGGTCTTCAAAGCCGCCGGACTGCTCCTGGAACCGCGGCCGGGCCAGCGCCGTGCTGAGGTCGAGTACGAGGTCGTCGCAGAGCGACACGACCTTCGCCATCGCCGGTACGTCGATCGACTCGGGCGTGTCGGTGGGACGGTGGTACTGGTCGTGGAGGCCGGTGAACAGGAACAGCACCGGCACCCGCTTGCGGTAGAATGACTCGTGGTCGCTCCGCCCAATGCCGCCGGGAATCTTCAGGATCTTCAGCCCGTAGCGCGTTTCGGCGGCGCCGACCGTCCGCTCGAACGTGTCGCCGGTACCGGTGCCGTACACCACCATCCGCGGCTTTGTCGTGAGCCCGAGCCAGTCGCCCGGGCCGGGGCGGAGGCGGCCGATCATGTCGAGGTTCACCATCGCCGCCGTCTTCGCCAACGGCACGACCGGGTGCTCGCAGTAGTACTTTGACCCGAACAGCCCGCGCTCCTCGCCGGTGAACGCCACGAACACGAGCCGCCGGCCGCGGCGGTCCTTAATAGCGCCGAACCGGCGGGCGAGCTCCATCAGGCCCGTGGTGCCGCTGGCGTTGTCGTCGGCGCCGTAGTGGAGCTTCCCCTGGGCGGGGTTGCCGCCCATGCTGAGCGGCCCGCTGCCGTAGCCGAGGTGGTCGTAGTGGGCGCCGACCACGACCGTCTCGTCCGCCAGCGGGCCGGAGCCTTCGAGAACGCCGACGACGTTGCGAACCGTGATCTCCTTTCGAATCACGCCGATGTCGCCCTCGCCGCGCGTCTTCGGCAGCTCGACCGACACCGGCTTGAGCTCGGCGTCGTTCTCGGCCTCCAACTGCACAAGCGTCTTGCCGAGCGCGGCCTGGAGCAGCCGCGACGCCGCGGCGCGCTTCAGGTGTAGGACCGGAAGCCGGGCGGGCACGTCCGTGTACTTGTGGTCGTCGAACGCGATGAGTTGGTCGTCCTTGCCGGCGGTCTCCGGGTCGCTCACGAAGATGACGCCGGCCGCCTTGTGCTCGACCGCATTGTCAAGCTTCATCCGCAGCGCCGCGTAGGGGGTGTCCTCGCCGGCCGGGACGGTCGTGTCGAACCGCTTGTCGCCCTTCTCGGTCGGCCGCGGCGTGCGGCGGATGACGATCACCCACTTCCCCTTCGCGTCCACGCCGGCGTAGTCGTCGTACTTGAGGTTCGGGGCGGTGATGCCGTGGCCGACGAACACGACCGGGGCGTTCAGCTTCCCGCCGCTGCTGTACCCGGTCGGGACGAAGTCGGTCTTGTTCTTGAACGCGAGTTCCATGTCGCCGACGGCGAAGTCGAGGCGGCTGGGGCCGTCGAGGTCCGGGAAGCCGTTCATCACGAACGGCTGGAACGAGGTCTTCAGGCCGGCGGCCTTAAAAGCCGCGGCGACATAGTCCGCCGCCCGGTCGAGCCCGGCGGTACCGACACCGCGCCCCTCACACTCGGGGCCGGCGAGAAAGAACAGGTCTTTCTTCATCCGCGCCACCGCCTCGACGTCCGACGGTGCCGGCTGGGCAACCGCGGGCATGGCGACGAGGAGGACGAACGCGAACGGGAGCAACCGGGGTGGAACGTGCATGAGGTGCGACCCTGTCGGCGAATGCGGCGGGGAGGACGGCAATTATTATGACCGGCCGGCGCAAGTCGGAACAGGGGCGGCGCTGGCGTGGAAGCCGTGGGACGGTCGTCCCGCAGCTCTCGGCCGGTGGGAAGAAATCCGAAAAAATCCCGCGCCGGCCGCGAACCTCCCGGTGAGTCCCGGCGTCCGAGAGGAGTTACCCTGCCACCCCGGAGCGAACCGGGGCGTACAAGACGTGGGTAAAATGGACGGAGCGGCTTGCGTCCGACCGTCAGGACGGGTACAGTTACCCGTCCGGCTGCGCGCGAAAGTCCGATCCGTCCGCCGGACCTTAACCCGAACCCGTGTCACTCTAACCGTCAGTGATGACCTCCTAGCTCCAACCGCCGGCAGCGGCCCAAAACCGCTGCCACAACCGTCCGCCGGAGGCCTGCAATGACCACGACCCTGATGACCATGATGACGAAGACCGTGACGGTGGTCAGCGTGAAGCTGACCACCCCGGCCGATCGCATCGGTCAGGGGCTCGTCGCGTTCGCGGCGTATCCGGCGGACCACTCCCGTGGGCGATTCCCGTTGCCCACGAATCCGGCCTCGGACAACCCCGAGGGCCGGCAGGAGCCCGCCGAACGAATGCGGGCAGCTGCCGAGCCCCCGGCCGGTCCGGCCGGATGTTCCTTCCCCGGTACCCCAGCCTTCGGGCGGCCCGGGTCGCTAAGCGTCAGCTCCAGAAGGAGTTGGCGCCTCGCGGCCAAACGGCCGACGCGGGCGGGAGCCGCCGCGGTAACCGGTCGGTCAGCCTGGTCCCGGAGCGACTGCCAATCGCCCGACCAGCAGACCGACACACGGCCCGCAACGCGGTTCCCGGCCACGCCCCCGACGGCCGGAAAGTGAGGTGACCAACGGCTTACGCGACTTGAACGGACCGCTGGATTGACCCACGAGAACCCGGCCCACGGGTTCGACTGATTAACCCCAGACCGTACTGCGCGAAAGCTGTTGGTCACAACCGGATTCAGACGTTCACGCTGGTTCCTGAGCGAGTGCTGGCCCGCGGCCCGGCCGCGCGGCGAGCGGGTGCCCACCGGACAGACGGGTGACGCGTTCACCCAGTCGTCCCGGGCACGACCCGCCGCCCGCAACGCCACCATCAGCCGTAGGCCCGCCCGCCACGCGGGACGCCGCCGACGACGCCGCGCCACGCCCGGGTACGCCCGGACGGTTCACGCGCGGGTCGGGGCTCCCCCGGCCGGGACGTGCCGACCCCCTTCCCCTGATCCGGGGCGGGCCGGCCGCCGGGCCGCAGGTACCGCTTTCACACACCAAACGGGAAGGATCGGGCGGAAGGTCCGACGATGAGCTGGAACGAGATCACCGTCCTGGTCGAGCGGGCGAAGACCGGGGACCGGGCCGCCTACGGCGAGTTGGTCACCCGGTTCCAGGGGAGCGTGTACGCGATGGCGCTGGCGCGGGTGCGGAACCCGCTCGAGGCCCAGGAGCTGGCGCAGGACGTGTTCGTCCACGCCATGCGGAAGCTCCCGCAGCTGCGGGACCCGCGGTGCTTCGCCGGCTGGCTGCGGCGGATCACGGCGCGGATGGCGATCAACCGGCTGACCCGGCGGGGGCCGCTGTTCGGGGCCGAGACCGAGCTCCTCGACGCCGTCCCGGCCCGGGTGCGGGCGGCGGAGGACGAGTTCGCCGTCGGCGAGGCCGTCGCCCAGCTCAAGGTCGGGCTGGCGCGGCTCAAGCCGCTGGACCGGGCGACCCTGGAGGCGTTCTACATCCGGGGCCGGAGCCTGAAGCAGATCGCCCGGGAGTTCGACGTCCCGACCGGGACCGTCAAGCGGCGGCTGCACGTCGCCCGGGCGCGGCTGAAGGAGGTCCTGGAGGGGATCGACCCGACCCTGGCCGAGCAGTTCGCCGACGAGGGCGAGCTGGTCGGGGCGTGATATGAACGCGTGAATCGCCGGAGCCCAGGGACCGCGGTCCCTGGGCTTCGTGCGTTTCTGGTGGCCGCCACCGCCACGGCGTCACCGCTTGCGTGTCGGCCGCTTGACTGTGATCGTGAGGTCGTTCTTCCCCGCGACGATCTCCTGCGTCAGCGGCGTATTCAGCGGGTCGCCGTACACGCCATCCACCGCCGGCCCTTCGCCGTAGCCCTCCTTGCCCACGACAACGACCTTGTAGCTGCCCGGCGCGGCACCCTCCCGGCCGTTGAACTTCAGCGTAAACGTCCCGTCGTCGGCGATGTTGCCGGACGCGTTCACCGCCGGCGTCCGGCCCTTGCTGTTGAAGGTGATGTCACCGCCCTTGACGGGAGTACCGTCCTCGTACACCACCTTGCCGGTCACGGGCTGCAGGTCGCTCCCACACCCGGCGAGTGAGAGTGCGGCGAGGGCGCTGAGCGTGGCGGCCCCCAAGCGGGTGCTGATCCGAGTCATTCGATTCATCCTCATCTCAACTGGTGTGTGCGTACGAAGCGGGGCGCACCGCCGGCGGTACGCCCCGCGCCCGAGACCAGTGGAATGGCGACGACTACGGGAGCGGGTTGTCGGCCCGTCCGTCGCGCCGGTCGGCCGCCAGCAGCAACACCTCCGTGCTGGTGCTGTTGTTCAGACCCCGCACGCTGCCGTCGCCCATCACGAACTGGCAGATGCCCGTGTGCCAGCTGCCGAGCTTCGTCTGGTACCGGGACGACTCGTCCTTCGGCCCCGCGCCGAGCGTGGCCTTGGAGTTGCGAACGTTCATCCACGTCTTGTAGTCGCTGATGTACCAGTACCCCCACGTCCCGTCGCTCACGTTGGCGACCTTACCGAGCCCGTTGGCCGTGACGTGCTTCTCGCCCAGGAGGGTGGTGTTACTCAGCCCGTCGGTCACGCTCGCGAACGACGTTCGGCTCCTGAGCCCGGTGCGGCCGGTGCCCGGCAGCGGGTCGGTGGGGTAGATCAGCATCCCCCAGTGCTGGTCCGGGGAGGCGTCGAGCCGGTCGCAGTCGTTCGACCCCTCCCGGTTGCCGGTCGCCACGTAGTCCGTCGCCGCCCCCAGGGTCGTGACCCCGTTCCCTCGGATGCTCGGGCACAGGAAGACGTTCACGGTCGACTCGGGCGCGAGCAACTGGGTGTTGTTGGCGCCGGAGGTCATCTGCTGGGACAGGTTGAACCTGGCGTAGAGGTTGGCCTGCTCGATGTAGGGCAGGACCAGCACGAAGTGGGCTGCGTACTGGTCCCCCAATGCGGCCGGGGGCAGCTGCATGCTCGTGTCATGGTACGCGTGGTACGCCAGGCCGAGTTGTTTGAGGTTGTTCGAACACTTGGCCCGGGAGGCGGCCTCGCGGACCTTCTGCACGGCGGGCAGCAGCAAGCCGATGAGGATGGCAATGATGGCAATCACCACCAGCAGCTCGATCAGCGTGAACGCCGACCGGCGGGATGCGGAGAGGTGCACAGCGGGACTCCACAGGAAACAGGGTCGGGGAAGGCACCGGGGCGGAAGACATGGCGGACGTCTCGGCCCGAAGACATGGCTTCAACCGTGGAGCTTACCTTCTTTCGCACAGGCCTAAAAGTGCACACGCGCGCGCCGGTTGTGACGCGGCAGAGTCTACCCGTCGTCGGGGGCGGCCCGGAGCGCCTCTGCGGGCCAGTCCAGGTCGGCCACCCTCCTCCGCGACTCGCCCGCCGGCCGGCGGGC
>JAFKFQ010000260.1 GCA_017308215.1 bacterium | reverse complement strand
TCACGCGGCCACCGCGGGCCGCGCCCGCCGCCGGGCGAGCCACACGCCGAACCCCGCCACTGCGAACCCCAGTGCCGAGCCGGCGACGACCTGCGCCACCACCTCTCCCTGCGCCGGCGGAGGGGGCGGGGGAGGTGGTGGGGGCAGGCGCACGTCGGCACGCACCGCGGGCGTCGTCAGGGCAAGGGCGAGTAGCGTGACAAGGGCGGTTGCCCTCACGATTATTCCCCCGGCTCACGGTCGGGCTTCCGATACACACGCCCCACCAACCAGATGCCGAGCCAAACCAATCCGGCCCCGGCGAACATGCCGGCCAGGATGACGCCGAAGCCGACGACTACGAGCGGCCAGGGAGTCGCCGCGTCCGCGACGAGTGCGGGGGTCATCGGCGAGACTCCGAAGTGCCACCAGATTACTCGGTCCGACGCCCCGCCCGCAACGGGCCGGGTCAGCGCATCAGTCCGGCGGCGTCGAGGATGGCGCGGAGCTTCTGGCGCTTCTCGTCCGAGAGGGGTGAGATCGGCAGGCGGTTCGGACCGGTCGGGCGGCCGAGCAATGCCATTGCCTCCTTCACCGCCCCGTTGCCGGTGCCGAGCGTCATCGCCATGCGCACCCCGTGCAGCCGCGACTGATACCCCTGCGCCGCTTGCACGTCGCCCTTCGTGAACGCCTCGTAGATGCCGACGCACAGCGCCGGGGCGATGTTGCACGACGCCGGGATCGCCCCCTGCGCCCCCATCTGCAGCGCTGAGAAGATGAGCGTGTCGCGGCCGTTCAGCACCGCGAACTTGTCGCGCGGCGTCTGCCGCAGGATTTCGATGGTGTTCTGCAGGTCGCCCGACGAGTCCTTGACGCCGACGACGTTCGGCACCGCGGCGAGCTTCGCGCACGTGTCCGGGTCGATGCTCACCCCGCCGCACGTCGCCGGGTTGTTGTAGAGCACCACGGCGAGCGCCGTGCTCTCGGCGACGCGGCGGAAGTGGTCGACGAGTTCCGCCTGCGTCGGCTTGAGGAAGTACGGCGTGATGACGGACACGCCGACGGCCCCCTCCTTCTCGGCCATCTTGGTGAGCCGCAGCACCTCGCGGGTGGTCTCGGCGCCGGTGCCGGCGTAGACCGGCGCCCGCCCGCGGCAGTGCTCGACCGCGGCGGCGACGACGGCCTGCTTCTCGCGGTCGTCGAGGGCGTAGAACTCGCCGGTGGTGCCCAGCACGAAGATGCCGTGGACAGCAAACCCTAGCATATAGTCGATGTGCTTCTTCAACCCGTCGAGGTCGATCTCCTGATCGGCAGTCATCGGCGTGACGACGGGCGGGATGATGCCGCGGAGCTGCGGGAAGGCCATCGGCGGGTTCCTCGGGGTGGCGGGGTTCCGGGTGTTCTATGGACGCCGCCTTGAGTTCCGACAACGGCCTTCCTGCCGCCTCGGCGACCAGCGTATAGTGGGGGTGAGAAGGTCTATTCCTACCCTAACCCGATCCACCGACTCTGAACGGTGTGTCCATGCCGAGCCCGTTGGATTTCCACAGAGCGAAGGTGCAGGCGTTCGAGAAGGTGCTTTTTTGCAAGACCGCGGGCGAGAAGAAGGGCCAAGTCCCGATCGCACTCGCCGAGCAGTTCAATGCGATCGTCGAGGACATCAAGAAGCAGGCGCCCGACACCACCAAGCTCTGAACAGCCTGATTCAAGGGACGACGAGTATGGGGAAGCTGTTCCTCAGCCACAAGAGCGTCAACAAGAACCACGTGAGTTGGCTGAAGGAACAGCTCACGAGGTTCGGTCACGAGCCGTGGTACGACGCCGACGCGATGAGCGCGGGGGACAGGCTTGAGCGGTCGCTCCTCGAAGGGATGCAGACCTCGGAAGGAGCCGTCTTCTTCATCACGGACGCCTACAAGGATGACAAGTGGATCGCGTCCGAAATCGACTACGCCATTGCTCAGACCAGATCCAGACCGAAATTCATGATCCTCCCGATCATTTACAAAGAGCGGCAGAAAGATCCCGACCCGGTTGTCCCCGCTCTGCTCGTCTCGTTTCTCGCCAAGACGGTCACGACAAAGGAAGCGGCTCTGATCGAGATCCTCAAGCGGCTCGGGGACGAGCAGAACCGGCAAGTGGCCCAGTCCGAGATTCCGCCGACCCCGCCGCGGTGGCCCCGTCTGAAACGACTTCTCAGCCGACCGGCGCTGACACACTCCCTCGCGCTGTTGATCGGGGTCGCCCTGACCGCCGCCGTGATGTTGACTACGGCTCGAAAGGGGAACGAGCCCAGCGTCCCGCCAGTTCCGATGGAGGCACCTCCCGACGAAGCGGCCATAACGAAGGAGCAGCGCGACAAGGCGCTCAAGGCGTTCGCTGAGGAACTCGATCCCGAGTGGCTCTCTACGTCGTTTTCGATGAACAAGGCCGAAACCGGCAAGTGGGTTGACATCTGCAAGATCGAGGTGCCTACGACTGGGATGTTCTTCATGGCAGCCATAGAGGTCACGCGAGACGTGCGGGTTGGGGAGGGCATGATCGAGAAGGACAGGAAAGACAAGGGTTTCGTCTTCATCAACGTATACCCGGGTGATCTCAAACGGGATGACGCAAAGAAGGGCGACGTACTGAAAGCACCCCCGGCAGTCGTATACGGGAGCCTCGCCTCGCACATGAACAACACCATGCACTTGTGGCTAGAGCACAGGCCAAAAACGTCTGAGCGCCATCTTCACTTGATGGTGACAGGCATCCCCGCGCAGTCCTACGATGTGTCCGTGAAACTCTACAAGCTCCAGCGCGACTTGCTCAACTGGTTCATCTGATCACCGACAACGACAATCCCGCCCCGAGGCCCCGGTGATCACCGGGGCCTCGGTCGTTTTTGGCCGCGCCCGCATATCTACGGGTGCATGACGAAGGAGAACGCCGAGGCCCCCCCCGAGCCCGAGGAGAAGCCCACCGCCCCCGCGGAGCCCGAGCCCCCCCTTCAACAAGAGCGCCGAGGTAAGGCGGCTGATTTGAGCCCTCCCCGACTGGTCCTACCGCAAGATCCATCACTACTTCGAGACCAAGCACGGGACCACGATCAGCCGCTCGACGATCTGCCGGGCCAAGGAGCGCGAGGGCACCCGAAGCAAAGATCCTGCCCCGCGGCGACGGGATGCCCGCCCGCTAACGTGGTACGATTCGATTCCCGGTCAAGTGCCGCGATGTGCTGAGCGGTCGTATACCCCGCCGACAGGAGCCCCCGATGACGCCCCCGGACTGGCTCGAAGCGCTGATGCACGCGGTCTGCCGGGCCTGCGTCAGCGAGGTCCGGGGCCGGATGAGCGGGTTCTCCTTCCGCTGGGCCGAGCCGGACGGCAACCCGCTCGGGACGTGGCTCCTCCAGATCGCCCCGGCGGTCGTGGAGGTCGCGGGCGGGCGGGAGGATGGTGCGACCGGCTACGACGCCGTGGACGTGGACCTACTGGCGCTGCCGGGGTGCCTCGAAACCGTCGAGTCGTTCGGCTACGACCCCGGCATCGGTGGGGAGGAGCCGCACCTGACGCTCGACGGCACGCTCGGCGGGCGGCAGGTGACGGTCGAGGTGTACTTCGAGCCGTTCGAAGACGACGAGGCCCAGACGATCTTCGACGCGAACCTCGGCGGGTGGCGGGAGAAAGAACCCGAGCGGGACGAGTGATGTGTCCGCGCCCGGCTCTTCGGACGAGGGTGGCTCTGGGCTCCCCGCCGGCTGCGGAGCGGACAAGGACGAAGCTCCCGGTGCTCGTCAGCCAGATTGTGACTTGGTCGGGGGCTTCGCCCGAAGCGACCCCTCGACCCGGGCGAGGATCTCGGACGCCGGGGTGCCGAGCGCCCGGCAGACGCGGAACAGCACATCGACGGTCGGCGACTTGTGGTCGTTCTCAAGCTGGCTCAAGTAAGCGCGGTCGATCCCCGCCGCGACCGACACTTTCTCCTGTGTCAGATTCGCCGCCTCTCTGGCCTTTCGTAACTCGTCGCCGAGCGACATGACGGGCAGGCTAAGGCGAGCCCGTCGTCAGGTCTGTTTACTATAGACAACAAAACCGGCGATCTCGACAATCGGACCATCCCCGACAGTCGGGCCAGTGCAACAGGGTGACGGACACCCGTTACGCCGTGCGTCCTGCCGGAATTTTCCATCCGGTATCGCCGTGCCGGCGTTTGATCGGGGCCGTCAGCTGGGTCGGACCCGATTGTCGCCGAGCACGCGGAGACCCACCAACCGAGGTGTTGCCCATGTCGAGCAAGTGGTTCGTCGTCCGGGGCGGGGAGGAGCGTGGCCCGTTCACGCCCCAGCGGCTGAGGGAGATGGCGGCGTCGGGCGAACTCCGACCCGAGGACAAGGTGCGCCGAGAGGACTTGCCTGCCGCCCGCCCTGCCAGCACCGTCAAGGGATTGTTCCCCGGTGACGGCGGCGGGACCGGGGCGGCACCGGCAGCCGCCAAGGCGGCCAAGCCGCCGGTCACACGAGACCACCGACCCCGGCCTGATAGCCCCCCCGGCAATACATCGGGGTCTAGGAAGCACCTGATCGTCTTATCCGCCGTGGTTGGCGTGATGTTCCTCACCTGCGCTGGGGTGGTCGGGGTGGTCGGGGTGGTCGCCACCAAGGCCCGGAGGTCGGCGGAACAGGGGCTCGCCGAGGCGGACAGGGCGTGGGACGCGGGCGACAAGGCGGGAGCCGCGACCAAGTACCGGGATCTGCTCCAAGACCGGGGTCGGAAGGCATTGCTCAAGCCCGACGAAAAGGGGCGGCTGTTCGGTCGGCTGATCGACTACGACACGGAGCGCGGCGAGGCGGGGTCGGCGAAGGCGCTCCTCGCCGAGGCCGCGAGTGGCAACGTGACCCCGCAGGTCGGCCACCCGGAGGCGAAGAAGTTGCTGGCGGTGGAGCTGGCCCGCGCGAGAGGCGAGGTACTGACTGCCGACTTCTACCCCCACAAGCCGGGCACGGCCTTCCGCACGTTCCAGACCGGGATCGTCTTTGGCGCCGACGTGGACACGGAGCGCGAGTACGCCCACCTCGACGGCGGGGTGGTCGAGGTGAGGACGCACCGGGCCACCATCGTCCGCCCCGCGCGGCGGGAGTTGCCGCCCTCCCCGCCGGTGAAGCTGCTGAGGCGCGAGCGGGGCGGGTTCCTTGAGGTCGGTAAGGAGAATGCGGTTCTTAAGGGCGTTACCAGTTGGACCCCGCTCCTCAAGCTCGGTGCCCTCGCGGGCGACGAGTGGGAGGGAGGAAGTATGCAGTACCCGAGCCGGGAAGTCCCGCACGACCCGAAGGGCCGCTACCGTGTAGTCAGGTTCTCGGAGGAGCCACTCCCGCCGGGGGTCGCCCCCGGCGACAGGGCCATGTGCGCAACGGTCGAGGAGACGCTGGTGGACAAGGAGGGCGTCTCCGGGGTCATCGAGTACCACCTAGCCAAAGGGATCGGCATCGTCCGAAAGACGGGCTTCGACGTGAAGGACGGTGCCCGCAAGGAGACCTTCAGCGAGGCAGTGGTTCCTACCACGAAGAGATAGGGGTTGACCCACTAAAGCCAAAGTTCGGCCTGACCGGCTTCGAACTGCACCGGATCGGGTACGACTCGGGCAACCCCCTTGATCTGGGCGTCGAGGGCAAGCGACCACCCCCCGAGCCGAACTTGGCCGTGCGGTACGCCCGCCGGTCCATCCC
This sequence comes from bacterium, assembly GCA_017308215.1. GTDB lineage: Bacteria > Planctomycetota > Planctomycetia > Gemmatales > Gemmataceae > Urbifossiella. The sequence continues at coordinate 75,934 of JAFKFQ010000260.1, read as the reverse complement.
TCTAACTCGGCAGTTGCGGGTTTAGCTCGAACGGGCGTCGAGGGGTGTCTGCGGTTCGTACTGCAGCCGCTCGATTTCCACACGCTCGCCTCGACGGGGCCGAGGGAGTCGGGTGGAAGCAGGCAGGTCACTCACCCCTTCGCGTGTGGCTGGTGGGGGGATGCGGGTGCGGCTCGACGTGGACCAGCACGTCCTTCACGGCGGCGTCCCCCGCCAGCAGCCGGTCCTTGACCGCGTGCCCGATCTCGTGCCCTCCCGCACCGTGGCCTCCGCGTCCACCTCGACGTGAATGTCCACGAAGTATTCCAGCCCGGACTTGCGGACGAGCACCTTCTCGACGCCCCGAACCCCGGCCACCGCTGCCGCCACCCGCCGCACCGCCTCCACCACCGCGGGGTCGGCTTGGCGGTCCATCAGGTCGTTCAGACTCCCCCAGAACAGCGTCCCGCCCGCCCAGACGATGATCCCGGCGACCGCCAGCGCGGCGAGGTGGTCAACGGCGTGCCGCCCCGGCCCGCCGCCAACCCGAGCAGTACGACGAGCGACCCGAGCACGTCGAGCCGCTGGTCCCACGCCGCCGCCTCGACGGCCTTCGACCCGGTCCGCTTGGCGACCGCCATCGAGTACCGGAAGATGATCTCGTTCAGCACCACGCTGGCCCCGGCGATCAGGAGCGTGTACCCGTGGGGCTCAGGCGCCGGGGCGTCCCACGACCGGACCGCCTCCCACACGATCCACGCGCCCGACAGCAACAGGATCAGCGCCACGTTCGACGCCGCAATGGTCTCGATCCGGGTGTGCCCGTAGGGGTGCTCGGCGTCCGGGGGCCGCTCGGCCCACCGCAGCGCAAGGAGGATCGAGGCCGACGACAGGGCGTCTCCGAACGAGTGAACGGAGTCGGAGAGGAGGGCGAGGGAGTGGCCGAGCCAGCCGCCGATCAGCTTCGCCACGCCCAGTGTCAGGGTTAGGGCCAGCCCGGCGAGAGCCGCCCGGCGCGTCTGACGGTACAGGTCGCTGGTGGAAGGACTGCCTGACTGGGCGGCTGGCAAACGCGGCTCTCCGTCATGATCGACCGAGGGCACCACTTGCCCACGCGGGATAACGTAGGCCGGGGCGGCACCCGCTCCAGCCGCACGTTCCGACCGAGCGGCAGGAGGGAGCCAGCACCCGCCATGCCGCAGCCGACGCCGACTACCCCCGAGTGGGGTCCGGGCCGACCCGGATGACCTTCTTGCCGAAGTTCTCGCCCCGGAGCAGCCCGATCAACTCGTCGGGCGCGTTCTCCAACCCGTCCGTCACGTCCTCCCGGTATTTGACCCGGCCCTCGCGGAGCCAGCCGCCCACGTCTCGCAGGAAGTCGGGGTACTGGGCGGCGAAGTCCCCGACGATGAACCCCCGGACGGTGAGCCGCTTGACGAGGACGCTCCGCATCAGCAGCGGGACGCGGTTCGGCCCGGCGGGGAGGTCGGCGTCGTTGTAGTGGGCGATCAGCCCGCACACCGGGACGCGGGCGAAGGTGTTCAGCAGCGGCAGCACCGCCTCGAACACCGCCCCACCCACGTTCTCGAAGTAGATGTCGATCCCCTTCGGGCACGCGGCTTTCAGCCGCTTATCCAGTCCGGGCTGGCGGTGGTCGAGGCACTCGTCGAACCCGAGTTCCTCGGTCGCGTACCGGCACTTCCGCTCGCCCCCGGCGATCCCGACAACCCGGCACCCCTTGATCCTGCCGATCTGGCCGACGACCGATCCGACCGCCCCGGACGCCGCCGCGACCACCAGCGTCTCGCCCGGCTTCGGCTGGCCGATGTTCAGCAGCCCGGTGTACGCCGTCAGGCCCGGCATCCCGAGCACCCCGAGCGCGTAGGAGATTGGGCCGAGGGCCGGGTCCACCTTCTGCACCCCCGTCCCGTCCGAGAGCGCGAACTCCTGCCAGCCCGTCCGCGCGACGGCGATGTCGCCCGGCCTGTACTGCGGCAGGTTCGACTTCACGACCTCGCCGACCGCGCCGCCCTCCATGACAGCGCCGACCCCGACTGGCTCCGCGTAGGACGGCCCGGCGTCCATCCGGCCCCGCATGTACGGGTCCAGCGAAAGATACACTGTGCGCAACAACATCTGGCCGGGGCCGGGCTCGGGCACATCGGCCTCGGCCAGCCGGAAGTTGTCCGGGGTCGGTTCGCCGGTCGGGCGGGAGGCGAGGAGGATCTGGCGGTTACGCGCGGCGGTCATGGCTCCTCCGGTGGCGTCGTCCTCGGACGCAGGACTGCTCAGGCCGGGCGAAGCAACTTCAGGAGCGCCGCCGCAGCGGGCTCCGAGGAGGCCGGGTTCTGGCCGGTCACGAGTTTGCCGTCCACCTGCACGAACGGTGCCCAGTCGGCGGCGCGGCTGTAGACCCCGCCCCGCTCCTTGAGCCGGTCTTCGAGCAGGAACGGCACCACGGCGTCGAGGCCGACCGCCTTCTCCTCCCCGTTCGAGAACCCCGTGACGTGCCTGCCCCTCACCAGATACTCGCCGTCCGTGCCGCGCACGTTCACGAGGGCGGCGGGGGCGTGGCACACCGCCCCGACCGGCTTATCCGCCTTGACGAAGGCTTCGAGCAGGGCGATGGAGGCGGGGTTGTCCGGCATGTCCCACATCGGCCCGTGCCCGCCGGGGTAGAACACGGCGTCGAAGTCGCCCGCCGCGACACCGGCCAGTTTCGTCGTGCTGGCGAGTCGGGCCTGCGTGGTGGGGTCGGCGCGGAACCGCCGGGTCGCGGCGGTCTGGTTCTCGGGGGAGTCGCTCTTCGGGTCGAGCGGCGGCTGACCGCCCGTCGGGGAGGCGAGCGTGACCCCGGCCCCGGCGTCCGTGAGCGCGTAGTACGGGGCGGCGAACTCCTCCAGCCAGAAACCCGTCTTCTCGCCGGTGTCGCCGAGCCGGTCGTGGGAGGTGAGGACGATGAGGATCTTCACGACTGCCCTCCTCTTATGCTGCAAGCCGGTCGGAGGGCCGAGACTTCCAAGCCGCTTTTCCCGAGCGTGCGATTCTGCATTTCAACTCCCCTCCTCCTCAGCCTCGCGCGGCATGACCTTGACTGTCGCCGCTCGGGCGCGTGCGCCGATCATCGGGTCGAGGTACGGGCTCCCCCGGTACTTCGCCCGGTAGGCGTCGTCGATCCGGTCGTTGATCGGCCCATCGACCGGCTCGAAGGTGACTTCCTTCGTCATACCGGTGGCGGTGATCCGGCCTGCGTTCTGCCGCGCCGCCGCCTTGTACCAGCGAGAGTCCGGCCCGTTGTACGCTCGAACGTAGAGGGCGTCACCGACCGCGACGGACCAAATCCACGTCGGCGTGCCGTAGGTCTCCCCGTCCTCCCGCAGCGGCGCGATGCGCAGGTCGTCCTTCTCGGCGATCTTGCGTAGCTCGTCCCTCGGCCAAACGCTCATTGTTGGTCTTCCTTGCAGGTCGTTCCGACCGCACCCCTCAGAAAGCCTTACGGGCGCAGCAGCGTCTTGATCGTCCGGCGCTCGTCCATCGCCCGGTAGCCCTCGGCCACCCGGTCGAGGGGCAGCGTCAGGTCGAAGACCTTGCCGGGGTTGATTTTCCCGCTCCACACTAAGTCGATGAGCTCGGGCAGATAGCGGCGCACCGGGGCGGGTCCGCCGTGCAGATGGACATGGGCGAAGAACAGTTTCTCGCCGCTCAACTCGACCCCGTGAGGGACGCCGACGTAGGAGACGTACCCTCCCCGGCGCGTGCAGTTGATCGCCTGCATCATGGACTGCTGCGTGCCGACGCACTCCAGCACCGAGTCCGCGCCGACGCCCTTTGTCATGTCCATGACGCGGGCCACGCCCTCGTCGCCCCGCTCGGCCACGATGTCGGTCGCGCCGAACTCGCGGGCGAGCTCCTGCCGTGGCTCGTGGCGGCTCATCGCAATAATCCGCCCGGCCCCCATTTGCTTAGCCGAGAGCACGCCGAGGAGGCCGACCGCGCCATCGCCGACGACTACGACCGTCGAGCCCGGCTTCACGTTGGCCGCGTCGGCGGCGAACCAACCCGTGCCCAGAACGTCCGATGTCGTGAGCAGGCTCGGGACCATGTCGTCCGGGGGAACGTCTGGCGTGACGACCAGCGTGCCCTCGGCCAGCGGGACGCGAAGCAGCGGGGCTTGCGCCCGCGTGATGAACTCGCGGTGAACGCACGATGACTGGTAGCCAAATCGGCAGTTCGGGCAGGTGTTGTCGGAGGTGGCGAAAGAGCCGATGACGAACTGGCCCGGCTTGACCGACCGCACCGCGCCTCCGACCTCTTCGACGATGCCGCAGTATTCGTGCCCCATCGGCGAGGGGCCGTTGATCGGCTGAAGCCCGCGATACGGCCACAGGTCGGACCCGCACACGCAGGTCGCCGAGAGCCGAACGACGGCATCGGTCGGCTCGACGACCTGCGGCGTCTCGCGGTCCTCGAACCGGATGTCGCGCGGGCCGTAGAGGACTGTCCCCCGCATGGTCCACCCCCTCGTCGTAGACTCTCGCGGTCACGCCAAGTCAGACAGGCCACATCCGGGCGGCTTGTAAAGCTGGTCCGGCTTGCCCGCAATGTCGGGCTTGGGAACCTTCTCTGCCCCGTCCTGCGTCCCGATCTCCTCCATCGAGACCGACACGGGCTCCTCCCCGTAGCCGAGTACGTCCATCACGGCCTGAGCGACTCTTTTGGCGAGCAGGTTCCTCTGGGCCTCCGTCATTCCGGGCCAGAGCTTGACGAACTCGTGTGGCGCCATTGCCTCCAGTTGTTCAGTACATCCTGTTCGCGCTGCGGATCACACGACCGTCATCCCGCCGTCCACCGTAAGGGCGTGGCCGACGACGTAGCTCGCGCCGGGGCTGCACAGCCACAGCACGACCGACGCGATCTCCTCCGGCCTGCCCGCGCGACCGATGGGAACGTGCTTCGCTATCTCTGCGTAAGCCTGCTCGTCCCCGCTGACGACATCGCGGGCGATCTGCGTGTCGATCAGGCCGGGGTTCACCGCGTTGACCCGGATGCCGCGCTGGACGTATTCGAGCGCGGCAGTCCGCGTCAGGCCGACGACCCCGTGCTTGGAGGCGATGTAAGAGCCGATGCCGGGGTTGCCGGTCAGCGCGCCGACCGACGCATTGTTGACGACAGCGCCGCCGCCCTGACGCTCCATCTGCCGCAGTTCGTGCTTCATGCAACTCCACACGCCCCGCAGGTTGACCCCGATCACGCGGTCGAACTCCTCGCGGGTGCTGTCGGCGGTCGGGGCGATCCGGGCCATCACACCGGCGTTGTTGAACGCGGCGTCGAGCCGACCGTACTCGGCGACGGCGCGGTCCACCATCGCGGCCACTTGGGCGTCGTCGCTCACGTCGCAACGGACGGAGACCGCCTTGTGGCCGGTGGCGACAAGCTTTTCTGCCGCCGCTCTCACCGCGTCCTCCTTGAAGTCGGCCAGAACGACCGCTGCGCCCGCCTCCGCGAACGCCCACGCCGTCGCTAGCCCCATGCCCGCTGCGGCCCCGGTGACGAGTGCCACCTTGCCGCTGAAGTCGAGAGGATTGGTCATCACCGATTCTCCGGGTGTTCGGCGAGCCCGGGCCGCGCGTCGTCCGGCGCTCCTCGCGCCGCCGCGTCCCAATCGTCAATCCAACTCGAACGTCACCGTCACGCTCCCCAGACTGAGGGCGGCGGCCAGACCCTCCGGGTCGTCGATCCACCCCAGCCGGGTGTAGCTGTAGGTGGTCGGGAAGGTCTTGTAGAAGAGTACCAGAGTATCGGCCTGCCAGAGCAAGAGGTCGCCCGTCCGAATCGTCCCCGGGTTCGCGGCGTCGGTCGGGAGTCGAGTGGGCAGTTCCGCGTACTTCTCGTTGCCGTTCAACTCGGTCATGTCCAGCGAGAGCGGGAGCAGCGCCTTGAGCTTGGCCGTCGCCGGGTTGTCGTCGAGCGTGGCGGTGAACGATTGCGGGCCGATGATCACTTTCATTTTCCTGCTCGCGGGTTGGTCGCCATGCCGCTCGTGGTTGGCGGCGGGCTCGGTGGCCGGGTCGCGCCGGACGGGACACCAGCATCGCAGGAAGAAAGTCCAATCACCGCGCCTACCGCGAAGAGCGCGACACCGTGCGAGTGCCTCATGGCGAGTCCAACCTTCCCGTAGTTGACACGCATTTCACTCGCGGTACTGCTCGTCGCTGACCTTCTCCAGCCAGTCCACCGGCTTGCCGTCCACCCTCTCTTGGACGGCGATGTGCGTCATCGCCGTCGTCGGCGTGGCCCCGTGCCAGTGCTTCTCGCCGGGCGGGAACCAGATCACGTCGCCGGGGCGGATTTCCTCGATTGCTCCTCCCCAGCGCTGCGCCCAGCCGCATCCCGCCGTCACGATCAAGGTCTGGCCGAGCGGGTGCGTGTGCCACGCCGTCCGAGCGCCGGGCTCGAACGTGACGCTCGCGCCGGAAACGCGCCCCGGATCGGGAACCTCGAACAGCGGGTCGATCCGAACCGTGCCGGTGAACCAGTCCGCCGGGCCTTTACCCGAAGGCTGTGAACCCGCCCGTCGAATATCCATGCCACGTCTTCCGAGCCGCTCGTCGCCACCAGCGGCGAGACGCGCGACATCGCTCTGAGCGAAAGTTGGGATGGCAGCTTGCCACGGCTGCGAAGTGGCCTGCCGTGCATCGGCAGGAAGTGCCATGCGTGGACGATCTGGGGACGCCCCGCCAGAGCCGAAAAGCGCCAGCCCTGCCACGAGCAGCATTCCGCCCCGCCCCCCGCCATAGACGTGCAAAGATCACGCCGAGGAGCCACGCCACTCGCCAAAGTGGCATCCGTCGTTTTCGACCGCGATACTCCTGTCGCCTTCACCCGTGGATAGTGCTTCGTTCGGGTCTTCCACGCCTTCCCAGCGGCAGCGCGTCTGTCCTTGTTGGCTCACTCCGGCCTCGTCTTGAGGTGGGTGACGGCCCGCACCGCGGTCACGGGGATTCGGCTCTCCGCGACCCCGGCCTCGTCCCGAACGGCGATGTAGTCGTCACCCACCTCGGCGACCTTGTGCGTCAGCACCCCGCCGTCGTCCACCGTGCCGACCTCGTACAGTCCGGCCCGCTCCTTCAGCGTCACGGGCTGGCCGACCTTCAGGTGCGAGAAGACCGTGCGGCGGGTGGCAGGGGCGGGCTGCGAGCTGGCGGTCGGCGGGCCGAGGCAAGTCCCGGCGAGTATGGCACCCGCGATCAGGAGCAGGAGGGGAGTGGGGCTCATCGGTAAACTCCTTCGATGCAGAAGACAGTTGGGCGCGTACTGGCGGGTTCGCGCACCGGCCCGCCGCGATTTTTCGCCGCCCGGCTTCTGCACCGGGACTTCGACCGAGCGGCGTTTCTACCCGTGGGCGAAAAACCTGACGGGTCAAAAGATGAAACTTTTGCAGCGGAGTGGCCCGCTACCGGCCAGCGTCACCGACGCCACTTGAGGAAGCCGAACCGAGTTTCTCGGTTTCCGAAAATGCAACACGGTCTGACTTCTTGGGCCGCGCCGACGGGAACGACCCCGCCTCTCCACGATCAACGAACTGAACCGGCGGCACCGCTGGAATCTCCCGCGGTGCTGCCGGGCTTCTCGCGCGTCATCGGTCACGGCTTACCCCACAACCCGCCCGCCTGCCGGGCGAGGATGTACACCATCAGCGGCAGCGCCAGCCCGAACCCGACGCTGAGCGTCTGGGAGAACCAGTGCGGCGGGGCGTGGGCCGCGAACTCGTAGGCGTTGAGCAACATGCTCATGACCGTCGCCATCAGCATGTAGCTGCGGCTCCATCGCTGTACTTTCCCGTCCTCCCCCGCGATCATCTCGGCCACCTCGCTCGCCACGAGGCCGAGGTCGATCCCGAAACTGAGGAGTACGGCCAGCACGAGCGGGCTCCCGGTCAACGTCGAGATGGCACACGTCAGGTGGTAGATGCTCAGGGCCACCAGACCCGCCGCCACCGAGCCGAGCACCATCGCCGTTCGTCGCCCGGCCCCCGTTCGAGTCCTCTTCGATCGGGGCCGAGAAGTCTTCTTGGCCTCTCTCTTCGGCGCCCGCTTGCCAGCCTGCGTCCGCTGGCGGTGCGTGCCGTTCGCCGTCGCTGTCAAGTCGATCATGCTTCGTCCTCCCGCTGTCGGTGATGGTTTCCTCGCCGCACCGGGGTAGCGGGTGTCCGTCTGATGGTCTGGGACTGGCGGGTATCGAGAACGTGGCTCGGACGCTGACGGGAGAGGAGTGCTTGCGGGAGGCCCGTCAGTGGGGCTGGAAGTGGAAGTAGTAGCGCGGCTGATGCTGGAACTCCAGCGACCCCCGCACCCCGTCAGCCTTCCGACGCACGACGACGAGCGGTGCCGCGAACCCGATCACGAGGTAGTCTTGGGCGAGCTCACGTGTGTCCCAAACGCGCCCGTAACGGGCCTCCAGTGCCGCCCGGTCGCAGGACTGGCCGTTGATCTCGGCGAGTCGCTGGCGGCGCGCGGCTTCGGTCGGGTCTCTCATCGGAAATCTCCTCGGGTCGGAAGGTGTCACCCAACTGCGTCGGAATCGACCGACGCCGGGGTCGAACAAGGTGGCCCGCTGGCAGTGGTGGCCGTCCGCGGGCGGTGGAGACGGGGCGGTGCTCAGGGCTGCGGGTCGCGCTCGGGCTGGCCCTGCCATTGCTGGACCCGGAGCGTGTACTCGGCGAGTTCGTCGTCGGTCGGGTCGAAGAGTTCGGCGAAGATCCACGGGGCGTCTTCGCGCGGGAGGTGAGCGCCGAAGTAGGCGTAGTAGATCACACGGCGACCGCTCGGTAGTGGGGCTTCGGGGACGAAGTACCACTCGCCGTACTCCCCCGACTCGTCTTGGCCCGTGTTGCACTTGGTAATGGGCTGGTCAATCAGTTCGCTGTACTTCAGCAGGCCGTGTTTGTTCCATTCGTTGCGGTGGAGCAGGTTGATTTTCACGCTCATGACGGACTCCGGTTCGGGTTGCTGGATTCGATCCCAGCCCCGTATCGGGTGTCCGTCACACGAGCGGGCGGTCAGTATTCATCGGGGGTCGTGGCGCATGTGGAGGCCCGCGTGCCGTCGTCGCCGACCGCCTCGGTGATGACCCAGATCTTCTCGCCGGTCTTCAGGATGTATGCCGAGAAGATTCGGGAGCCGTCGAGCAAGGCCGCGTCGTTCGACTTCTTGTCCTCGGCGTCGAGGTCGCCCCAGTCGCCGCACAGATGCCGGGAGATCAGGTGCAGCAGGCTCTCGCCGCTCTGGTGGATCGCACGCAGGGCACCGGGGGTGGCGACCTGTTGGCCCAGCTCGAACTTGCCGTTGGGTTGGGACACGGGGACTCCTTTATTCAGGATGAACGGGACGTTGGCGTACCGGGTGGCTGTCAGGCAGGCCCGCACTCGGAACGGCGCGGGCCTTGTGGGGCGGTCAGGCGTAGACGGCGAGAACCGCGTCTCGGACGCGCTCCCAGTCGGAATCGCCCAGCGCCTTTTTGCGGGTTTCGGGCAGCGGGGTCGTCGCCGTTGAAGGAGATGGCCGGTGCCCAGCCGAAGCCGACCCCCGGTGCGCCGAGGCTCCCCATCGTCTGCACGTCCTCGGCGACGAGGCCGCACCGGCGCACGAACTCGTCGAACTCGTCGCGGGTCAACACCGCGCACCACTTCCGGTGGTGCCCACCATCCCAGCGGCCTTCGAGGTAGCCGTACTCGAATTGGTCGTCGCCTTCGGTCTGGTCCCAGAGGTCGCTGACGTGCGGCGGGGCGTGGTCGAGCACGTCCTCGTCGGCGGGCACGTCGGCGGTGTAGATGACGCTGAACTTCATCGCGGTGGCTCCTCTGAAGGAGGTCGCCGCCCCCACTTCGGGAGCGGCCTCACCGCGTTAGCCGGTGTCGGTCACTCCCCGTCCCGGTTGCCGAAATCGGTCGATCTCACGCCCTCGGGCGGCAGGCCGTCGCCGTGGTACAGGCAAGGGAACGGGCATTCGGTCCCTTCTTGCCCGTGAACCATCAGGTGATCGAGGTCGAGCACCTGACCGGACGGGCCGTAGTGTCGCTCGTCCTCGGGGTAGTCGCCGAGGTCTTCGTCGGGGACGAGGATGTGGAAGGCGTACTGGTCGTGGTCGGCCAACTCGTCGATGGCGTCCGTCACGCCGTCGGCCTCGACGACGAGGAACAGCGGCCAGAACGACCCGCCGACCTCCAGCAGCCACGCCTTGCCGAACCACGCCCCCGGATTCAGAACCGGGATGTCGTTGAGTTCTTGACCGGCGAACGAGCCACGGGCCTTGATCGCGCTCATGTTGAGTCTCCTGCGAGGAAGTGCGTGCCCGTGGGCGGTAGCCAGTGTCCGTCAGTCCGCTTCCTCCCAGCAGAGGTCGTCTTCCGTGTCCCGCTCGGCGAAGTGGTCGGCGAGGGCGCGGGCGGTCCTCCGCGCGTCTTCTTGGTCTGTGCCCACGAGCAGTTCGCCCCGGAACAGCATCCCGGTGTCGCCGAGGGCGTACCCGGCGACGAACCGGCCCTTGGTCAACCTGAACACCATCGCCAGCGACCCGTCGCGGAACTCCCGGACGACCTCCGACCGGCAGGCGAGCGTGGTCTTCCCGCCCCACGTCGTCAGGGCGAGTTCGCCGGTCACCAGCCGCGTGTACCCGGTGACGTACCGCCCGATGACGGACGCGCCGAGCGCGCGGAACTTCCGGCCCGCGTGCCCGACCACGCCGACTTCCACCTGCCCGTCCCGTTCGCACCGCGTTGACATGATTCGCCCCCTCCGAGTTGTGGAACCGGGGAAAGGGGCGGCGCGGTGCCGCCCACGACCGAACTCGCAGGTGCGATCTCGGTCCCCGGTGGGGGGCGTAAGGGGTGGCGGTCAGTAGTTGATCCGCTCGGCGGAATCGCCCAACTGCTGTTGGGTGCGCTGGGCGTACCGGGAGGTCGTCGAGAGGTTCTCGTGGCCGAGCAGTTGGGCCAACCCGACGAGATCGTTCTGGTTGTCTTCGAGGTACTGGTGGGCCATCGTGTGCCGCAACAAGTGCGGGTGGATGTGGAAGCCGCAGATCGCGGAGTATTTCCCGCAGAGCGCCCGCACCCCGCGATCCGTCAGCGGCCCTCGTTCGCCCACGAAGACCTGCTTCGACGTGACCGGAGGCCGGGTGTCGAGATAGGCTTGGAGCGCTCGGCGGGCGGGGAGCGGGAGCGGCACGCTCCGCTCCTTGTTGCCCTTGCCGTGCCGCAGCACCGCCGACCCGCCCCGCTCCGTGAGTAGCATGTCGCCCACTTCGAGGTTCACGACATCCCCCACCCGCGCCCCGGTGTAGAGCAGGAAGTGGAACACGGCCCCCGCCCGGATGTCGTGCCGCAGTTCCAACTCGCGGAACAGCTTCCGCACCTGCGCCTTCTCCAACCCCTTCGGCGACAGTTGCACCCGCTTCAGTTCCCGGACGCCCTTCGCGGGGTTCGCGGGGAGGTGCCCCTTCTCGACGAGCCAGCCGAAGAAGCGCCGCACCATCACGAGGGCGCGGTTAACGGTCGCCACGGCGAGCCCCAGCTCCCGCCGCAGGTGGTCCCGGAAGTCCGTCACGTCGCGGGTCGTGACGCGGGCGATGCGGAACGGCTCCTTGTTGGCCGCGACGAACCACGTCGCCAGTTTGCGGAGGTCGAACCCGAACCCGCGACGAGATCCGGGAGCCCAGTCGGTCTCGCCGAGGTACGCCCGCACGAGGTCAGCCTCCACCGCGCCGACCGGGATGCCCTGAAACACATTTTCCGCCGAGTTATTCACAGCTTGTGGCCTCGAAGTGTCATGGAATGTTGCTGGAAGTTGTCACCACGGGGGCGGTAAATCACTGTTTACTCCCCACATTTCCGGTCGGGTTCTTGCTCCATAGGTGCAGGAACACGCTTCGGATCATGGTTCCGGTGTCGGTCTCACCACCGGGGAAGAGGTGGGCCACGGCCTCGGCGACCTGTGCCGTTGTCGCCGAGGTCAGCCCGAGGCCGTGCAATCCCGCCACGACATCCGCGTACTTCTCGACCGCCGCGCTCGACGGCCTCGCCGCTTTCGCTGCCTTCGGGCGGCTCGGCGCGACTGGTATTCGGCGGGCGTAGAACATCACTACCCGCCCGTTGATCCCGACGTTGCGGCGGCGGACCTCCGAGCAGCGGGCCTGAAGGTCTTCCGGGTAGTAGGGGCGTCCGCTGGCCTCGTCCCGCAGCGGGGCGGGCATCACCCCCGCCTTGACCAACTGCATGAACCGCTGTCGAGACAAGCCGACCATCACGGCCATCTCCTTGATGCACACCGCCACCTTCGACGGTCCCGGACTGTTGCTGGATGTCGTCACGAATTCTCTCCTATCGAGTCACGAAGTATCGCGGACTGGGACAGGTGCTCGCGGCCCTTCGCCGTCAGTTCCCGCCGCCCCTGATCGTCTTTGACGACGAAACCCAGACGAAGTAAGAACGGCTCGACGACCTGCGACACGGTGCGGGCGGGGAGCCCGAGCAGGCTGGCGACCACGTTGAGCCGGGTGGCCCCATCGGCGAGGGCGGCGAGGTACTGCTGCTCGGTCGGGCCGAGGCCGATCTCGTCGATCCCCTCCAGTTCGCACGCCCGTAGCAGGTGTCTGCCGGTGATGGCGGTTTCGGCCTCGGCGCGGCAGACACGGCGGCACGACTGGAGGAGCCGCAGCGCCAACCGGGGCGTCCCGCGAGCGCGGCGGGCGATCAGCGGCAGCACGTCGTCGTCCACGTCCCACCCGAGGGCGCGGCTCCGCAGCCGCACGACCGAGGCCAGATCCCCGGGCTTGTAGAACTCGAACCGCAGCGTCAACTTCATCCGGTCTCGGAGCGGTTGCAGGAGCCCGTACTCGTCGGTCGTCGAGAGCAAGAGCGTGAAGTCAGCGAGCGGGATCGACTGCGGCCCGGTCTTGGCGCGGCCTTGGAGAAGCACCTTCCGCTGATCCAGAGCGAGGTACAGCGCCGTCTGGTACTCGCGGTCCAACTCGTGAGCCTCATCTACGTGGATGATGTCCTTGTCCTTGGCCCCGAGCAGAAGTGCGTTGAGGTCGGACGGCGCGACGAGGCTCTGGCCGAGTACCTCGTGCAGTTGCGTCCCCATCTCCGAGGCGACGACGCGGGCCAGAGCGGACTTGCCCATCCCCGGAGGGCCGACAAGCAAGGCGTGGTCCAGCTTCTTGCCGTCCGCGTTCGCGGCTTCAAGGGCGACGGCCACCTGATCCACGACGCCCCGCTGCCCGACGAGGTGGGTCAGGGCGGTCGGGGCCACGTCGTTCATGTCGGCGGGCTTCTGGTCGGTCATGGGGCACTCCGGTGGTTGGGGGTCGGTTCTCGTCCGAGGCAGTAGCGGGTGTCCGTCACGCGACCGAGATGAGGATCGCGCCAGCGGCGCGGTTCGCAATGTCGGTTGCGGGGTCGCAGGAATTGCACGAACGACCGCTATCCGCCGAGCGGACTTGCTCGGCGGCTCGATCAAGACAAGCGAGTAACCGGTGTCCTTCAGTCGTGTAAGAAGTGGGGGCAGCACGCGCTGCCCCTCGGAGAAGACTTCACGCCACCGCGACTTCCTCGGGCTGCTCCTGTTGCTGGCAAGAGAAGCCGAGCAGATAGTTGGCAGCACGGCTGGCGTCGGCGGTGACTCGGAAGATGTATCGCGGGTCCGCCTTCATCTCGCCAAGCCAGTGCGCGAGGTACGAGGTGCTGTTCAGCCGGTCCCCATGCGGGAGTCCGAGGTCCGTGGCCGCGAAACACGAGGAAATCTCGGCCCGCAGTTCGCCTTCCGCATAAGTGCCGGTCCACCCCAGCCTGTGTTCCGACCAATGGGCAAGTTCGTGAAGCACGGTCTGGTAGTAGTCGCGTTCACGGGTGAACCGGGTCTTTTCAGGCATTTGGACGTAATCGCCGTCAGCCCCGGTCACCGGCCTGCGGTAAAACGCCTTCTCGCCGCCATGTCGGATGTCGGCTCCGGTGGCGGCGATGGCGTGCTCGGCAGGCGCGAAGTCGATGAACTCGGCGCGGTCGCGGGCGGTCTCGGCCCGCAGGCGGTCGGCGGCTTCGCCCTCGACCTGATCGACGCTGAACACGGTGAAGTTCCGCAGCACGAGGTACTGGCTCCCGCGCTCGTCGCAGTCCTCGGCGTCCTTCGATTTCTTGGCGACCGGCTTACAGAAAATCACGTTGCACCCCCAGCGTCCGCTGGGAACGCTCGCGGGCCGGGCCTTGACGCGGCACCCGATCTCCTGCCACTGGTTGAAGGTCGCGTAGCGGCTCGACAACAGGCCGAATCGCTGGCGGTGGAGGGCGATGAGGAGAACATTCACCCCCGAATACCGACGACCAGTAGCGGCGTTCGCGGGCGGACCGGACATGCTCCACGGGCACTTCCACGGGGGCACGCCGCCCTTCTCAAGAGCCGTCACGATTTCGTTGCTGATGTGCTGTCGGATCGCGTTCTGCTTCGTCATGACTCTACACCTCGCAGGTTGATGGGAATCACCACGAGCGGGTAGCGGGTGTCCGTCAGTTCGAGTTGGATGCGGCGAGCGCGGTGACGGGAGCGTAGAGGGGTGAGCGCCGATAGAATGCAACGAAATCGGTCTGAAGACACGAAATCCTTGCGATATCAGTCGAGCCGATCCGAGAAGGCGCTGCCTCATGAGCACTACCGCAGCCCAGCGGCGCTTCCTGTCCCGCGGCATCGACTATCTTGGCGACCTCGGTGCCAAGCTGCGGGATCTTCAGGGCTTCGCTACGCTGGCCCACGAGTTGATCCAGAACGCCGACGACGCCTCGGGCGCCACACGGATGTCCTTCGGCGTCACGCGGGCGGCGCTCGTCGTGGACAACGACGGTCGATTCAGCGATTGCGGGCAGGTCGAGGAGCCGGAGTGCCCGTGGCGGCAGGACGAGGTACGGGGCTACATGTGCGACTTCCACGGGTTCCGCTCCGTCGCCAGCGGCCACAAGCGCGAGCGGCACGGGACCACCGGGGCGTTCGGGATCGGCTTCATCTCGGTCTACCAGATCACGGATCAGCCCGAGCTGATCTCCGCGGGACGGCACTGGATCTTGCACGAGGACCGTGCGGAGGGCGAACGCATCGAAGTGTGCGGCGGGTGCCCCGCGTGTCGGGCCGCGGGGTTGCCCGAAACCCGGTTCATCCTGCCGTGGGCCTTCGATCCGAACAGCCCCTTGCGGAAGGGGCTCCGGGCTCCCGCACAATCGCCCGCCGCGCCGCAGGAACTGCTCGGAGAGCTGCGCCGTTCGCTGGGGACGGCGATGCTGTTTCTCAAGAACCTCGATCGGATGGACGTATTCGACGGCGGCACGCCCGTCCTGAACCTCCAGCGGGCCGTCGAGAACGACAGTCTCATTGTCAGCGACGGCAAGAGGGATCGAATCTGGCACCTTCTACGCGGAAACTACGGGGAGGTAGCCGACGAGTTACGGCACCGTCCCGGCAGTCGCATCGAGTCCAAGCGGTCGGCGAACGTCACGCTGGCGATCCCGCAAGAGCCCTTCGACAAGGGCCTGCTGTGCGCGTGCCTGCCGACACAGCAGGAGAGTGGACTCCCGTTCCACATCAACGCCGACTTCTTCCCCCACAGCGACCGGAAGCGGGTCATTCTGGAAAAGGACTACCAGTCCGAGTGGAACCGTGCCGCGATCCGGGCGGCAGCCGGTGTATTGTGCGACAACCTTCACCGCCTCCCCAAGACCCTTGATGACCACCAGCATCTGTGGCGTCTCTTCGGGACCGTGCAGCGTGTCGGCGAGGACGTGGTAGCCGGGCACAAGGATGAGTCATTCGGCGAGTTTTGGACGCGGCTGCGGCCCAAGCTGCGCGAGTCGAAGGTCTTCTTCACCACCCGCAAGGAGTGGAAGACGGCGAGCGAGGTCGTCTTCCCGTCCGAGAGGGAGGAAGACCCTGCTGTGCCGGTCCTCGAAGGGTTGGGGCTCTCGATACTCAACGACGCGTTGGCTGCCAGCGGCCTCGACGAGCGGGTGGAGCTCGGTGAACTCCCCGCGGTTCTGCAATCTGAACGGGCACGCCGTATCCTACGCCGTGAATTGGTGACCCTACTCGCCCGCCACCGTCGGCCCGAGGCGCTCAGGAAACTCGTCCGCTGCGCCGTCATGCCGGGACGCGACGGGGCGATCTGGCCGTGCGATCAGGTTTACCGGGCGGACAAGGAGACCGTCGCCCTCTTCACGAGCGTTGATGCGGCGATTCCGTTTCTCGCCGAGGTCGAGGAAGACGCCGCGGAATTGGTCCGGTTGTGCCCCGACTTCACTGCCGCGGTCGCCGTCGCACGGCTTGCTACGACCCTTCTCGGTGCCGACGCCGGGTCTGCTCCTCCGTTCGATCCGGTGGCGGTGCTAGGCTGGTTCGAGGACCGCCGCGACGACCTGCGCCGAGATCCTGCCGCTCAAAACGGGCTCGCGGCACTGGCAATCTTCCCGTGCATCGAGGGGCTCAAGCCGCTCACGTCGCTATCCCTGCCGGGTGACTTCATCGACCCGATCGGACTGGCTGGCGTCGTGGATCTGGCGCGGCTCAACGGACGCCGCGAGTTTCTGATGGACCTCGGGGCCAAAACACTGACCTTCAGGCGGTACGCGCGGGACCACGTGTCTCGTGCGTGCCGGCAGCATGATATGACCGTGGCTCAGAAGCGCAGCATCGTCCGGTTGCTGGCCGAGCGCCTCGGTGAGATCCGGGACGATGACGAGATCCGGCACTCGCTCGCCGAACAGCCCATCGTCGAATGCACGGACGGACAATTCCGGTGCCCGTCGGATGTCTACTTCGACGGCGACGTTGTCCGCGTGGTGCTGGGCGGCGAGGTCGCACTCGCCGTACTGCCCATAGGCCATGAACGGGCCTCTCAAGACCTACTCCACTGGCTCGGGGTCGAAGAGTCGCCCCGGTTCGACGCCGTGACCCGGCGGGTCAGGGAGTTGACGGCTCTGCCTCCCACGGACGAACTCGTCGAGGCCATCGGGGTCATCTTCCGCCACCTCGGTAAGCGATTGAGCGAGGGAGAGGATGGCAACCCGGACCTGATGCAGTTAAGCGCGCTCGCGTGGCTCCCGGCGAGAAATGATCGCACCCGTTGGCACCGCCCCGGCGAACTCTACGCCACGTTTCAGGATTACTTGTTCGAATCGCAGGCGCGGTTCCTCGACCTGCCCCGCGACATCCAGACCTCGTGCGGCGCCCTGCTGTCGTTCCTGATAGTGAAAACCCGACCTTCGACGCGACAGGTCGTCGATCACCTCATCCACTGCTCGCGGACGGGCGTCTCAGCCAACAAAGAGGTCTACCGGGTTCTGAACGACGACGCCGCGGACGAGGCCGTGACACGGCTGCGCGACACGCCCTGCCTGCTCCTGCCCGACGCCTCCTACGTCCTGCCCTCGCAGGTCTTCTGGGGCGCACACCCGTTCGGGCGCTACCGTCATAGCCTCGGGACGGACCTGCGGAAGTACGGCGACCTGTTCGCGCGGCTGGGCGTCCGGGAGGCGCCGGATCACGAGGATGCCTACGCGGTCCTGCACGAGATCAGCGGCGAGTTTGGTCCGCCCAACCGCGCGCTGGACGACCAGACTCACGCGATTCTACTGGCCTGTTGGCAACGCCTTGACCGGGCTTTGCAGGAGAGCCTGACCGCCCCCGAAGACCTGCGCGCGCTCCAGAACGAGAAAATGATCCCCGACCCCCGGCGGCTCCTGTGCCCGCCGGCGAAGATGTTTTTCGAGGACCGCCCGGGTTTGTCGGTCAAGTTCAAGGGCTTTCTCGTCAACGACGTGATCCCCCGTCCACAAGGGGCGTGGCGGGCCATGCTGGAAGCCGGTGTCCGCATGTTGAGCACGGCGGTTTGCGCCCGTCTCGTCGAGTGCCGCGACCCCGTGCCAGACGGAGTCGTCACGACCTTGCTGGGGAACCGACATCAACAGCTTGTGCGCGTGCTCGAAACCGGGCAAGACGCCGAGGGCCGGCTGGATCTCAGTCTGCTGGACCAACTTCGGGTCATGTCTGTCGATGCGCTGCGCGTCCAGTACACGGTCAAAGCGTTCAACCACGAGATTTCAAGCGATCCCGAGGATCTTCCCGCCAAGTTTCAGGCGGCAGATGGGGTACTCTACATCGTTCGACGTGGTGGCGAGGCACCATGGCCGTCCATCGCTCGTGAGTTGGCGCTGGCGCTCTGCCCCGACACGGACCCGGGGCAACTGGCGGCTGGGGTCAAGGATGTTCTAGCCGCCCCCTCCGAGAGCGCGGCGGCGGCGATCCTAGACGAGCTCGGGTTCGCGCCCTTGGCCGTGGCCGAGGTAGCCCCAACGGTCTCGGTCGGCGTCATCGAAGATCTCGGCGGCGCGAGTACGCCCACCGACCCGCAGCAGGCCGGGCTAATCACCGACGTACCACCCCCGGCGACGGGCAGTTACCCCGGCGCGGCGGCCCAGCCACGGGCTGAGGGGTCTACTCAACCGACCAGCCAAGGCGAGACTGGTGCGCCAGCAGCCCCCGCGTCAGGCGAGCCCCCGACCACGGGGGATGTCACCAGCCGGCGGCTCGGACCCGTTGGGGGGCCGCCGGCACAGCTGCCCCCCGGCCTTGAGGACCAACCGCGATCCCTGACCGAACGTGCGAGGTTCCGAAAGGGCACACCCGGCGAAGGTGAGCAGCAAGACCGCCAGCAGCACCCCCAACCCCGATCGGGTGAGCGGGACAGCGAGCGTCGGCCCTCGCGTGGCGGCTACCCGGTGCTTCGAAGTTACGTCGCGCCCCAAAACCCGGATGTGGACGGGGAGGCCGATCCCGCGGTCGCCGAGCGGCGGGAGCTCGTAAACCGGCACGGCATGGACCGGGTGCTGGACTATGAACGGCTGAAGAACCGACACCCACGCGAGATGCCCCACAGCCACCCGGGGTACGATGTCGAGTCGGACAATGCCGCCAGCCAAATCGAGCGGTTCATCGAGGTCAAATCCCTTTCCGGCGACTGGGAGGGACCGTACGCGGGCATGTCGGACACACAGTTCAAAAAGAACGAGGAACTCGGCAGCCGCTACTGGCTCTACGTGGTCGAGAGGGCAGACCAGCCAGACTTCAAGATCTGGCGCATCCACAACCCGGCCCAGCGCGTGACAAACTTTATGTTCGACGACGGATGGAAGGGCATCGCTGAAGCAGACGACGAAGACGTTACCGAACCGGCAGCCGCCGAGGAGACCACGTGAAACGGGCGGTGGGCTTTTCGGGGGACTGATCGATGTGCCCGTTCGGGATCGACGGAGAGCCGGACGACTTGCCGCGGATTTACCCGGTGTGCGAGGAGGCGGTGCTCGTGTTGACGGAGTGAGCGGTCGGCGGTGCCACCTTCAACGGCTCACGACTTCGGGCGGGCTCAGCTCGTCGCTTGCGGACGCGGCTCCGTGCCGTGCAACAGCGCCAGCCCTACTCCGAGGCACCGTGGCAGGAACCTCGGGCTTCTCCTTCTTCTTCCGGGGGAATTTCGGCTGCGGCTTCTCGGCCACTTCCGGCTGGTCCTCGACGGGTTCCAGCCCACTGATCCGTCTGAACTCCCGCATCCCGTGTTGGGTGACCCGGTAGCAGGCGGCGAGGGCGCTGCCCGGGCGCACGATGACGTGGCCGGTGTTCTGCTCGATCCAGTCGAACGCGATCAGCTCCCCGTGCAGGGCCGTGAGTTCCCTCGGCTCGACCCCGTCCATCTCCATCAGGCGGTCCTGCCACGCCGCCCGGTCCGCGGCCCCCGCTTGGGCGTAGTGCGAGAGGAGGGTCAGAAGGCGGGCGTTGTCCCGCAGCCGCACCGAAAAATCGAACATCATCCCCTCCGGGCCTCCAAACCGGGGGTTGATCGGCGATGGCACCCCGGCCCTTCACGAGTACAGCGAGGTTCCGGCGCCGGGCGTGCTTTACCGGTAGGAGTATCTGCCGTGACCGATACGCCCAAACCGGACGAACCGGAAATCGCCGCCAAACTCCGGGAAGCGCAGGGCCTCCGCATCGCCGCCACCTACTGCGTGATTCCGCGATATACGAGTTGGGCGCCGAGCCGGTGTCTGGGCCGGGAAGCAGGCGGTCGCAGCGTCATAGCCCGGCCTTGACTGTTTTGGAAAGCCACGACCTACTCCAGTTCAGTTCAAGCAGTCTCTCGGTGACTTCCTTACCCTCGCCGACCCCCATGACGAAGGTGTAGTACGACTTGGCGTGGTAGCAGCTAAAGGAACTCCCCTTCTGCTCGCACAGGCATTTCAGCCAGCCATAGACCATGCCCCTCTTGACATGGCCCCCGGTGTTTCCAAAGCCGGACCAGAGAAGGACCACGGCAGCTTTCTTTCCCCAGCAAGGAGCAAGGACTTTGGTGAGTGTGGGGAGGTCCATGCCACCCTTGTTGAGCTTCTTCTTACGATCCGTCCCGAAGTCCTCACCGAGCGAAAGCGGATCGATCAACATTACCAGCGAGTCCTCCCCAGTCAGCCAGTCGAGCTTGTTCTGAAATTTATCGTATTCGGGCCGGACATTGTACTCATTCATAGCCTTGGCGAGCCGGTCGTAGGTGCCCTTGTGGGCTTCGGTGACTCGGAACTTGGCTTTGACCCTCTGATTCGTCAGGAATCTAGCCGCTTGTAGGACGCTACCGGGGTAAGTAGCGAACCCGTCTTTATCCGCCCACCAGTCTTGCAGAAGGCGGTAATAACGCCCGCCTGCCGCTTCCTCGTCCGGCTTGTCCTTCTGGTCCGACAGCAAGTTGAACAGGTTGGAAATGTGGGGCTTGTCGGGATGCTGATCGGCGGCGAGGTACTTCCCCGCACCGGCATGGCTTTCGGCGTAGGCGAGGGAACCCCATGCCTTGCAGCGGGCAAGGACTTCGAGGAGGAGCGGGTGCTTCAGTTTGTCGCCCTCGTTCGCCGCCTTTTTGTCCATTGAGATTATCATTCAGATAGTCCCGCTGATCCGCCAGTGTTGGACCGGTTCTTGTCTGCCTTCACGGAGTTGTATCGGGCTGGCCGGGAGCAAGTTGACCGCCGTGCCCGAAGGGAGGCCGTTGTTGTGCAAGAACGGCCCGCCGCCCGGTGGAACGACGACTTCCCACAAAGCGTACCTGTCCTCGGCGTACCCGCCGGTGGCGGGGAATCGGTACACGTTTCCGCCGATGCAGACGGTGCGCCCGTCGCCGGGCTTGTTGAACGTGGGCGGGCGGGTTATAGTCGCGTCCCGAGCATATTCACGGTGAATGCTCGCTCCCCGCACCTGCCGAGGTGGGGTAGTCTGTTGCGGGTGCGGGGCGAAGGCCCCCCGAGGGGGGCGGAGGATCGGCGGACGACGGTCGGTGCGACGCGCGGAGCTGTGGCGGCTTCCACACCGACAGATCGACCCGGAGTCGCTCGATCATGTCCACGGGTAGGTCCACCGCGCCGGTCTCCTCGGACTCATCGCCGATGTCCTCGTCGTCCGTCCCGATGCCCCGCACCTCCCTGCTCCGGTGCTCGGCGGCGACGTGCTCCGGGTCGATCCGGCCCTCCACCCGTATCTCGCCCCCGAGCGTCACCTCGAACAGTTGCGCGCGGCGGTAGAGTTCCTCGAACATTCGCTCGTCGTAGGTCGCGGCGAGGTACGGGACGGCGATCTCCAGTGTCGGCCCCTCGCCGTCCTCCGTACCAATGCGCTCCCGTTCGACCTTACTGCCGATCCGGTCCACGCGCCCGGTACGCTGCTCAATCGTCGCGGGGTTCCAGCACATGTCGTGGTGGATCACGTGGCGGCACTCGCGGTGCAGGTCGATCCCCTCTTGCCCGACCGAGGTGGAGACGAGAATCTCGGGGCGGTACGGCGTGTTGAAGCCGAGGTAGTAGCGGTCGCGGTTCTGGGTCTCGCCCTTGACAAGCTGGACCACGTTGCGGTTCTCGGCCCCGACGTGGTAGCCGGACAGGAGCGCGTGGTTCTTCTTGGCCCGCACGAGGGTCTCGAAATAGGTGTGGACGCGATCCCGCAGCGATTCGAGGTGGCCGTCGAGCGGCTTCACGTACCGCTCGGACAGGTAGTCGGCCCAGCGCTCGGTCTGCTCCTTCTCGACATCGGCCAGATACCGCAGCAGGAACTCCTCGGCCATCAGGATGCGGCGGAAGACTTGGCCCGCGACCGCGCGGGTCGGCAGATCAAACGCCGCCAGCAGGCTCCGGTGGTGCGCGGCCAGCAACGGTTGGTGCCCTTCGGCGGCGACCACACCTCGCCGAAAGTAGGGGGCGACGATCCCCCCAATCGCGTCCTCGCGGAGCCGCTGCACCCACTGCTCGACTTGGGCGTCCGACGAACCCGCTTCCCGCCCGGATTCGCTCCCTCCTACGGACTCTTCGGCGTCGAGCGGGTCGCTCGTGGACTCGGCGGCTTCGGGGTCCAAGGTCCGGCGAGCGCGACCGGCGCGTTCGCTCCGGGACAGCGGCTCCCGCGCCTCCAGCCAACTCGGGGCGGCCATTCTGCCCGCCAGTTCGGAACAGTTCTTGAGGACGTTACCCAGCCACGCCTCGCCGTCCGGGGAGCCGCGCCACGAGGTCACGGCCACGTGCTCGGTGGCCGCGAGGATGAGGCGGCGGTCGGGCTTGTCCGAATCGGCGTACTCGCCCCGCTCCACCAGAAGTGCCGCGATCTGCCGAAGGTGCTCGACGCGGAGCGCGACTTGGTGCCCCACGCCGGCGCGCCCGCCCCGGATCTCGCCGAGCAGCGGGTGGTCCTGAATCAGCGAGAAGAGCGGCTCGCGCCGGTTGAAGAAGCGGCGGCGGAAGTTCTCGAACACCACGGCGTCCCCGAACACGCGGGTGCGCATCTCCGCGAGGTGGGCCTCGATTGCCGCTTGCAGTTGGTCCCGGACGGTCTCGGCGGTCTTCGTGAAGACGCAAAAGATCAGCGACTTCTGACCCTGCTTGAAGAACTCCATCGCGCGCCGCACCGTCGCCTGCACCTTGCAGTGGTCGGAGTCCGGGTCGTGTTGCCCGGTGCGCTCCCCGATCATCCCCTTGAGGACATCGTGATAGTCCCGGAGCAGCGGGGTGTCGGCCTTGGCGAGCCGCTTCCAGACCGCCGCCGTCTCGACGAGGTGCCGGTAACTGCCCGTCAGTTCCGCCCCCAGACCGGGCAACCCCCGCTCCTCCTTCGCCAGCGCGACCGCCCGCATCATCACGTACTGGGCGAGTTCGTCGGTGCCCCGCACTTCGATGCCGGGGGACCAACCGAATGACCGACTCCCGCGTTGGTCGTCCCGCGCCGCGAGGTGGCCGACGAAGTGTTCCCGATATCCGCGGACGTGCTGGTGCCGGATCACGAACGGGTGGAGGTGTCGCCTGAGTTCGGCATTCCGCCGTTCGAGGTCGAGCGCTGCGGCGACGGCGTGGGCCACCCGCGGCGGGCGGGACTGGGCCGCGACCGCGGGACGCTCGGCCTCGTCGGCCTTGCTCACGGCCTCCCACGCCTTCCCGACACCGGGCTTGTCGCCGGGTCGGAGCGCCTTCCAGCGCCTGCGGAACGTCTCGCCCGAATCGTGCGCCGCCCTCATGCTCTTTTCGAGGGTGGCGACCGCCTGATCGAGCGCACCGGCGCGATCCTTCGGCAGGGACAGGATGCCCCGGAGGGCCAGCACGCTCAGCAGTTCGTCGTGTCTTAGCTGGAACGGGGTGGCCGAGAGCCCCAGCAGACGACACACGCGCCCGGTGGCGAACGCCTCCAAGTTCTGACGGGCCTGCACCTTCGGGTTCTTGAACCCATGCACCTCGTCGATGACGACGAGTGGGAACTGGGGCCAGTCCCCCACTAACGCGACCCGGGTTAGATCGTCAAGCAGGTGGTAAAACCGATCTCGGTCATTCTCGCCCAACGCCGCCGAACACCGATTTGCGAGTTGGGGGTTCGAGGCTAGCGCCCGGCTGTAGGCCCTCTCCAAGTTCTGCGAGGCCGAGTCGGCCCATAGCGGGCCTGAGTCGGTCACACCCATCACGTCGCCGAGTTCGGGAATCCCGTAATTTTCGAACATCTTGCCGCGGCGGCACCAGTGCCGCCGGACTTCGTCTGGAGTTCCGAAGTGGCGGAATACCGCGGCCAAGCCGCGCCGCCGCCACAAGTCACGGTCGTGGAGGGGTCTGCCGAAAACGTTGTGCTTTGCGATGAGTAGCACGGGCCTACTGCGGCTAGCCTGTCGAACCTGTGCCGCTAGGTCGATCACGTTGCCGGAACTGCTACCGTTTTCGAGCGGGCTGAGTATTTGGAGCCAATCAAGATCCCCCTCTTGTAGGGCACAATCCTTCTTGAAGGTCTCGGCCTCGCGGAGCCACTTGTTGAACAGGGCGTCGTTGGTCGGTGTTAGCACGAGGGCCAAGGGCTTGTTCGCGGGGAGCCCATCGGGGGCGTCCTCCCGGCGGATCGCGTCCAGCACCGAGACGGCGACCGCAAGGGCCACGTAGGTCTTCCCCAAACCCACCTCGTCGGCGAGGAGCATCATCTCCCGCTGGTCACGCGCCCCGAAAAATCGCCCCAAGATCGCGTTGGCCGTTTCGGACTGTCGGGCGCAGTCGGACCGGATCTGAGTGTTGAACTCCTTCTTGTTGCCGAAAACC
Source organism: bacterium (assembly GCA_017308215.1). Taxonomy (GTDB): domain Bacteria; phylum Planctomycetota; class Planctomycetia; order Gemmatales; family Gemmataceae; genus Urbifossiella. The sequence continues at coordinate 51,282 of JAFKFQ010000260.1, read as the reverse complement.
TGACGCAGCGACCGGCTCAGGTCGATCTTGGGGGATAGTTTCATCGGGCGTCTCCGGCGATTCGCGCGGCGTATGCCGGGAAGGCACCGGACCGCAGGTCCGGCTGCCGGGCGACGAGGTCGTCGAGCAGCCCCCGGCACCGGGCGACGACAGGGCCGAAGCACTGCCGCAGGTCGGGATCGGTGACCGCCGCCTCGCACCGCCGCAGGGCCGCGAGGATCTCCGTCAGTTGAAACCCGACCGCGACCGGGGTCTTCTGCGGCTCGTCCCTCGCCGGGGGCAGCGCGAGGCTCTGGATCGCACGTTCGGCCAGTTCGAGTGGGCTCGTCGGGCCGCGCAGCGCGGCGTCCAGCGCCGGGCGGGAGTACGCGGCCCGTCGGACCTCGGCCTCGATACCCGGTATGGCCTGCACGAACCGCCGGACGAAGTAGGCGAGGATGCGCCGCGTGTCGATGGGGGCGTCGGGCGCTGGGGCGGTGCCGTCCTCGCCCGGGAGGCCGCTCCCGTTCTCCCACTCGTCCGGTTCCTTGCCGAACAGGAAGTAGTCGATGAGTTCCCCCTCCGTCGGCCTGCGCCCGACGAGGAGGAGCGGCAGGCGGGCCTTGTCGTCGAACCTGACCGGGAATCTGGCCGAGTGGCTGCCCCACCGGGCCTCGACGAACACGTGCGGGACGACCGCCTCGCCGGGGGTCGGGTCGGCAGGCAGGGGTCGCAGAACGTCATCGCACCGGGGGCATGTGGCGAGGTCTGCTTCGGCGGGCTGGTCAGGCCCCGCCTCGGCGGCGCCGGCCCGGTACAAGACCCAGAACCCGTCCTCCCCGGCCAGCGTCGGGATGGGCATCAACAGGACCAGATCGCCGGGGGCGGGCTCGCGGAACCGGACGGTGACGAGGGTGCCCGCGACAACGGCTTCGGCAAGGAAGGTCGGGACGGCGACCTCCTCGGCGGGCGCGGGTTGGACCGTCGCGGGCGGACTATCTGGGAGGATCTCGACTAGCGGTCCGGCGAAGTCCAACAGCCCGGCGATCTGCTTGCGGAGGCGGGGGGTGAGGCGGTAGACGAACCCCGCCTCGTGGTTCGTCGGCCCGCCGAGGCCGAGCCCCCGCCGCGTGCAGTTGGACGAGCCCGCGTAGAGCACGCTCCCGGCCCGCCCGTCCAGCAGTATCAACTTGGCGTGCAACGCCCGCTGTACCTCCTCGGCCTTGTCACGGCCCGCCCCAAGGCGGGACGCGAGCTCCGCGTCCTCCGACTCGTCCCCGGCCTCGGCGGCTGTGGGTGTCGTGAGCCCCACGTCGGGGCGGGTCGCTCGGAGGAACACCCGGCCCGTCAGGCTGCTTTTCAAGCCGGTCGCCGTGCTGGCGTCGAAGACGGGCAACCACACCGCGCCGTCCGCCGACCGCTCCCCGCGACACACCATCTCGACGCTCGCGGGGTTGCCGAGCCGGCGAACGAGCCCGGCGAGGGCCTCGGCGGCGGTGCCCCCCTCGGGCCAGAACGGCGAGGCGATTGTCACCTTCTCGGGCGGCTCGATCGACAACTCGGCCCATGTGGCGGTGACGGTCGGGACGACCTCCTCGGAGGCGACGAGCGCGACCGGATCGTCCGAGGCGGCGGGTCCCACCGGGAGCCCGGCGGCGAAGCCCCCGAACGCCGCAAGCTGCCGGGCCAGTTGTGGGGCGCGGGACTCCGCGCCGATCTGGCGGACGAGGGCGATGGCCTTCGCAAGCAGGGGGCGCGGCGAGGTGCTCCGCCCACCGAAGTCCGCCGCCGCCACACACTCGTAGTTCTGGCGGAAGCCCTGCCGGGTCAGGTTCGCCGACCCCGCGATCAGCCGGGCGCGCCGCTCGGGGGACGTGCCGGTGGCCCCGCCCTCGCGGACCCACGCGAGGAGCGTGATCTTGGAGTGGAGCTTGCGGGCTGCGACGGGGATCGCGTCGATGCGCGGGGACAGGCGGGCCAGCCGCTCGCACCCGCCGAGGTCATAGAGCACAGACACTTCCGCCTTTTGCAGCCGCCGCTCCAGTTCCGAGCGGAACGCCCGCAGGCGGCTGACCGGAGCGCGCACGCCGAGGGCGGCGGGCAGCAGCTCCTCCTCGAAGAACTCGAAATCCACCTGATATGTCGTGCAAACCAGCGATTCGAGGACGAACCCCTCGCCGGGCGGCAGGTAGTAGTCGAGGAGACGGCGTGTCGGCTCCATGTCCGCTCCGGTGTCGGTGCTCAGTTTCGGCGTAGTACGTCGTTCTCGCGGAGCATGTGGACGAACGGCTCCAAGCGGTACGGGTGGGTCAGGGCTGCGCCCGACGCGAGGGCGGGTCGGTCGGCCCGCTGGAAGCGCGGCGTGGGCCGCAGCAGGGCGGTGCCGTCCCACACGACCCAGTCACACTTCGGCACCCCGCCGTCCACCTTGCCCGACTGGACCCGGCGGTGGCGGTCCATCACCTCGGTCACGAGTTGGCGCTCCGAGGGGCACCGCTCGACCTGACCGCAGAACCCGACCAAACCCTCGGTGGCGGCGCGGACATCCCGCCGGTCGCACCCCTCGCGGAAGGCCCCGAGCGCCCGGGCCGTCTCCCGGCAGCGGTCGAACGCCTTGCGGAAGTCGGCGTCCCCGACCAGTTCCGCGACCGGCCTCCCCGCGTGGAGGGTGCCCCACCAGAGGAGGGTCTTGAACACCGCCAGTACCGCCTCGTGGAACTGCTCCGCCACCACGACGGCCTCGACGACGACAGGCAGGCCGAGTTCGACGGCCCGAGGGATCTCGCCCAGCGCGCCGCCCAGCCGGGCGACGTGCGGTACGTCCCAGACGGCGGGGATGTCGTCCGCCATGCCCCCGAGGGCGCGGTTCACGCACTCCCGGCGGTCGTCGGCGGTGAGGGCCTCGCCGAGTTGCCGACGCTCGTGGCGACCGGCGGCGCGGAGGTGGCAGCGCCCGCCCCACTCGGCCAGTTCGTCGAGTGGCAGGGACGCGCGGCGGGCCGCCTCCGGGTCGGCGACTTTGGCCCGGTCTTTGGCGTCGAGAGGTAGCTCGGGGAAGTGACCGGCGAGTTCATGCCCCTCGGCGGCGAGAGCGCCGGTGTCGGGGTGGACCAGCTGTCCGCCCACGAGTGCGGTCCAGTACGTCCCGACCGCCCCGGTGCGGGACTGGTACTTCAGGAGTGGGAAGTCGCACGTCACCCGCTTGCCGCTGGCGGCGAACTGGCTGTAGGTGCGCTCGGCGTATGAGATGCCACGCAGGCCGTCCGCCGCGCCGTCGTGCCCGCCCTTATTCGCCGCCACACAGGCCAGCGCCCACAGACGCTCGAAGGGCTCCACCGCCTTCCGCCGCTGGGCCAAGCCCGCCGCACCCGGCGGGAACGCGCGGTGGTCCTCCGCGGTGGCGAGGGCGGCGCACAGCATGGACAAGTAGCGCGACCGGGTGGTGATGGTCGTAACCCCCGGCAGCAGCAGGTCCGCGAGCGCGCCGTAGGATTGGAGCGCGCCCAGCGGGTCGATGCTGCCGGACCTGCCCCCGAGTGGGTCGTAAGCGGTGAGGAAGGGAAGCACTGGGCGCCTCGGGTCCCGAGCAGGCGGCGTGGTAACGCTCGTCTTCCTGCCCGGGCTAGGTTAACGACAGCGGAGTGATGGCTCTAGGTCTCCGTTTGGGCGACGCGGGGTGGCCCTGCGAAGACTTCACGGCAGAATAGGTGCCTCCCGTGGGCGGGCGTGGGACGGCACGTCGGCTTGGCGCCGTACCGCTCCAAGGTTCAGCCGAGGTGGAGGGCGCACCTGTCGTCCCGGTTTTGCAGGTCGCGCGGTGGTCGGATCATGGCGGACCGACCCGACAGGTTGTAGGCGAGTGTACGCACTTCTGGTATGGTTTACCAAACTCCGCCAGCGTCTCCGAAGTCGCCCGCGAACAAACTGCCGGACTGCCTTGAGAATGCGAACGTTACGGCCTCCTTTAGTGTCATCCTGAGCTCGCTCCGCGACTCGGAGCTGGCGGGGAATGTCGCCGCCCGCCGGCCACGTTCAATGACTACCGGCTGTTCCGGCGCGAAAACCCCGACACGGTGCTGAGACAGGCCGAGCGGAGGGCGCGCACGTGAGCCCGCGGTTGACGTGGGCCGCGACCGAGATCCGGTGGACAACAGAGTCGTATGGAACCGCCCCGCTGGAACATCATCACCCCATCCCAGCGAGCTTGGGAGCGGCAGGGGCTGGACTTCGTCCGGGCGGGCCTGCCCGACCACGACCCGTACCGGGCATGGTCCAACTTCGAGTTCCAGACCCCCGACGGGGCCATCTACGAGGTGGATCTGCTCGTCCTGACCAAGCAGGGCTTCTGGCTGGTCGAGGCGAAGGCGTGGGAAGGCCGCATCTGGGGTGACGCCGCCACATGGACCCTCGCCCACGAGGGCCACACCCGCTCCGAGGACAACCCCGTCCTGCTCGCCAACCGCAAGGCGAAGGCGCTGGTTTCCCTGCTCAGAGCCCAGTCCGCGGCGAGCAAGGTCCGCCTGCCGTGGCTCGACGCCCTCGTCTTCCTATCGGCGGACAATCTCCAGTTTGACCTCGCCGGCCCCGCCCGCAACCGGGTCTTGCTGAAGGACCGGCCCGCGGACGCCCACCACCCCGAGCGGAAGGGCATCCTCGCCGCCCTCATTAGCCGGGACGGGCCGGGGATCGACCCCGAGCTGCGGACGCCTATCGACATCAAGGTCGCCAAGGCCCTGTCCCGGGCGATGGAGCAGTCGGGCGTCCGCCCCTCCCAGCGGGCGCGGCGGGTCGGCGACTACGTGCTCGGCGACCTGATCGCCGACGGGCCGGGGTATCAGGACCGGATAGCCAAGCACGCCTCGTTCGAGAACGTGTTCTGCCGGGTCCGCCAGTACACGGTGGCCCACGCCTCCTCGGAGGACGACCGGCAACGACACCAGCGGGCAGCGGCCCGCGAGTTCCAGATCATCCAGACCCTCGACCACACCGGCATCCTGCCGGTGCTCGATTACAAGGAGCACGAGAACGGCCCGGCTCTGTTGTTCCGGTATCTCGACCCCGGGGCCGTCCGGTTCGATCACTACCTCGCCGCCCACGGCCCGTCGCTGGGTGGCGGCCAGCGGCTCGACATGCTGCGGCAGGTCGCCGACGCCATCCGCTACGCACACCGCAAGCGGGTCGTCCACCGGGCGCTCTGCCCGCAGAGCATCCTCGTGACCGACGCCGCGGCGGCGCTGCCGAAGCTACAGGTCTACAACTGGCAGGTGGGCGTCCGGGAGGCGGCCTCGACCTCGGGCCGGGTCACGAACGTCGAGGATCTCGTCGAGGCGCAAGCCCTCGTCTACATGTCGCCCGAGGCGATTGCCGACTCTCGCAAGGTGACGGAAGCCTCGGACGTGTTCTCGCTGGGGGCCATCGCCTACCACTTGTTCGCCAACCGCCCGCCCGCGGCCACCCCGTCCGAACTCGCCAAGATCCTGCGGGAGCAGAAGGGGCTCTCGGTTTCCGCCGTACTCGACGGGGCGGGGCCGCGCCTCGAAGAGTTGATCCAGTGGAGCACCCACCCCGACGTGCTCACCCGCATCGGCTCGGTCGAAGACTTCCTCACGCTGCTCGACGACGTGGAGGACGAACTCACTGCGCCGGCTGAGGCCCTTGTCACCGACCCGCTCCACGCCAAACGGGGGGACAGGCTGCCGCACGGGTTTGTCGTCGAGCGTGCCCTCGGGCAGGGGGCGACGGCCACCGCCCTGCTCGTGACGAAGGGTGATAAGGAGTTCGTCCTGAAGGTGGCGCTCACCGACGCCGACAACGCCCGGCTGCACGACGAGGCCGAGGCGCTGCGGACGATCCACAGTGAGTTCGTCGTCGCCCTCGTGGACGAGCTGACGATGGGCGGCAGGACGGTGCTCGTGCTGCAAAAGGCGGGCGACAACACGCTCGCCGCCCTACTTCGGGCCGAGGGCGTCCCGGGGCTGGAGATGCTGGCCCGTTACGGCGACGACCTGCTCTCGGCGCTCGCCTCGTTGGAGCGGCACGGCGTCGTCCACCGGGACATCAAGCCCGACAACATCGGCATCCGGTCGCTGACCAAGCAGCGAAATCAGTTGATCCTGTTCGACTTTTCCTTGGCCCGCGCGCCGCTGGAGAGCGTCCACGTCGGCACCGAGGGCTACCGCGACCCGTTCCTGAAGAACCGCAGACCCGTCCGGTGGGACTTGGCGGCGGAACGGTACTCGGCGGCGGTGACGCTGTACGAGATGACGCTCGGCGCGGGCGTCCTCCCCCAATGGGGCACGGACCGCTCCGACCCGGCCCTGACCGACGACGAGCTGGTGGTCGAGGCCGAGAAGTTCGACCCGAGTGTGCGGGAGGGGATGGAGGCGTTCTTCCGCAAGGGCTTGCACCGCGACCCGAGCCGGCGGTTCGACAACGCCGACCAGATGCGGTGGGCGTGGCAGCAGGTGTTCGAGGGGGCCGAGCAGCGGACGATCAAGACCCCTGCCGGCCACGAGGTCGATCTGAGCGTGTCGCTTGAAGAGGCCGACCTGAAGACGCCGATCGCCGTCTTGGGCGTCTCGACCCGCGCCCGCAATGCCCTCGAACGGGCCGAGGTGCTCACCGTCCGCGACCTGCTGGCGTTCCCCGTCAAGGAACTCCACATGATGCGGGGGGTAGGAAACCAGACCCGGCAGGAGATTGTCCGCTTCGTCACCGAGTTGCGAGCCCGCTTCCCGGACGCCGCCTCCCGGCCCGCGGAACAGCCTGTCCACGACGAGACCACAGGCCCCCCGAGCCTCGAAGCCTTGGAGCACCGCACGGTCGGCGTCCGAAGCCGCAAGAAGGAAGCGGAGTGGAACATCCGGGCGGGACTCCTCGGAACGACCGCTCCTGACTCCCAACCGGTCTCCCACTGGCCCAGCCAGACCGACATCGCCGGCGCCCTCAAGATCACCCGCGCCCGTGTCGGGCAGGTGCTGACGGCGGACCGGAGTCGGTGGCTCAAGGACCCGCTCCTGACCTCGTTCCGCCACGAGCTGTGCGAGCAGATCCAGCGGCTCGGCGGCGTCGTCACGGTCCCCGAGGTCATCGACCTGACGATCCTGCTACGGCCCCCCGCGAGCGCGGTCGAGGCGGCTCGCCAGCAGCGGATGGCATCGGCGGTGGCGCGGGCCGCGGTCGAGACAGAGGGCTCCACCGCCCAGCCCCGGTTCCAGCTCAGGCGGGTGGCCGGCAAGGCGGTCGTCAGCTGCACGCAGGACCTCGCGGCCTACGCCGAGGCACTGGGGCGCGTGGCCGACGAGTTGGCCGGTGGCGACCCGTTGCCGCCGCCGCTGCGGATCTTCCAAGAGCTGTACGAGGTGCAAGCCCCGCCGCAGCCCCACGGGTGTCAGCCGTTCGGCAACGAGCGACTGCTGCGCCTCGCGGCGGCGATGAGCAAGGCCGCCGCCGTGTCATCCCGGCAGGAGCTCTACCCCCGTGGCATGGCGGCGGAGCGCGCCCTGCGACTCGGCCTCGGCGCTCTGGCCGGGCTGGGCCTCGGCGACGGCGACGGCGGCTTTACGGTCGAACAGATTCGCTCCCGGCTGGAGGGCCGCTACCCCGAGGCCGAGCGCCTGCCGGATCGACCCGTCCTCGACGCCCTGCTGCACCGGGTCGGGCTCGATGTCCAGTGGAACCCCGAGACGGCGACCTTCCACCGGAGGGAGGCGAGAATCTTCGCCACGTCCGGCTCCTCGGCTGGCCCCCGCCGCTCGACGGCGACGAGCGCCCGCCACGTCGAGGTGACGCCGGATGTCGCCGAGGCCCGCCAGTTCGAGGAGCGGCTGCGGCACGCCTACAACGACGGAGGGTTCCTCGCCCTCACCGTCAGGCCGAGCCGGATGCGGCGGTGCGAGGACGAACTCCTCCGGCGGTTCAAGCTCCAGCGCGTGTCGTTCGACGAGTTGCTGCTCGACGCCCTGCGTCGGGAGGCGATGGAACTGGAGATCGACTGGGCCATCGTCGAGCAGGCCGATGGCAGCGACCCCGCCAGCCCGGACTGGCAGAACTTACTCTACCTGACCGAGCGGGTAGTCCCGAAGATCACTGCCGACCTGACGAGCCGGAGGGACCACCTGCTGCTCGTGCATCCGGGGCTGATCGCCCGGTACGACCAGATGTCCGTCTTGGAGGCGCTGCGGGACAAGGTGGGCCACGACGTTCCCTGCCCCGGCCTCTGGGTGCTGGTGGCGTCGGACGGCCAGAGCGACATGCCAGTCCTCGACCACGCGGAGATCCCGCTCATCACGCCGGGGCAACGGGCAAAAGTATCCGAGTCGTGGATCGAGAATCTACACCGCGCCCGCCCCGTGACCGCCGCCCCCGCCGTGGCCGGCAAGAAGGGGGCTAACTGAACATGATCGACATCAAGGCACTCGTCCCCCAGTTGCAGAAGCAAGTCGAGTTGTTGACGGAAGACCTGATCGGTCAGGCCAAGGCAGTCGAGGCCACGTCCGCCTTCCTACGGGAGCACTACGACAAGGCAATCGAGACCGGGCGGCTCTCCCAGAGCTTCGAGGAATGGTCCGAGGACTACCTCGAACAGGTCGCCGTGTCGTGGGTGCTGTCCTGCGTGTTCGTGCGGTTCCTCGAAGACAACCACCTCATCGACGAGTGCTGGATCGCCAGCGAGGGCGACCGGGGTAAGCTGGCAGACGGACACTACGAGATCTACTTTCGCAGCTACCCGCACCACTCGGATCGGGAGTACCTGAAGTACGTTTTCAAAGAGGTGGGCAAGATCCCCGCCGCGCGGGAGTTGTTCGACGACGAGAAGACGCCGTTGTGGGCCGTTGATCCGAGCGGGGATGCCGCCCGCCGCCTGCTGATGTTCTTTAAGGAGATCGACGCCGAGCGAGGCGGGCTCAGGCGGCAGTTCGATACGCGAGAAGTCCGCACCCAGCCGCTCGTCGATGTGTACGAGGAACTGGCCCCGCAGGCCCAGTTCCTCGGCGACCTCTATCAAGATCTGTCGGAGCACGCCCGCAAGAAGTACGCCCTATTGCAAACGCCCGAGTTCGTGCAGCAGTTCATCCTCGACCGCACCCTGACCCCGGCCATCGACGAGCTCGGGCTGAAGGGGCTGCGGCTGATCGACCCGGCGTGCGGGTCGGGGCACTTCCTGCTTGGGGCGTTCGACCGGCTGTTTGCACTGTGGATGAAGACCGAGGAGGTCCGGGGCAACCCGGTCGTCGCCGCCCAGAACGCCTTCGACAGCCTCTTCGGGGTGGACATCAACCCGTTCGGCATCGCCATCACCCGGTTTCGAATGTTGGTGGCGGCGGTGCGGGCCTGCGGGATCAACCGGCTGCACCAACAGAGCTACGCTTGGAAGCTCAACCTTGCCGTTGGCGACAGCCTGCTCCGGGGTAACCGTCCGTCGTTTGGGGATGGGCGGCACCCGATCCTGATCCAGCAGGAGATCGAGTTCGAGCCGGTCCAGAAGCTGCGGACGGAAGACCCCAAGGCGGCGAACGAGATCCTCGGTCAAGGCTACCACGTCGTCGTCGGAAACCCGCCGTACATCATCGTGCGGGATCGGGCGCAGAATGCTGCCTACCGACAGGTTTACTCGACCTGCCACCAGAAGTATTCGCTCGGGGTGCCGTTCACCCAGCGGTTCTGGGATCTGGCAATCCGCAAGGGAGAACGAATTAAAGAGAACGCCGAGGCTGTCAGCCCAGCGGCGGGCTACGTCGGCATGATTACCGCCAACTCGTTCATGAAGCGGGAGTTCGGCAAGAAGCTGATCGAGGAGTTCTTTCCCAAGATCGACCTCACCCACGTCATCGACACGTCTGGGGCGTACATCCCCGGACACGGTACACCGACTGTCATTCTGTTCGGGCGTGCCCGCAAGCCTGTAGACAGCAAGGTACGAGCCGTCCTTGGAATCAGGGGAGAGCCAGCCATACCGGAAGACCCGACACAGGGTATCGTCTGGCGATCAATCGCCAGCCAAATCGACACCGCAAACGCTCAGGATGGCTTCACCTCCACAGCGGACGTGCCAAGGGAGACGTTCAGTGGCCACCCGTGGAGCATCGGCGGTGGCGGCGCTTCTGATTTAATGGAGGCTATCAGCGACACTGCAAGCCAAACACTTTCCGACTTGACGGAGAGCATCGGTATCACGTCGTTCACTCTCGAAGACGACGTGTACATCCTGCCTCGGGAGGCCGCTGGCCGCTTGAGGATTGCCAGCAGTCAATTAAGGGAAATGGTTGGTGGCGATATGCTCAGGGATTGGCTCAGTGAGAGTTGCGATCCCGCCATCTTCCCTTACGATGTTGCGTTTCTAGCGATCAGGGAGGATAAGCTCTCTCCACTTTTTCAATATCTCTGGATTTACCGAGCCAACCTCGGCAGCAGCAAGATGTTTGGTGGGAAGACCAAAGTGCAGTCTGGACTCAAATGGTATGAATACGGGCGCCTGACATACAACAAGCTTCGCACGCCACTCTCTATCGCCTTCGCTGAAGTTGCTACGCACAACCATTTCGTCTTGGATCGAGGGGGCAAGGTATTCAAGCAATCGGCCCCGATCATCAAGCTGCCCGCTGACACCGCCGAAGAAGATCACCTAGCATTGCTCGGCTTGCTCAACAGTTCCACTGCTTGCTTCTGGCTGAAGCAGGTGATGACGCCAAAAGTAGGCAATGGCATCGGTCGTGGCCTGCAAGACGAAAAATGGGAGATGCGTTATCAGCACAGCGGCACACAAACTGAGAGCTTTCCCGTCTCCGAGCACAAGCCACTTTCCCTTTCCAGCCGACTCGATGAGATTGCCCGGCAGCTTGGCGAATTAGCTGCGAGCCGCATTCTCGAACGCTGGGCCAAGGGGGAAGACCTCAAGAAACTGATCGAGGAGGCCGAGGCCAAGGTCGTTCGGTTTCGGGGGATGATGATCGCCCTGCAAGAGGAACTCGACTGGGAGTGCTACCGGCACTACGGCATGCTGGCCGACGACCTCCGCTACCCCGGCGACGATCTGCCCGAACTGAAGCTCGGCGAGCGGGCTTTCGAGATCGTCATGGCCCGGCAGATGAAGCGGGGCGAACTCCAAACGGCGTGGTTCGAGCGGCACGGCTCGACGCCGATCACGGAGATCCCGACCCACTGGCCCCCCGCCTACCGCTCACTCATCGAGTACCGGATCAAGCTGATCGAGACGAACAAGGAGATCGGCCTGATCGAGCGCCCCGAGTACAAGCGTCGCTGGAGCACCGAGCTGTGGGCCGATCAGGTCCGCCGGGCCTCCGAGAACTGGCTGCTCGACCGGCTAGAAGCGTATAGCCGGAGTTCTACTTCCGAACTGACGACCGCCGCGCGGCTGGCGGATCGGGCCAGCGGCGACGGCGAGTTCATGCAGGTCGCCGCCCTCTACCGGGGCCGACCCGACTTCGACGCGACCGCTTTGGTGGCCGAACTGGTTGAGGCCGAGTCGGTGCCGCTCCTCCCCACCCTTCGGTACAAGCCTTCGGGCCTGCGTAAGCGGGAGGTGTGGGAGCGGACGTGGGACTTGCAGCGCCGGGAAGACGCAGGGGAGGAGGTTGGCGGCATCCCCGTACCGCCCAAGTACACGTCGGCGGACTTCCTCAAGACCGACTACTGGCGGCTACGGGGTAAGCTCGACGTGCAGAAGGAGCGATGGGTCAGCTACCCCCACTGCCAGACCGACAGCGACCCGTCGCTGGTGGTTGGCTGGGCGGGCTGGGACCATCTGGAGCAGGCCACGGCCATCGTCACCTACTACGACGCCCGCAAGCGGGAGGGCTGGGACGCCCGGCGGCTCACCCCCCTCTTGGCCGGGCTTGACCAACTGCTGCCGTGGATTCACCAGTGGCACCCGGAGGTCGATTCCGAGTTCGGCGAGACGGCGGGCGCCTCGTACCAGACCCTACTGGAGCAGGACGCTCACGAACTCGGCCTGACGGTCGAGGACATCCGTAACTGGCAACCGCCCGCGACGACCGCCCGGCGACGGGGGAAGAAGTAATCATGGCCGAGAAGCTCATCGCCGATCTCCTCGATCTGCCGGAACGGGTCCGTAAGGGGGATTTCGTTCTCAACCTGTCCAAGGGCGTGACGGAGCCGGACAAGACGCTCGAAGACTACGTCGTCACCCCGCAGTTGGCGGCCTGCTTCGACGACGCCCTCGGCTTCATCCGCTCGGCGGTGGACGCGACCAACAGCAAGGCGTGTTACCTCCACGGCAGCTTCGGCGCGGGCAAGTCACACTTCATGGCGGTCCTGCACCTGCTGCTCCACCACCACCCCGCCGTCCGGTCGAAGGAGCACCTCGACAAGGTCTGCGCCAAGCATGGGTGGGTGGAGAACAAGAAATTCCTGCTCGTACCGTACCACATGATCGGCGCGCGGAGCATGGAGGCGGCGATTCTGGGCGGCTACGTCGATCACGTGACCCAGCACTATCCGACAGCCCCGCTCCCCGGCGTCTATCTGGCCGACGAGATCTTCAAGAACGCCGTGCAGCACCGGGGCGTGCTCGGGGACGAGAAGTTCTTCGCCCAACTGAACCAAGGGCAGAAGAGCGGGGGCGCGGCGGCGTGGGGCAAGCTCAGCAAGGGTTGGGACGCCGCCCGCTTCGAGGCCGCCCTCGTCGCCGCGCCGATGAGCGAGGAGCGGAGCCGGCTTGTCGGCGACCTCGTGCAGTACATCTTCCCGGCGTTCCGGGGGATCGCCGGCGGCAAGGACGAAGCCTTCGTCGATCTCGACGTGGGCCTCGCCGTCATCAGCGCCCACGCCAAGGCGCTTGGGTACGACGCCCTTATCCTGTTCCTCGACGAACTGATCCTCTGGCTCGCCACCCACTCGGCGGACCTGAACTTCGTCCAGACGGAGGGGAACAAGCTCGCCAAACTGGTCGAGTCCCGCAAGGCCGAGCGCCCGGTCCCGATCGTCAGCTTCGTGGCCCGGCAGCGCGACCTGCGGGAGCTGATCGGCGAGAACGTCAGCGGGTCCGAGCAACTCAACTTCGGGGAAGTGCTCTCGCACTGGGAGGGCCGGTTCCACACCGTCACGCTGGAGGACCGCAATCTGCCGGTGATCGCCCAGAAGCGGGTGCTCAGGGCAAAGAACGACGCCTGCCGGGCCGAGCTGGACGATGCCTTCGAGAAGACCGCTCAGGTGCGGGGCGAGATCATGGAGGTGCTCCTTACCCGCGAGTCCGACCGGGCCATGTTCAAGCTAGTCTACCCGTTCAGCCCGGCACTGATTCAGGCGCTGGTCGCGGTGTCGAGCGCGCTCCAGCGGGAGCGGACGGCCCTCAAGATCATGCTCCAACTGCTCGTCAACCGGCGCGACACGCTGCGGCTCGGCGACGTGATCCCGCTCGGCGACCTCTGGGATGTGGTGGCCCACGGCGACGAGGCGTTCACCGACGTGATGCGGCTGAACTTCGAGAACGCCAAGCGGTTGTACCAGCACAAGCTGCGGCCCCTGCTGGAGCAGCAGCACGAGATAGACCTCGAAGTAGACGCGGCGCGGGCGAAGACCGACCCCCAGATCGCCGAGCGGCTCGGGCGGTTCGAGAACGACGACCGGCTCGTCAAGAGCCTGCTGCTATCGTCCTTGGTCCACGGGGTCGAGGCGCTCAAGAACATGACGTGCGTGCGGCTGGCGGCGCTCAACCACGGCACCATCCGGTCCCGCATCCCGGGCCGGGAACACCAAGTCGTCGCCCAGAAACTGCGGACGTGGGCGGGGATGGTCGGCGAGATCCGCGTCGGCGAGGAGCCGACCAACCCGACCGTCTCGATCCAGTTGTCGGGGGTGGACACGGAGGGGGTCGTCGAGGCGGCGCGAGTGTACGACAACCCCGGCAACAGGCAGTTCAAGATCCGCCAGATGCTCTTCAAGTCGCTCGGCATCCCCGAGCAGGACGAGCTGTTCGTCGCCCACGAGTTCCTCTGGCGTGGCAGCAGGCGGTCCTGCAACGTGCTGTTCGCCAACGTCCGCAGCCTGCCCGACGAGTCCCTCCGGTCAGCGGAGGACTGGAAGCTCGTCATTGACTTCCCGTTCGACACCGAGGGCCACACTCCGACCGAGGACTTGGACCGCCTCAACAAGTTCCGGGACAAGAACGAGCGGCACCGCACACTGGTCTGGCTGCCCTCGTTCTTCTCGCCCCGGACGCAGGCCGAACTCGGTAAGCTGGTCATCATCGACCGGCTGCTGCTGGGGACGAACCTCGACCAGCACGCCAAGCACCTATCCGCGCAGGACCGCCAGACGGCCCGGCTTCTGCTCCAGAACCAGCAGAGCGCTCTGTCCCAGCGGCTCCTTCAGGCGGTGGAGGCGGCCTACGCCATCCGCTCGGAGCCGACCCCCGGAACGCTCGACGCCTCGTTCGACATGTCGGAGTCGCACTTCCAGTCGCTGTTCCCAACGCTCGCGCTGCAACGGCCCGTGGGAGCAAGCCTCGGCGAGGCGCTGGAGCACCTGCTCGATCAGGCCCTGTCCCACCAGTATCCGAGGCACCCGAAGTTCGGGCAGGAGATCAAACCCGGCAAGGATCTGCGACAGGTGCTGGAGGTCTGCCAAGAGGCCGCCCGCACCCCGGACGGGCGGGTGTTCGTCGAGGACAAGGGGCTGCGGCAGAAGCTCAAGAACGTCTGCAACCCGCTCGACCTCGGGCAGATGTCCGAGACGCACTTCGTCCTCGGCAACGTGTGGAAGAACCATTTCACGAAACTGCTCGCCGCCTCGCAGCAGCCGCACCCCACGGTGGCGGACCTGCGGCGGTGGACGGACCAGCCCGAGGAGAGGGGCCTGCCCCGCGAGGTTCAGAACCTGCTCGTCCTGACCTACGCCGACCAGACCAACCGCTCCTTCGTCCGGTACGGCACGAACTACGCCCCGGGCCTCGACGACCTCCCGAATGAATTGGAGCTTCAGGAGCAGACGCTGCCCGACCTGAAGGACTGGAACGAGGCGGTGACGCGGGTGGCCGACATCCTCGGCCACGCCGTCTCGCGGCTGCTCAACGCCTCGAACCTCGCCACCCTCGCCGCAAAGGTCGGCGAGAGCGTCACCGCGTTCAAGGCGGACTGCGACGGCCTGCCGGACCGCCTGCAACTGGTGCTGCAACATGTCGGCGTCGGCGAGGGCGAGGCGGTCAAGGCCGACCGGGTGCGGACGGCCAAGGCAGTGAAGGGGCTGCTCGCGGCGTGCGAGGGCAAGGAGCCGACCGCCCTCGTGGGGGGCATAGCCACTGCCAAGCTCGATACGTCCGGGACGACGATGGGCCGCAGCCTGAAGTCGGCCAAGGCCGTGTCGGACAGCCTCAAGGCGACAAGGTGGGATCTGTTCACGGCGGTGTCGCAGATCGACGACGCCCGGAAGACCGCTGCCGACCTGCTGCTCGACGACGTGCGGTCGTGGCTCAGGACCGACGAGCACGCCCTCGCCGGAGGGATCGCGGCGAAGCTCTCCGAGGCCGAGGGGCGGGCGATCAAGTTGCTGACGCCGCCCAAGCAACCGACCGTCCCGCCCGTGGTGCCCCCGCCCCCGCCGAGCAGCCCCGGTTGGAAGGCCGTTCAGAGTGACGGCAAGGCCCGACTGACCGAGAAGGAACTCATGGCCGCCGCCGAGGAGCTCGCCGTCAGGCTGAGGGAGAACCCGCGCTACCGGCTTACGATCCAGTGGACGCTGGAGGAGGGGCCGAAATGAGTGTCGGCACGCTGAGCCCCCAGCAACTCCGGTCGCTGGTGGAGGACAAGTGGCAGCGGGACGACGACGCCCCCGCCGTGGGCCTGCACGTGACGCCCGGATGGGCCGCCCCGGACGAGGTCGAATTCGACTTCGGTACGGCCCGCGTGGTGCGAGCCGACACGGTGCTCCAAGTGCGGCAGGCACTGGCGTCCGCCCAGAGCGGTGGGGGCCGGATCGTGCTGTTGACCAAGTTGCAGCAGGGCGATCTGGGCAACGATGTCGTCGCGCGACTGGCCCGCTGCCGGTTGTTCCCGGTCGATCACTGGGCCAGCCTGTGCGCCCTGTTCAAGGCGAAGGAACTCGACCGCGCCGTCTGCGACCCGGCCCTCGCTCAGGCCCTCATGGAGTACGCTCCGCCCGACGGCTACCCGCCCGTGTCGGCGGGGATTCTGGACGCCGGGACGGTGTGGCGGGCGGTCAGCCGCCACGTCTTCGACATGGGGGAGAGTGAGCCGGATCTCGTCGCCCTCCTGCTGTGGGCGTCCTCGAAGGCGGGGCCGGCGCGCTACCTCGGCGCAGCCGAGGAACTTCGGGCCAGTCTGCGGCAGCGGCTGACGAGCAGCCTCGGCGATGCCGCGGACTCGATCCTGCGGTTCGTGGACGCCGGGGCCGGGGCCGACGCCCTCGCCCTCGCCGTCGCCTGTCAGGTGGTCTTCGGCGGCAACGACAAGACGCTGGACGCCGCCGCCGCCCGGATGGAACAGTACCACCGCCACAAGCCGATCTCGCAGGGGGTGGGCCGGGCTTTGGGCCGGGTCGCCGCCGACGCCACCGCCGATCTGGACCGGAGGGATGACCCCCGCATCGCGGGGAAGCACCTCGATCGGGCCGACGAGTTGCTGCGCCAGTTCCGCTGCGCCGACCACGCCTACCGGTCCGGCCTCACGATGCTGGGGTACGAGCAGCGGCTGGAGCGGTTTGGGACGCAGATCGAGGTGGCTCTCGACACGCCCGGCGAGGCGGCCACCGGGCGGTGCGAGCGCCTCCAACGCGAGATCGCCGCACACCGTATCTCCAAGTTGGGCCGGCGGGGGGAGCAGTTGTCCCGCACCGAGATGGCCCTGCGGCTCGTCCGCTGGCTGGCCCAGCCCGCACCACCGGCCACCTCGTTCGCCGAACTGGTGAGCGTGTACCGCAAGGAACTGGCCTTCGTCGATTGGGCGCGGGAGGCCGTCTGCCGCGGGGAGGACGTACCCGCACTCTCGACGGCCTACCAGCGGCTCGATCGGGCGGCACACGCGCGGCGACACGAGTTCAACCACGCCTTCGCCCGGTCGCTGGCGGACTGGACGGCGGTGGGCTCGACGGCCAAGGACATCCACGGCGCCGAGGATGTGCTGACGCAGGTGGTTGCCACGGTCGCCGGGGCCGACAACCGGGTGCTCCTGATCGTCCTCGACGGGATGAGCTGGGCGGTGTGCCACGAGTTGCTGGATGACATCCGGCGGGACCACTGGTTCGAGGCCACCCCCGACGAATCGTCTTCACCCCCGCCGCCGGTCATCGCCGCGATCCCCAGCGTGACCCGCGTCTCCCGCGCGAGCCTCCTGTCCGGCAGGTTGGAGCATGGCGATGCCTCGGTCGAGGTGCGGAACTTCGAGGCCCACCCGGCGCTGAAGCAGTGCTGTGACAAACGATATCCCCCGCTCCTCTTCCACAAAAAGGGGGTCAGCGACGGAACCCGCGGGGCCGTGGGCGACGACCTCAAGGCCGCCATCCTTGAGCCCAAGACCCGCGTCGTCGGCGTCGTAGTCAACGCCATCGACGACTTTCTGAGCAAGGGCGACCAGATGCCGATGGTCTGGTCGATCAACCGGATCAGCCCCCTCGGGGCGCTGCTCAAACTCGCCCGCGACTCGGGCCGGGTGGTGGTTCTCGCCAGCGACCACGGGCACGTTTGGCACCGCCCCGAGGCCGCCGGGTCGTCCTCGGAGGAGGGGAGCCGCTGGCGGGTGCCCAAGGGTGAGGTCCGGCATGACGAGATCCTCATCACCGGGGGCCGGGTCCGCGACGAAAACGGCGGTCGGGGCGTGGTCGCCCAGTGGGCGGAGGCGGTCCACCACGGTCGTCCGCAGAACGGCTACCACGGCGGGGTGACGCCGCAGGAGATGGTCTGCCCGTTGGTCCTCCTGACGGACAAGAGCAGCGCGTACTCCGGGTTGTACACGTGCGCGTACCCGAAGCCCGAGTGGTGGTCGCCGGCCCCCACCGCTGCCGCCGTGGTCGTGGAACCGCCCGTCCGTGTGACCCTGCCCAAGGGGCCGGCCAACCTCTTCGACAACATGGGCGACGAGGCGGAGCCATCCGTACCCGCGCGGCCCGCGCCGGCCAAGACCGGGGTCTCAGCCGGCTGGGTCGGCGTACTGTTGGCTTCGGGCGGGTACAAGGCCCAGAAGGAGTTGGTCCGTCGCCACGCCCCAGATGATGACGTGGTGCGGAGGTGCCTCGAAGCGTTAGACGGCAGCGGCGGCATCATGACCCCGACCGCCTTCGCCAAGGCCGCCGACGTTGCCGCCGCCCGGCTGGACGGGCTGATCGCCCGCATCCAGCGGTTGCTGAACGTGGACGGGTACGAGATCCTAACGCTGAGCCGGAACGAGAACCGGATCGAGCTCAACGTGGCGAAACTGAAACGGCAGTTCGACTTGGAATAGGCCGATGGACATCAGCCCGGAACGCCGCCGTGAAATTATCGCCGCACTGCGAAAGGGGACCGTCCCCCAGCGCGGGCTGGACTTCTTCGCCGTGGGCTTGAGCCGCTTCGAGCCCGCGATGGCGGCGGAACTGGCTGACGTGGCTCAAGGCAGTTCCGTGTTCAAGGCCGTGAGGGGCGACTACGGCTGCGGCAAGACGTTCTTCGGGCGGTGGGTGCAGGAACACGCAAAGAAGAAGGGGTTCGCCACCGCCGAGGTCCAGATCTCCGAGGCGGAGACGCCGCTGCACCGGCTGGAGACGGTGTACCGCCGCGCGACGGAGCAGTTGTCCACCGCCGACTGCTTCCTCGGCGCGTTCCGCTCGGTGATCGACGGCTGGTTCTACGCCCTTGAGGAGGACGTGCTCGCCGAGGGCACCGTCGATCCGTCCGACGCGGCGGGGCTGGCGCGCCGGGCCGACGACCTGCTGGAGCAGCGGCTCGTCGAGATCACCCGCGCGACGCCGCAGTTCGCCGCCGCCCTGCGGGCGTACCGGACGGCCCAGCGGCAGGACGACCACGCCACCGCCGAGGGCCTCGCCGGGTGGCTCGCCGGCCAGCCGCACGTGGCGGCGGGGGTCAAACGGGTCGCAGGGGTCAAAGGAGACGTGGACCACTTCGCCGCCCTCAGCTTCCTCCGGGGGCTGCTGCTGATCCTGAAAGACTCGGGCTACTCCGGGCTGGTCCTCGTCCTCGACGAGATCGAGACGCTCCAGCGCGTCCGGGGAGACGTGCGGGAGAAGGGGCTCAACGCCCTGCGGCAGCTGATCGACGACATCGACGGCGGGCGGTTCCCGAACCTGTGCCTGCTCATCACCGGCACACCGGCGTTCTTCGACGGGCCGCAGGGGGTGCAGCGGCTGGAGCCGCTCGCCCAGCGACTGCATGTGGACTTCCAGACCGACGCCCGGTTCGACAACCCGAGGGCCGTGCAGCTTCGCCTGCCGCCGTTCGACCACGCCCGGCTGCTGGAGGTCGGCGTCAAGGTCCGCGACCTGTTCGTCACCGACTGCTCGTCGCCCGAGCGGGTCCGGGGCCGGGCCGACGACGCCTACATTGAGGCGCTGGCCCGGTCGGTTGCCGGAAAGTTGGGCGGCAAAGTCGGGATCGCCCCGCGGTTGTTCCTGAAGAAGCTGGTCGCCGACGTGCTGGACCGGATCGACCAGTTCGCCGACTTCGACCCGACCCGGCACTACCAGTTGACCGTGGCCGCTGGCGAACTGACCGCGGTGGAGCGTGAGGCGCAGGCCGCCTCCGTGGACGACATCGAGCTCGACCCGTGAGCACCTTCGACCGCCTGCACCCGGCCCTGCAGCACCACGTCGTCAACTCCCTCGGCTGGGGCGAGTTGCGACCGGTGCAGAGCCTGTCCATCGAGGGGTTTCTGGCCGGGGCCAACCTCGTCGTCCTCGCCCCGACCGCCGGCGGCAAGACCGAGGCGGCGTTCTTCCCGGTCATCTCGCAGATGCTCACCGAAGGGTGGACCGGCCTCAGCGTCCTGTACGTGAGCCCGATCCGCGCGCTGCTCAACAATCAGGAGGAGCGGCTGCGGCGGTACTTCCGGCTCGTTGGGCGGGGCGCGGCGTGCTGGCACGGCGATACGGCGCAGGGCGACAAGCGGCGGATGATGGCCGAACCGCCCGACTGCCTGCTGACGACGCCCGAGTCGCTCGAAGTCCTGCTCGTCTCGACAAAGATCGACCACCGGCGATTTTTCCAGAACGTCCGCGCGGTCGTCATCGACGAGCTGCACGCCTTCGCCGGGGACGACCGGGGCTGGCACCTGCTGTCCGTGCTGGCCCGCGTCCGGCGCTTCGCCGACCGGGACATCCAGCGAATCGGCCTGTCGGCGACGGTCGGCAACCCCGGCGAGATGCTGGACTGGCTGTCGTCCGGTTCGACGCGGGAGAAGCGGGTCGTCCGGCCCGAGCCGTCCGCCCGCAACCGCCCGGATGTCCAACTCGACTACGTCGCCTCGCTGCCCAACGCCGCCAAGGTCATCCGCCTCCTCCACCCCGGCCAGAAGCGCCTCGTGTTCTGCGACAGCCGGTCGCGGGTCGAGCAACTGTCGATGCTGCTGCGGCAGGACGGAGTGGAAACATTCGTGTCGCACAGTTCGCTGGGGCTGGAGGAGCGCCGCCGCGCCGAGCGGGCGTTCTCCGAGCGGCAGAACTGCGTGATCGTCGCCACCAGTTCCCTCGAACTGGGGCTCGACGTGGGCGACCTCGACCGGGTGATCCAGATCGACGCCCCGCCCACGGTTTCGTCGTTCCTGCAACGTATGGGCCGCACGGGCCGGCGAAGTGGCACCGCGTCGAACTGCACGTTCCTCGCCACGACCGATGAGGGCCTCCTGCGCGCGGCGGCGCTGATCGACTTGTGGCAGGACGGGTTCGTCGAGCCGGTCGCGGCCCCGCCCAAGCCGTACCACATCCTCGCCCAGCAGTTGATGGCGCTGGTCCTACAAGAGCGGGGGGTGGGACGGAGCGAGTGGTTCGACTGGGTGGCGACCGTCCCCGGCTTCGCCGCGACGGACCGGAGCGCGGTCGCGGACCTCGTGGACTTCATGCTGAGTTCCGGCGTGCTGTGGTCCGACGACGGCGTGCTCTCCTTCGCCCCTGAGGGCGAGGCGAGGTACGGTCGCAAGAATTTCATGGAGCTGTTGTCGGTGTTCACCTCGCCGCCGCTGTTCCGGGTGATGGCCGGACAGAAGGAACTCGGGTCCGTCCACGAGTCCACATTCTACAAGCGGGACGAGGGGCCGCCGGTCATCGTCCTCGCCGGTCGCAGTTGGAAAACAAAGCACTTGGACTGGAAGCGCCGGATCGCCCACGTCGAGCCCGCCGAAGAGCGGGGCCGGTCCCGCTGGCTGGGGGAGGGGCAGTTCCTGAGCTACCGGGTCTGCCAGAGAATCCGCCGCCTCGTTGCCGGCGACGCCGACCAGCCGGACTGGTCGCAGCGGGCGACCGCCCAGATCAACGAGATCCGCACGGAGTACCCGTGGGCGTCAGCGGACACGACGAGCCTCGTGCTGCACCCCGGCGGGGAGGTCCGCTGGTGGACGTTCGGCGGTGGGGTGGCGAATACCCTGCTGGCAGACCACTTGCGACCCGAGGCCGAAGTGCGAGTGGACAACCTGTCGCTCCGCTTCTCAACTTCCTTGAAGCTGAACGAGGTCGAAGAGTTGATCGGAAGTCTCACCGCTGACCGGATCGAACCGGTCCCCGCCGATGACGCCATCGAGGGCATGAAGTTCTCCGAGTGCCTGCCGCCGCACTTCGCCGCCGAAGTGTTCTGCGCCCGGTTCAACGACGCGGGAGCAGTGAGGGCGATTCTGGCCGAGCCGAGACGTGTGGTGGCGAGTTGACCGCGAGTAACAAAGAGCGGTCGGCAGTGGCCTCAATAGGTCGGGGATAAGCGGTACTTCCTCGTGGCACTTGGCGGGGTCGAGGGCGTGCCAGTCCGGTGTCCTACTCCGATCCAACGGGTGAAAGTGCTGCGGTGACGCAAAGTCGCCTCGCCGTCACTGCGCGAACGAGACAGGACGACGACTGCCAGAGAGACGGACACTCACGGAGATTCACGATGTTGAGCGGCCACCAGATCTACAACTTGGAAATCGGGGGCTACTCCCTGATCCAGCTGCCTGCCTTCGACCTGTCGTTTCCATCCTACCCCGGTGTGGACAAGGTCGAGGTGGTCTCGTCGGGCGAGCGGTCTGTCACGGTCAAGGTCGCATTCAAGGAGGTTGCCTCGACAGAGGACGCTGCGAGTATCGCACTCGTCATCGCCACGCAAGTCGCCGACCGACTCGCATTCGCCTACAAGGTGCCGGTCGGTGACCCCGTGAGACGCGAGGCCATCTTCCTGCGACAGGACGGATCGGGTACTGTCCCTGCGATACTGGCGACGTACTGCACGCTCGTCGCCGTCGGCCACACAGTCAAGTCCATCACGACGCAGGATGTCGCCCAGCTGGCCCCGGCGATCGTTTGTGAAGAACCGGCCAAGGACGCCTATTACTCTCAGATTCGCTTGATCATTCGGCAGGACGATCCGGTGGCTCGGTTCATGCACCTGTACAAAATCCTCCTGTCCCTCCAAGGTGGAAGCAACCACACCCAGAAGCAGGTGGACGCATTCATCACTTCAGTGGAGCCGACGGTCCAGACGGTGTTCAACGCCCATCAAGGCCGTGGCGAAACGATCTACACGCGGCTTCGGAACGAAGTAGGCCACGAGATCGCGGGGACAACGCCCGCCACCACCCGTCAAGGGATGGAGCGGCACGTGGACAGACTGCTCGATCACGTAAAGGAAGCGATCAGTCGTATCCCATGAGCTTCTGGCATTCCAAGGCAACGTGCCGCTGAGGGAACGGCACACCCGCCTCTGGGTGGAGAAAGGAGCCTCGATCATGGCCCGAGAGCACCGCCCTCCGACGACTCACGTGATCTGCAAATTGTGTCGGAAGCGGTTCCGGGCGATCACCGTCTTTCACCTCCGAATGAACCACCACTTCGAGGACGACCACCCGATCCTCGACTACATGGCCGAGTTCGACCTCGCCTACTCCATGTGCGGAGAGTCGCGGCGGAAGATTAGCGAGGGCAAGGACGAGTTCTGGGAGCAGCGCGGCCAGCACCGGACGCCCGAGTCGGTCGTGGCCGAGATCCGGCGGCGGCACCGGGCCGGGAAGAGCCTCCGCGGCAAGCAGGTGCCCGTCTGGCTGTACGAGGTCGGTCGGCGACTGTTCGGCGGGTGGCCGAATGCCGCCGCGGCGGCGGGGCTCAACTACGAGCAGGTCACCGGCGTCCGGCGCTGGACCCGTGACAGGGTGGTCGAGCGGATCAAGGAGCTGGCGGTCGAGGGCGTCCCCCTCGACCGCCAAGAGCGTCGAGCAGCAGCACCCCGCCCTCCACAACGCCGCCACGAAGATGTTCCCCCCGGAGTTGGGCCAAGGCTCTTCAGGCCGCGGGCTTGGACCCCGACGACCACAAGATGCCAAGTTGCGCGTGGGACCGCCCGAGCGCGGAAGACTGGGTTCGTTGGCGGGCCGCCGCCAAGGAGTCCCTCCTGTCCCGTGACGCGCCCCGCGACATTCGGCATTTCGTCCACAAGTACGTGGGGACGGGGTGGGCCGAGTTCGTCGAGGCGGTGACCGGCGCGCCCTACCCGGGCATCAAAAAACGGCTCGACTGGACGAAGGACAAGGTGCTCGCGGAGATCCGGTGGCTGAAGGCCGAGGACCAGCCGCTCAACCTCCGGGCGGTCGCGGCTCTGGGTCTGGCCGGTATCAAGCAGGCCCGCCAGTTCTTCGGGTCGTGGGACGCGGCCCGCGCCGCGGCGGGGAGTCTGACGCCTTCGCGTGGACTGCGAGGCCGCTGACGTGATTGCCCAGAGTTCTCACTTCTCATCGGCGAGAAAGTGAGAAAGTGAGAAGCCGTGGGACGGCAGGTCACTGCCCTCGGCGGGTCTTCCACGCCCGTTTAGCCGCCTCACTCCGCGTCCTCTTTCGGTCGTTGTCTCTTCGGGTCTCCCACGCCTTCCGCGCCGCCTCGGCCCGCTTCTTCGCCTGCTCCTTCCGCCTGCGGGTCTCCCACGCCTTGAGGGCGGCTTCCCGCCGGTTGCTCGGGGGCTCGATCACCACGAGGGGCACTCGCGGGCCTACAGGCGCCGGGGCCGCGGCGACCGCCCCGGCGGGGTCGCCCACGCCGGGGCCGCCAGCCGGACCGGTGTGGGGCATCTGCCGCACGCGGATCTCCGTCGGCCATTCGGACCAGTCGCCCGCGTGGTTGTCCTTGAAGAAGAGCCGGCGGCCCCCGGAGAAGACCACGCTCCCGAGTTGCTTGAGGAAGTACGGCACCCCGGCCTCCCGGCACTGCCGGATCATGTCGAGCGCCCACGGGAGTTGGAACTGCCGCGCGCCGCGCCCTGACTCGCCGCCTTGGATGACCCAGTCGAGGTCCGGGAGCCACGGTGACAGGTCAACCGGCCCCTGCTGGGGTTCCACGGACAGGAACCGGATCGTCTCGGAGCCCCCGGTGCGGAGGAGGTTCTTGATCCGCGCGGTGGTCGCCTGCGTTGTGATGCTCGTACCGGCCCACAGGTTGTCGGGCCACGCGATGTTCTTGGCTTTCAAAACGGCACCGAGTTCGGCCATCCTCTCGGGCCGCTTGGTCAGCCAGAGCCACTGGTGCCGCTGGCCGTCCGCCGAGGTCGCTGTGCGGACGACCTGCTCCTCCAGAAAGTCGAACGGGACCGCCGCCGAGAGGGCGTCCGACATGTCCGAAACGAAGACCAACCGGGGCAAGCCGTCGAGCCACGGCTTGTCCTTCCGCTTGGTCCCGGTGAGGTCCGGCCACCCCGCCGTCTCGGCCATCCGCCCCGGCCAGAAGGTCAACTCCTCGAACCGCGGCGAGTACCCCTTCGTCACCCCGCCGAATCGGGTGTGGAGCATCCCCGCGTAGCACTTCTTCACCCTCGGGGTCCAGAGCTCGCAGCCCTCGCACCCCATCGTCGGGTTCACCGTGGAGTCGCACCACTGGATCTTGGTGGTCAGGCTCATGATTGACCTCGCTGCTCGGGCTGGGGTGTGCCCCCGTGCCGCTTGATGTGGAACGTGGGGTGCAGTCCCAGCCGCGCGAACTCCTCCCGCATGACGCCGGCGATGGCGTCCTCGTAGGGCGGCGTGGTGAGTACGCAGTCGTGGATCGTCAGCACCGGGGCCTCGGGCAGTTCTTTCATGAGCCGGCGGCAGACGGTGTTGATGACGAAGTTGGCCTCGATATTCTGCATCAGCCGGGGCAGGAAGCCGTGGTCCTTGCGCTTGTGGACCCGCACCACCTCGGCGACGTTCGGGAAGACCTCGGCGAAGTCGGCCTTCAGGGGAGATCGGCTGCGGTTGTCCCCGTAGATGACCTCGAAGAACTGCGCCTTCACCCACATCCGAACGGGCAGTTCCAGCCGGTCCATGAAGTCCTCGTACAGCCCGCCATTCTCGCACAATTGTATGAAGCATATCTCGTCCTGCTTCAAGATGTCCTGATAGGCTCTGCTCGTGTCCGTGTCATTGTCTCTTGCCACAAGTACCGGTTTTTCAAGGCATTTCTCCTCTTCATCGCATCCCATGCGAGTCGTAATGGACAGTGGGGGAAGTGGGGTGATTGTGTTCTCTTCTCTTTGGGAGAAGTGGATGATGGTACGGCTCACGATCTCGTCGATCTTGGAGTAGGGGTTGGTCCGCTTCTCGGGAAAGGTGACGTACCCGAACGTCTTATTACCCTGCCGCCGGTGGTTGATAAGCAAGAGCGCCAAGAACAACGGCTGGCTATTAGCCACGTCGATCTCGATCAGCGGTAGGCCGTCCACCCGGAGCGCGGGGCGCACCGCCCTTGGGCACCGGGTCAGGTCGGTATGAACCCGCCCGTACCGGCACACGGAGAACGACCAGTCCCTCTCGGCGATCTGCTGCGGGGGGATCTTGTTGACCTCGAAGTCCGGGTCGCCTTCGAGCAGGTGGAGGGCCAGCGGCAGGTCGATCTCCAGCCGGCGGTACTGACCCAGCAGATGACGGTGTACATCCAGCCGAATCCGCTTGAACTCGGCCCGCCGGTTCGCCCGCACCTTGTCGGCGGTCGCCCCGTCGCTCAGGCGGGTGCGGACGATCCGGGCCGCGCTGTGCGGCGGGCGCAGCCGGTAGCCCAGTGCCTTCTCGCCCTCGACGTACTGGCCGTCGCACTCCACCACGCCGGCGTCGAGCAGGGCCAGCTTCAGCGGCTTGACAACGCGGTCGGGGATGACGGACCGCAGGTAGTCGAACTTGACCGGCACGTACTGGTCGAGGGTCAGCCGCCGCTGGACGCGGCCCCAGACGACCCGGTGCAGGAAGTACCGGGCGCAGTCGGCGTGGCGGTGGAGGTGGCCCGGCAGGTGGACGTGCTGGTCGAACGTGTCGGGGACGTACACGTGCGTCGGGGTCGGCGGTCGAGGGCGGGCCGGTCGCCGTCCGCCGGTGGGCTTCGACTGGCACACGGAATCACCCCTCCCCTCCGGTAACAGGTACGGCCAGTCTCTCCTCGCCGGCGCCGAGCAGTCGCCCGACGACGCCGCGTTGATCGGCGAGGTTCAGCAGCCTTGTCACGAACTGGGCGTTCGCTTCGCCGGTCACATAGACGGCCACCGTACCGTCCCCGTTGACGACCTCGTAGCCGAACTGCGAGTTCGGTCTGCACGCGAAAGCGCCGTTCAGCCGACACGGGGCGAGGAGTTCGTGGCCGGGGTGGATGGCGACCTTGTGGCCCGCATCCTCGATCGCCTTCACCGTCTTCTCCGCGTGCCACGCCCAGCAGTACCCCTGATTGCGGCTCGGCACGTCCTTGACGAAACCCCCGGCGTAGGCGTGCCTGCTCGGCTTCTTGCCACCCTTGCTCTCGTACCGCAGGCCGATCTCGGTCAGCCAGCGCCCGACCTGATGGCTGGTCGTCCCGAAGACCGCGCCGACCTGCGTGAGCGTCAGGTACTCGTACTTGAACGTCATTGGCCCTCCGGTCCGGCGGCCACCACGCTGAGGCCGTCGTCGAGGGTCAGGCGGAAGTGCGCCGCCACCCGCCGCACGTCGGCGGCGCAGTACACCCGCTTCCCGAGGAACCGGAACGCCGGCTCGGCGAGGGCCTGTGACGCATGGGCGTATTCGAGTTGGTGGGGTCGTACCCCCAATAGCCGGGCCACCTGCCCGGTCGAGTAGATGTTTTCCATACCTACCTCCTTCACCCGTAGGTAAGCAGCAAAGAATCATTTTCTTGTTATGACGACAGATTTTTCTGGCGTCCATCACGCGGCGCGGTGTCCGGTTGGGGAAGAAGGTCGGTCAGACCGGGGCAATCGGCGGACACCAGCGCGGTGCCTGCGCTGGCCGACGGTAGCCGCGAAAACGAGGTCATAGTGCTGTGGTGTGTTCATTTCCTCATGGCCCGCCGCCACCCGAGCTATTAACGATTCTGACGAGGAGTTTTTTGTTGCCACGTCGGGCGGGTATTAACCCGCCCGACGTGGCGGAAGGACTACCGGCTGTCCCCGGGACGTTGGCTGACATCTGGAAGGTCGTCCCGGCGGACGGATCGGTGCCCGAGCACAGCAGGCATGAGCCGGCCTACGCCGCGCCGTTCGCCCCCGGTAAGCGACCGGCAACCTTGAGTTCCGCCAGCCGGCGGTAGAAGGCCGCTTGGCTTTTGCCCGTGCGGGTGTGCCACTGCTGGACCCGCTCGGCCCTCGACGGGAAGCTGAGTGCGATGTCGAGGACGATCCGCCGCTCGGCCTCGACCTGCTCCTCCCGCGACAAGTCCTTGGTCGGGTGCCGCAACTGGACGACCTGCTGTTCGAGGTTCGAGATCACGAGGTCGCGCCAGTGCGTCTCGCTTTGCCCGGCGTCGAACAGCTTGAAGTCCTTCAGGGCCTTGTCCACGAACAGCCGCACGGAGGGCCGGACGCCCCGCAGCTTGCACTCGTCGAGGAGGAAGATAGCGACCATGCGGGCCTTGGCCGGCGACACCCCGCCGACCCCTTCGCCGGCGAGTTTGCCGATCATGGCATGGATCTGCTCGTCGGTCGGCTCGTAGTTGACGACGAAGGCTCGGTCCTTCAACGCCGCCAAAACCTCGTGGTGGTGTCCGTCGAGCGGCAGGTTTGAGATGCAGATCAGGCCGCCCGTGAACGGGACGACCCGTGTTTCCTTGGCCGTCTTGTACCTGACTAGCCGGGCCTTCGACCCGTTGTGCGGGTTGCCGAGGGCCGCCAGCAGGAGTTGCAGCGCGACCGGTTGGTTGAAAATCGCCGAAACGTCGTCCAGCACGATGACGCGGTCTTGGTGCTCGGCGATCAGGTCGAACAGGCCGATGGGGGTTAGGTGGCCGTTCGAGTAGGAGTAATTCACAGCGAGCGTCTCCAGCGTCGAGCGGACCATGTAGGTCTTCGACGTGCCGGGCCTTCCGTGGATGTAAACGCCGTTACTCTGCTCGTGGACCACGCCGCGCACGCGGTCCTTGATGACCTTCACCTGACGGAGCAACTCCTCGTACTGTTGGTCGGCGTCCATTGCCCGTCCTCCTTCTCCTTGGTGCTTCTCGTGTTCTCACTTTCTCACGAAGTGAAAGTGAGACGGACCCACCGCCCCCGTACCCCAGTTGGTGCGGCGGGTGCCTCGACCCACGCCCACTTCGACTGACGAAGGGGGACGACGCCGAGGGCGGTGTGCCCATGGCAAGAACTGTACGCGGCACTTCCGGCCCGGCCTATGGCGGAAAGTTGGCACAGGTGTTCCATTCCGAGACGGCACACTTTTGAGGTCTAAAATGACCGCAGGTGGAAGGCGGGAGGTCGAGTTCCGGTGCTGGCGGGAGTTGACGAGGGCGGACCAACTTCAGGGGCGGGCGAGGGTGAGGGCAGCCGAATGAGCGCAGCGTCGAGCAAACGTTTGGAGCGGCTGAAGGAAGAGCTGATCGAACTCCGTGACGCCGACCTCGGGCCGTGCGGCTTCGGGCTTCTTACGATCCTCGGCGACTCCGGGGTGCGTCTGCCGCATCCGGCAGGCTGGCAGTTCTTGGAGCAGCGGGTAGACTTCGACACCCAAGACGGCATCATCCGGCTCCGACCTGACCCTTGGTTCGACCCGGCCCCCGGCGGGGGCTCGTGCGTGCGCTGGTGGGGCAACGTCGAACGAGTCAGACGGTTCCGGGACTGGTCAGACCGGGCCTCCGTGGTGTGCCGGAAGGATCGAACCGTGGGCATCGGCTCCGATGTCGGGCCGGGCTACCACGGCTTGTTGCCCTCCTTGGTCCGTTTTGCGAAGGCCACCCCCGACCTTTCCAAATCCGTCCAGACCAAGGTGGTATTTGACACGGGGACCGTGCCGGCGGCGCGGCAGGCCCGGCTGCCGTCGGGTCTCCGGTCGCTCGAAACCGCCGCGGTCTTCTCCTTCGACGCCGTTCAGAGTTGGGCCGAGCGGTTCGCCGAGCGGGTGATCGACCGCCTGCTGCGTGGTCCGCGCCGTGGCCCCCGCCTCGTCGTGGACATTGACGCGCCATCCGTGACACTCGACGGGAAGACTCAATATCCGGGCGAAGTCGTAGTCAACATCCTGCACGAACTCGTCGAGGCTGGGGGCCGAACGATCAGCAGCGGGGACATGCGGAAGAACCGCTTCCTCAAAGAACAACAGCGGCTCGACCGGGACATTGCGGGGATTAGGAGAAAGCTCAAAATCGACATCATCTCGGTCCCCAAAAAGGGCTACTTCCTCCCTGACGAATACTTGGCATAGCTGTTCCACTTTTTCGCCAGTCCCGCTGCCGACTTCTCACCGTAGTATTCCCCGGGCACCGAGGCAGTTCTCGGGCGTCTGACGCACAACCGGTGAACGACCCTACGTGACGATTTCCCTAACCGCACCGTAGACGGGCGTCAAGCGCGTGGCCCACTTACGGGCGAAGGAGGACTCAATGAACGAAGCCTATGCCCCCCTCACCGCAGGTGAGCCTTGGCCTTACTATCTGGGAGTGGTCGCCCGGACCGCCCGCACCATCGTTGCGGCTCACCGGCCCGGGATGGCGGCGCACATCGACCGCTGCGCGGACCAACTCAACTACTTCCCCGAGGCTGCCCTCGCCGAGATCCTGAGCGCGTCCACACGCTCGTGCGATTGGGCCGCCACCCACCGGCCAGACGACTACAGCCGCTTCGTCGAAGCCCTCTGCTCGTTGATTCTCCCGGGCGGTCGGCTCACGAGCATCGGCCCCGATCCGATCCCAGTCACTCTGCGTGCCGACTACTGGGCGGGTTGGTGGTCACAGATCCATCGCGGATGAGGCCAGTTCACCCGTGGGGAGCCGCCGCCATGACTGAAATGGCGACAGGTCTGGTGAGCGGGTTTGAGGCTCGATGAGATGAGCACGATACCCAGTTCCGACAGAACCTCAGATGGACCTACTCTCGGATTCCTAAAGACAGAAAGAACGGGTGTCCCGGTCAGGCCGCCCACAACCCCCGCCGGGCCACCCGCAGCCGTTCTTGGGCCATCTTGACGTACTCTGCGTGGATCTCAAACCCCAGCCATCTCCGTCCACAAAGTAGCGACACTTTGGCTGTTGTGCCCGCTCCCGCGAAAGGGTCGAGCACTACGTCAAGCGGCGTCGAAAACGTGAGGATCAGGTCGCGGGCCAGTGCCTCGGACATCAACGCCGGGTGTTTACGGGCTTCCGGGTCGCGTGTCTTCGCCCCGCCGGGGTACGACCAGATCGTGCCCCGCTTCCCGTAATCGGCGATCGGCAGGGGGGAGTGCCCGTACACCAGCCGCCCGTCTCGGCCCCGCCGGTGCCGGTCGGCCACGACCCTCCCCGCGTACATGTTCGGTCGGTCCACGAGGACGTTCACCGTAGCGGGCCGCCCCTTGGCGAGCACGAACACGTACTGGTACGTCGGGTAGTACTGGCGCTGACAGCTTTTGCTGTAGTCGCGCGTCTCGCAGATGAGGCACTCCCAGAGTCCGAACCCGAGTTCCGTGAAGCGGAGGGCCTGTCGGAAACTCGTCATGGTCCGAACGCCCTTCTCGATCGCGTCCTGCACCTGCCAGCAGACGACCCCGCCCGGGCGGGTGACCCGGTAGAGGTGAGCCGCCACCGCCTCGAAGTCCCACCCGTGCCCCCCGTAGCTCCGCAGACGGTCGTATGGAGGGCTGGTCACCGTCAGAGGGATACTGTCGCTCGGCACCTGCCCCAGCCCCTCGACATTGTCACAGAGGTAGATGCCAGTCATCGCGCCACCCGCCTTTCCGCGATCAGGGCCTCCACGGACTGAAACAGGCCGACCCCCTCGCGGATGGCCTCCCGGAGAGAGGCGGTGTCGGTGTTATGCCATTCGAGGTCACCGATCTCCTCGACAACGGACTGGAGGCGGATGACGACCTCGGCCACCCGGCGCAGGAGGGACTGCTTTTCGGGTTCGGGCGCGGTGAGCCTCTCGGACCCCTGCCGCGCCGGGGTCGTCGGCCCACTGGCCTTGAGCATCCTGTAGCGGGCGACTTGCTTCACGGTCAGCGACTCCCTCGCCCTCAGCATTCGGCACTGTTCCTCGGCCTCCAACTCGGCGACCTCGGCGGCGACGGCCACCCGGATTTCCCCCGTTCCATGGCGTCCACCAGTTCCGGGACGCCCCGCTCGACAACGACTTTCGCTCGCTTGTAGCCGTCCTTCCCGCCGAGCCCCACCCGCTTCGCCGCCTGATCCACGGTGAGGCGTTCGACT
Source organism: bacterium (assembly GCA_017308215.1). GTDB lineage: Bacteria > Planctomycetota > Planctomycetia > Gemmatales > Gemmataceae > Urbifossiella. The sequence continues at coordinate 19,539 of JAFKFQ010000260.1, read as the reverse complement.
TCGCACGTGCGAGTTTGGCCCGAGCGCCGGTCCCCGCCGTGGCGGAAGGAGCGGAGCGCATCGACTAACGCGACCTTTTCGCTGGGGGTGTAATCCTTCCGGCTCCCGTTCTCGGCGGCTTCTCCCTCCATGATCGACCGCAGGTTGACCACCCGCGCCGGGATGACCGTCCACCCGAGGATCTCACCGCAAGCCCGGAGGCGGCGCTCGCCGAACACGAGGACGTTCTCCGGGGTCACGCCGATCGGCTGAAGGAGGCCGACCTCCTTGATGGACGCCGCCAAGCCGTCGATGTCGCCGAGATCCTTGCGGTGCCGCGGGCCGATCTGGATGTCGGCGATGTTCACTTCGTTGGTCATGATCGAATCTCCTCAGTCGTCCAGTCGGCGCGCAACCCCTCCTTCGGCGCGTGGTGGTCCCCACGCGCCACGGGTCGGTCCGACCGGGACGACGATTGTGTGGTGGTAAAGCGTGCTGCGATCAGCCCCCGACGACTCCGTGGCGCCGGGGGCAAAAGACTATACGAACCCCGAAACCGCCGTGAAAGCAACAATCCGAGCAGAATTCGTCGGCTTGGTCTCTGGGGCTGGATGCCGAGTGCCAGCCGACGAGGGACGAGGCCCGGACCGCGAGAGCTCAGTCCGGGGCTCGCCGCCCGTCACGAGCGGGGGAGGCACTTGAAGAAGCTCTTGGGCACGTCCACGGTCAGGCAGTCGCCGTCGAAGTTGATGACGACGACGCACCGGATGTGTTCGGCCACCCGGACGCCGTCCGCGTGGTAGTGTGCGAACGACTCGAAGACCGGATAGACGGCGGTCTTCGGCAGCCGCTTGACCGATGCGGCGAGTCGGCGGTTCAGCCCCCACTCGTTGCCCCTCTCGTAGCACTCGACGAGGTGGGCGTGGCTGAAGCACGGGCGGACGCTATCCCCCTCGGGCGGGGTTGAGTTCTTCTTGGTCGAGGCCCGGGTCGAGGTCGTTATCTTGCGGGTGGTCTGGATCATGTCGGAGTGGGCGGTCAGGTTGTACGCCTTGATCGCCTCGGCCTTCTTCGTGACCGCCGCGAAGAGTTCGTGAACGTCGAGGCCGTTGGGGAGCCCCTTGGTCTTCTTGGTCGAGCTCCGGGCCGGGGTCGTCTCGCGGGTGATCTGGGCCATGCCGAGGTCTCCTTGTGAGGGTGGCGGGTCGAGCCCGCGAGAGAACTTTACCGTCGCCACCGGGGAGGCCAAGCGGGTAGATTTCAAGACTGAACAGGTCTGTTCAACGACAACGACAACGGGGCAAGTCGTGGACGACGAGGAAGCGAAGAAGCGGGCCGCGGTCCTGAAGTATTACTTCGACGCCGCCCGCAAGTGCGCGGACGTGACGAACAACATGGTCTACGACGAGGGCTACGGCTCCGACCCGTCGAGGTGGTCTTTAGAGACGATGCGGCGCTTCGCCGCGAACCTGCGGCGGGTGGGCGAGCAGTTTTACCTCCTCTCGATCGCGTTCGAAGAGAGCTATCCGGTCCTCGCCCCCGAGTTCACCGAGGAGTCGTTGCACTTCTTGGCCTTCCTCGGGGTCAAGAAGGCCACGATCGCCAAGCGAGTCAAGTCCGCCCGGGGGACGGTCTACGCTGCGCTTGACAAGTGGGAGAAGGACCTACAGGCGCGGATCGAGAAGGAGGGCGGTGTGTCGATCGAGAGGGGCGAGGACGGGAAGATCACGGTGCGGGACGCCAAGGAAGTGATCTCAGCCAAGAAGGGCAAGCCCAAGCGGCAAGGGTGATCCTGTCGAGTAGAACACCAAGGTCACCTTCTCCTCCCGCGGTCTCGACACCGCGGGCGCCTCAGCGTCGGCGACGGTCACGACAATACGCCCGCCACGATCCTGAACGGGGTGAAGCGGCCTCGTGCCGCTTCGTTCTGGTTTCCCAACTCGTCCGCAAGTTGCCCCTGTTCAACTCCGAACTCGTTCCCAGCCCCGGACGCGAGACCTGCGAACCTTCCACCACCCGCGGCCTCCGTCCATAATCGGGTGAGGAGTGCCAGCCATGAGCGCAGACGGCGGGGTAGTGACGCCGACGTGTTCGTCACGGAAGACCGCTGGATGAGAGAGCGGTTCCTGAAGCCGAACGGATTCCTGAAGCGGAACCGTGCCAGTTCTGCTCGTCGTTCGCCGAGCTGGAGGCGTGGCTCGACGCCAACTGCGGGCTTTGAGACACGAGGTCAAAGATGAGCGACGAGGGCGAGATCGTAGTTCCCTACGAGTTCGACAGGGCCAAAGTCTGGGGCAAGGTTAAGGACCGGAAGCTCGTGTTCCTCGACACGATGGTCTGGATCAACATGTCCGAGGCCGAGTCGAAGGGGCTCCCCGAGGCCCAGTCGGTCCGCGAGAAGCTCAAGGAGGGGGTCCGGTCGGGCAGGATCATTTGTCCGCTCTCGGCCACGCTGATCTGGGAGCTCTACAAGCAGGAACATTCGGCGCTCAGGACGGGGGCGCTGATGGAAGAGCTCAGCCTGAACGTCTGCTTCGCCTCTTCGGACGAGGTGTTCGAGTGGGAAGTGGAGCGCTTCGCCAAGAAGCTCGCTGGTCGAGAAGATGACCGGTGTAGTCGGGAGATGCTCTTCGTCCCGGTGACGGGCTACCTCTCCTCCTACTACACCCTTACCTTTCCCGCTGGTACGCCTGATGAGTCCGTTCAACTCTGCGGTCGGGTGGCCGCCGAGAGGGCACACGCTCGTACCCTGACCGAGCTCCTGAAGTTGCGGGGCGGGGAGATGCGGGAGTACATGAAGAACATGGAGGTCAAGCCGTTCCAGCACCACGCCCTGCAGTATCGGGAGCTCGCCAAAGGTGACCGCAGCAAGGTCTGGCGGATCGAAGAGGAGACCATCTTCAAGCTCTACGTCCTACCCGCGATGAAACGGCTGCCGCCGGCCCTGAAGCTCCACCTCCTTCAGTTCGCCCTCAACGCCCCAAAGGACAAGTACGGCGGCTGCCTGCCGTCGCTTCTCCCCGAACTCCCGGCGATCCACAACCACATCGAGGTGATGACCCGCTCGACCGAAGATCCGAACCGGAAGGACAGGCCGAACGATTTTTTCGACTTGGACATGATGCCGGTCTCGCTGGCCTACGCCGACGCTTTCGTGAGCTTCGACCGCTGGGTCCGCGAGCGGTTCCTGAAAACGGGGGTCAAGCCCGCCCGGATCGCCTGCGAATTCTGTTCGACCTACGCCGAACTCGCCGGATGGCTCGACCGACTCTAGAGGCTCCATTATCGCGTCGAGTCCGGGTAGACTGCGAGCGAGCCCTCGGCCAGCTGGCCGAGCGCCTCTACACCGGGGCCAAGGTGATCGAGCAGACCTTCTCGGTCAACGTCCCGTTGTCGTCCGACGAGATGGCGTTCCTCGCCCGGCTCGGCGCCCCCATCGCGGGGGTAGCGGCACAGGCCGACATAGGCCGGGTAAGAACCAGTGTCGGGAAGCGGTCGTCATCGAGAGCAAGATGCGGTGCTAGGGGAGAAGCTTCGACCGCTTCCGCCGCTCAGGCCGGTTCGCGGGCGGATGCTCTGGCCTCCGACTCGGCTCCTCGTCTATCGCACACCCATCCCGGCCCCCCCGGGACGAATCCGTCGCCCATCTTAATGAGCCGGTCGAATCTCCGCGCCTGCTGTTCTTTGGGCTTTTCGGTCCTGTGCGCCCCTAAACCTTCGCGCCTGAAAAGCCAAACCGCCCGATCAGTCAGGCCTAGTGATCTGTTCGATCGGGATCAGGTGCCAGACCACGCTACTCGGGACCGACCCATTCACCATTGACACTTCATCAAATCGCTCCTCTGATGCCACTTTGTACGGTACGCACCCGATCCACTCTCGGTGTTGCTCCCAAGACAATACACCCTGCCCGGAGAGGGCATGAAAGAGCAGCAATTCCGGGTACACCGACTCTCCGCGAGCCGTGGATAGCCCATCCGCCGGTAGTGCGACGATCTCGCCGACGATCAACTCGGCCCTAGGGGCTGCCGCGTGCATTTCGTGCAAGAACTTTATCACCAACTCTGCCACACCCCGTGCGAACTCGTGCAGAACGAACCAAACCGACACCACCGCCCCAATCCCACCGTTCGGGATTGCGCCTGCCCAGTCGAGGACCGAAGAACCATCCGCAACTACCCCACGCACCCGGTCGCCTAACCTCTGTTGTGTCATCTCGACCGCTTCGGTCGAGAGATCCACTCCGATGGCCTTGGCGCTGGGATGCTCTTGCAGAACGGTCGCCAAGAACTCGCCATCGCCGCATCCAACGTCAACAACGCACTGGATCTTTCGCCCGGCGAGTTTGCGGAGCGCGCTCGGGAAGTATTTCCTCGCGTGGAGTTGTCCCGTTCCGCCTATGTTTTCTAGGCGACGGACTGCTGCGCTGCGTTCAGAGGACGAAAGCAAGCTGGCAAAATCAGCGAAGTAATCTCGGTATGACCGAAGCAGGTGGAAGGCTCCTGCTCGTTCAAAAACATACTTTCCGGCAGTGGTCGTTTGGAACGCGTCCCCGGCCCCCGCCTCGACCAAACCGAGCGATTGCAAATAAAGGAGGGCAGCATGCATCGCTGAGCGGTTCGCCACCGGCAGGTCTGCTGCCGTAAATGGGCCGGACAGCATACGCTTCACCAACCCAAGGTCATCGAGCCCTGCTATCACAGGGCAAGCGAAGTAGCCCCTCAGAAGGGCAACGAGGTCAGTGCGGAACGAAAGAGTCATGGTGTTACAATCGGTCGATATGCGGCCTGATCTATCGGCAGTATCACGACCTGATTCAGAGATCCCGCAAGGAACCAGTCGAACTCGTCGAGAACCGGTTCTCCGACTGGGCGGAAGCCGAGCTCCGTCATGGCACGGACACGACTCTCACCGGACGGCGTCGCACCGATCACGCACCTACATCCGGCGTCGGTCGCCGCTCGGATCCGCACCTCATCGAGTTTACGAGAAAGACCCCGCCCCCGGAAACGAGGATGCGTGACCAGACGGTTGATGGAACCAATCGGCGAAGGCGGTGGAGACACGAAAACGTCTCGATAGACAGCTGCGTCTGGCACATCTCCAATTCGCTGATGAATGCTCAGGCGGGCAGCAGCGACAGGCTCTCCCTCGTGAAAAATGCACCAGTGCCGTGACATCAGCTCGAAATCGTCCAGATAGCACTCGGTCCGGGAGGCGATCGCCGGCAGTTCGCTTGCCCATGCTAGTACGCGGAGCCGCCCCAGACTTTCCAGCAGGCGTCGGTTATGTGGGTCGATCTCGACCGGCTCAAGTGGAGCCCCAGTGATTGCCACGGCTACCAAGCCCCCTCCCGCTCTATCCCTACCTGACCCCACCTACCCCACATACGGCCTCCCGGCTTCTGCCATTCTATCAGGTGCTCGCGTATCGCGTCAGGTGCCGGAGCCATTCAGTCCCGAAGGGACTGAGCGTTCAGCGAGCGGCGGGTAAGCAGCTTGAGCGGACAGTCCGCAGCGGGCGGTTAACCGCCTCCAAGAAGCTGAGGGGAGCGAGAGGAAACGGGGCTGCCGATCGCCGACGCGCGGCTGATCGAATTGCTGGAGGGTGCGGGGTGGAGCTGGACAAGCCGATCGTGATCAGGAAGCGGACGGTGACGAGGCAGGGTTGATCACGCCTTCGGTCTCGCCCGGCTCTTCTTGACCTTCTTGGCCTCCTCGGGGGTGTTGGGCACGTACCCCCGCTTCAACATGTCCTGCCTGATCCCATACTTCTCGTCGAGCCGGTCCAGTTCCGCTTCGATCTTCGCCTTGTCCCCGGTCGCCACCAACGCCTCGAACTGGCTTACGTCGTGGAGTTGCTCCATCAGCCTCCCGTTGAACTTGGCGTCCTTCACCGGGGGCTCGTGGACCAACTCGACACTGACAACCTCGGGCCGCTCGAAGTTGCGGCTCTTCCGCCTGACGAGGTGGGTGAACAGGATGTTCCGCACGTAGTCCGAGTACCGGAAGTGGATTTGGATCCACCCGCACCGCCAGCCGGGCCGCTGGAAGAGCGTGAACAGAATCGTCGGCACGACCGCGGCGATCTTGGCCCGCAGCTTCTTGCGGAGTGCGGGGGAGTCGTCGGCCTTCAACATGCCGATCAGGGTTTGGGCCTCGGCCACGCCCTCGACCACCGGGGCGGACAGCGCCCGCCGGGCCTCCTGATACGCGGTCTGCAACTGCTCCTTCTCGGCCTTGGCCTTGTCGAGCAACCGGGGCCACGTCTCGTTCTTGGGGTCTTGGTAGATCCGCTGCTCGAAGGTCTGGACCTTCTCGTCCACCGCCACCAACTTCGCCTTGATCTCGGCCACCCGCTCGGCCTCGCCCCGCTTCTCGCCGGGGGTCAGCTCAGCGGGGGAGATCTCCCGCAACGACTCCAACACGACCTGCTCGAAGACGCGGTAGCTGACCGCGGTGTACGCCTTCCCCCCGGTTAGGCTGTCCGACCGCGCGAGCGTCGAGTCTTGGGTCTTGCCCTTGTTGTGGTAGATCCACGAGCACCCGTCCTCGGCGCGGACGAGACCGCTGAACAGGTTGGTCCCGACCGACCTCTCGACCACCCCGACTTTCCGCCTCGCCTCCAACGCGGCCTTGGCCTCATAGAACTCGCGCTCGGTGATGACCGCCGGGTAGAATCCGATGACCGGATCGCCGACCGCCGTGCGATTCCGGTGGCCCATGTGCGGCTGGTACTCCCCGAGGACGGCGCGGTTCCCGAGGAGCCGGGCGAGTGAGCTCTTCTGCCAGAGGTGCGGCTTTCCCTCGTCCCCCTTGCGGCGGACCCCGCCGAAGGGTTTGACCCCCTCCTTGTTCAGCTTCCGGCAGAGGGCACCGACCCCGATCGCGGACGCCTCACGGAAGATCCGCTGGACAACCTTCACCCGCTCGGGGATCGGGACGTAGCAGCCCTCGACGACCTTCAGCCAGTGTGGGCACATGGCCGAGAGCGGCTTCTTGTCCTTCACCGCGTCGGCCTTCTTCGCCCGCCACGCCTTCCCCACCATGATTGACTTGCGGGCCGACTCCCCGTGTCCGCGGGACAACTCCAAGACCGCGGCGATGATGTCCACCATGTCTTTCGAGTCGTGGCGGTAAACCCTCTCGGGGCTCGTCGTGACGATGTTCACTTGGAGTTCGAGGAGGGTCAGAAAGAACATCGTGGCGGTCCGCACGTCCTCTCTGGTGAGGCGGTCGAGGTTCTCGATGATCAGGTAGCAGTCGGGGGCGATCTCGCCGGTCTGGACTTGCTCGACGAAGTGGGCCAAGGCGTACTTGTCTGGGTTGTCGCGGTGGATGCCGGTGAACCCGGTCACCCCAAGATCGCGCAGGGAGCGCGACCTGTCGAGGACCACGCCGTTCCGTTTACACCAGTTCTCGGTGTCTTCGAGCTGCCGTTCGAGGGAGTGGCCCTTGGCCTGATCGCGGGTCGAGAAGCGGAGGTAGGAGTAACCGATCTTGGGCACGGGCGGGCCTCCCGAGGGTCTTAGAGAACCGCTCGGAGCCAGTCTACCATTGGCAGGGTGGCCTGTCTACGGCACGAAGATGCCGTGGACGCCGGCGGCGAGCATGTGGTCGATGTGGGCGCGGAGGCCGGGGAGGTCGAGTTCCTGGTCGGCGGTCATCGGGGTGACGACCGGCGGGATGATGCCGCGCAGCTGCATGGGCAAGACTCCGGGTGGGTGCGGGGTGTTGTACGCACGCGATCGCCGGCGGCGCGATCAGCGAGCCGTGTCCTTGCGGGTCCGGCTTCATGGTCGGCCGGTGCGTCCGGCGACGGTACAATCGCGGCCGACCGTTCACCTTTGGAGATTTGCCGTGTCCCGTTCCGTCGCCGCTGCCGGGTTTGTGCTACTCGCCGCCCTCACCGCCCCGGCCCAACCGGCCGCCCGACCGGTGAAGGAAGTCAGCCTCGACCCCCAGTCGTTCGACGACACGGCTGAGGTGTTGAAAATCGTAAAACGGTCCGGTCGCGTAAAGCTCGCGGCCGACGCCCCGAGGGGCCGACTGGCGGTCGAATTTTACGTCGCTGGCAAGAAAGACGCGGTCACGCCGTCGATCGGGTACGGCACGCAGGGGAAGGGCGAGGAAGTGCGGATGACCCGGTTCGCGGTCCAGTTCGCCGACCTTGATTACCTGCCGCTCGGGACCGGACCGAAGGGGCACCACCGGATGCTGTTGAAGGTCGGGACCGGCGAGCTGATCGCCTCGATCACGACCGACGTACCAAAGGACGTGTTCGACGCGAGTAACGGGAGCGGGGGCGGGGTCTTCGATGCAGACGCCGCAACGGCAACCGAAATCCCGCTGTTCTGGATGGTCGCCCGCACCAATACCGTCTCGTCCGCGCGGACCCCGCGCGAAATCGTCGAGAAGCATTCAGGCGCCCAGGTGGCGATCTTCACGCTGCGACTGGGGGAGAAGAAGTAATGATACATCCGCCGGCGCCCGGGTGCCGGCGGGTTGATGGGCGTCTGGTGTCGTGCGTCAGCTCGCCGCCTCGGCCGGCGCCTTCGCCGCGGCGTTGATCTTCTCCTGCAACTCCGGCGTCACCTTCGCGGTGCCCTTGCACTTCGGGTACTTCTTGCAGCTCAGGAAGTAGCCGCCGCCGAACCGCGACGGCTTCAGCATCATCGGGCCGTCGCACTGCGGGCACTTCTCCGTGATCTCCACCTGCGGCACGTCCGGCCCCGCCCCCTTCTCTGCCTTCGGCGGCGGGGCGGGGAGCTCGATGCCGCGCGCCTTCAACTGCTCCCGCAGCTCGGCGTTGATCGACTTCGCGTTGCGGCACTTCGGGTAGCCGCTGCACGACAGGAACGGGCCGCGCCACGCCACCTTCACCACCATCGGGCTGCCGCACTTCTCGCACGCGATCCCCGTGTCCGGCGGCGTGATCGGGTTGCCCTGGTCGTCCGAGTCCGCGATGAACTTGCACTTCGCGTCCGGGCACTGCACGTACTTCTTCCCCGCCTTACTCTCCTTCAAGAGCAGCTTCTGCTTCTCGCACTTCGGGCACGTCACCTGCGTCGGCAGCGCGGTCACGGCGCGGGTACCGTCGGCGCGGAGGTTCATCGTCGTCGGGCAGTCCGGGGCGCCCTCGCAGGTGAAGAACACGCCGAACCGGCCCTCCTTCTTCACCATGAACTTTCCGCACGCCGGACAGACGATGTCCGTCACCTCGGGGCCGAGGATCTCCTTGCCCTCCGAGTCGCGCTTGTAGCGGCAGGGATTCTCCTTGTCCTTCCAGTTGACACAGCCGATGAAGTAGTTCCCCGTCTTCGGTGTGTAGCGGCGCTCGAGCTGGCCGTTGCACTTCGGGCACTTCTCGCCCTCGATGATCTCGCGGACGGGCGCCAGCCCCTCGCCGGCCGCCTTCAGCGCCTCGGAGAACGGCCCCCAGAACTCGTCCAGCACCTCGCGGTACTGGCACTTCCCCGTCTCGATCTCGTCCAGCTCCTCCTCGAAGTGGCTGGTGAACTTCAGGTTCATGACCTTCGGGAACGCCTGCACGAGCAGGTCCGTGACGACCTTCGCCACCGGCGTGGCGCTGAACCGGCCCTTCTCCTCCAGCACGTAGCCGCGCTTCTGGATCGTCGAGATGATCGTGTTGTAAGTGGACGGGCGGCCGATCCCCTCCTTCTCCAGCGCCTTCACCAGCGACGCCTGGTTGTACCGCGGCGGCGGCTGGGTGAAGTGTTGGGTCTCGAACAGGTCGAGCCGGTCGAGCGCGTCGCGCTCCTTCACCGCCGGCAACTCGGTGTCGTCCGACTTGCTCACCGGCGACAATACCTTCCGGTAGCCCATGAACTTCACGACCTGCCCGCGTGCCCTGAACAGCCCGCGGCCGGCGGCGATGTCATAAGTGGTGACGGACACCACCGCGGGCACGCACTGGCACGCCACGAACCGCCGCCAGATCAGCTCGTACAGCCGGTACTGGTCGCCGGCGAGGCCGAGATCCTGGGCGCGCTTCGCTCCTGGGCGCTCTTCCCGCTGGCGTACACGTTCGGCTTGGCCGGCAGGTAGCTCGGGCCGAGCGCCGGGCTGTCGTGGATGAACGTGCGGACCGTGTTGAGCGCGTCGGGCGAGATGCGCGTGCTGTCGGTTCGCATGTACGTGATGAGCGCGGTCTGCCCGAGGCCCGAGAGTTCGACGCCCTGGTACAGCGCCTGCGCTGCGCTCATGGTGCGGCTGGTGCTCATCCGCAGCCGCAGGAATGCCTGCTGTTGCAGCGTGCTCGTCGTGAACGGCGCGTGCGGGCGGTCTTGCCGGTCCTTCTGCTCCACCTTCGTGACGACGAACGGCACGTCCTTCAGCGCCGCGACCACGGCGTCGGCCGCGGACTCGTTGGCGAGCTTCGGATCGGCGTTGTCCCAGCGCACGAGCTCGGCCATGAACGTCCCGGCCGGCGGCTTCGGCAGCCCGCCGCCGGTGCGGGCCGGCGCCGCAGCGGCGTCAGCCTGCGCGGCGGCTTCGCCCTCGGCCTCGGGCTCCGCGTCCTCGGTGTCCTCGACCGGCTCCTCGGGCTCGTCCGCGGCGGCCTTCGCCTTCTCGTCGCCCGGCTTCTTCTTGGCGAAGATCTTGGACAGCTTCGGATCAGCTGTCCACGCCACACCGCTCCCCTGCGTGGCGAGCAGCGCGGTGATCTTCCAGTACTCATCCGTGACGAACGCCTCGATCTCGCGCTCGCGGTCCACGATCAGCTTCACCGCCACCGACTGCACGCGCCCCGCGCTCAGACCGCCGGCCACCTTCTTGCCGAGCAGGTTCGACAGCGGGAAGCCGACGACGCGATCCATCGCCCGGCGGGCTTCTTGCGCGGCGACGCGCTCGGCGTTGATCTGGTCCGGCTGCGCCAGCGCCTGCTGGATCGCCCCCTTCGTGATCTCGTTGAAGCGGATGCGGTAGGTGCGGTTCGGGTCGAGGTTCAGTTCGTCGGCGATGTCGCGGGCGATGGCTTCGCCCTCGCGGTCGGGGTCGCTGGCGAGCAGCACGCGGTTCGCCCTCGACGCCTCGCGCCCCAGCTCCGAAAGGATGTCGCCGGACGTGCGCCGGCGGCGGTCGCCGTCGTCCTGCTTCTCGTCCACCGCGTAGCGGAGCTTCCAGCCGTCGGCGATGCGGATGCCGGCGACCTCCTCGCCCTTCTGCTTGCGCGAGGAGAGGTCGCGGACGTGCCCGTAGCTGGCGAGCACCTTGTACCCGCCGCCGAGGTACTTGTTGATCGTCTTCGCCTTCGCCGGCGACTCGACGATGACCAGGTCGAACGTCTTCCCGCCGGGCGGCGGGCCGTCGCCGGGGACGACCGCCCACGGCCGGCGCGCGGTGTCCCGCTCGACCGCCGTGGACGCGGCCTTCGGCGCGGCCTTCCGCTTGGCGGCGGGCGGCTTGGCGGCCTTGGCGGGGGACGACGACTTGCTCGCCGGCTTCTTGCGTGGCGTAGGCACCAGCAACGACTCCCAAACAACAGTGGCGGTTATCGAACCCGATTCTAGCCACCCCGGCAACGGGGGCCGAGGTTAGATGGGGGTGGCGGCGCGGAAGGAGCAGCGAGAGGGCAGGGGGCAAAATGCGGACAACCGGCCCGGTTTGTCTTCTGCCCTCTGCCCTCGGTTTCTCTGCCCTCTAGCGCTCTGCCCTCGGGCCGACAGAATCACTACAATCGGTAGGCCGGGGGCGGGAAGCGCCCATCACCACTAGTACAGCCCCGAGCCGGGTGTCAACCCCCCGGCCCGCGCGGGCCGCCGGAGTGGCCGCCGCAAGTCGAGGACTGGCAATGGCTTTCAGCCCGTTCAACATTTTCCGCCGCAACCAGCGGGCGATCTTCGCGGTCATCACCGTGTTCATCATGTTCACCTTCGTCCTCTCCAGCGGGCTGGGGGGCGGGGCGGACTTCTTCGACTGGTTCCCGCGCTGGCTCGGCGGCGCCGGCAAGCGCGGCGACGCCCTCTGCACAATCGACGGCCAGCGGGTCTACGACCGCGACGTGCGCGAGGTCCGGTTCAACCGGGTCATGGCCAACCGGTTCATGATGTACGCCGCCCAGCAGACCGCCGCCGTGCTCCGGCGCGACGCGCAGGAGAAGCTGGTCGAAGCGACGCCGATGCTCGGCAACCCGGCCCGCGACATCCTGGAGGGGAAGCCGAACCCGACGTTCGGGATGATGGCCCAGATGCTGGCCGCCGCGCCGAACGCCCGCCCGCAGGACCGCAACCTCGTCGCCGTCGTCCAGACGTGGATGGAGCTCGAGGGGCACCGCAAGCTCGCCGAGATGGGCGGGGGGACGTACTTCACGAACGCCCCGAACAAGACCTCCCGCGACGTGGTCGAGTTCATGCTGTGGGAGAAGAAGGCCGACCGGTTCGGCATCGCCTTCACCGAGGACGACGTCAAGAAGCTGATCCGCCAGGAGTTCTTCGACCAGTTCCGCAACGACGTGGAGATCCGCGAGGCGATGACCCGCGACTACTCCGGCCGGTACACGCCCGGCGCCGTCTACAAGGCATTGGCGAGCGAGTTCAAGGTCCGCGCCGCCCAGACCGCGCTGATGGGGTCCACCTCGGAGGCGAAGGCTCCGCCGATCTTCACCACGCCCTACGACCTGTACTCCTTCTACAAGGACAAGACGAGCCCGACCGCGTTCCAGGCGCTCGCCATCCCCGCGGCCGGGTTCGCCGCGCAGATTAAGGCCGAGCCGAGCGAGAGCGAGTTGCAGCGGCTGTTCAACGAGCGGAAGGACTACGAACCGGACCCGTCGAAGGAGGAGCCCGGGTTCAAGGAGCCGCGGCGGGTGAAGGTCGAGTGGGTCGCGGCGTCGGGCGAGGAGCCGTACTACAAGAAGGCCGCCGCCGACTGGGTCGCGCGCACCGAGCAGTTCTCCAAGGGCGGCATCGCCGCCCTCACCGTCCCGGTCCCGGGGGTCGGCCCGGCCGCCTGGGTCGGCACCGCGGCGGCGCCGATGACCGTCGCCGAGCCGCTCCTCCAGACCGCGTACAAGGGGCTCGCGGACACCCACAACAGCGACCTGGCGTACCGGTGGGGCGTGGCGAGCTCGTTCGTGACCCCGTCCCAGATTCTCTCGTCGAGCTACGCCCCGTGGACGAACCGGGCGGCGCGGACGAAGGACGACATCGACAAGAAGCGGCCGGTGTACGCCGCCGGGCCGGAGCTCGCGGCGCAGCTGACCGCCCTCGGCGCGGCCGGGATCAACGGCAGCGCGTTCTTCCAGCCGTCCGCGTTCTACGCCCAGGCGGTGGCCCACGAGGCGCGGGACCGCGGCACGGTCGGCGGGCTCCTGTTCCTCGCCGCCACGCCCGGCCCGGGGCTGTTCGAGCGGGTCGCCGCCGGCGAGGCCGCGCACCGCCGCGCCCTGCCGAAGGCGCTGCCGCTCGACGCCGTCCGCAGCGAGCTGCTGACCGACATCGTCGGCCGCAAGGCCCGCGAGCTGGCCGCCGCCGACCTGCTCCGCCTCCAGGCCGAGCTCACCCGCCTCGGCGAGAAGGGGAAGGCCCGCGACAAGGGGGCCGCGGCCCGGGACCACGCCGCCGCGTTCATCAAGGAGCGCGGGCTGAAGACCGGCGCCACCGCCGAGGGCGTGAGCGAGTGGACGGTCCGCGAGGCCCCCGCCCTGGCCCCGCTGCGGGACGCCGGCCCGAAGGCGCCCGGGGCGGCCCCCCAGGACGGCGCGTTCGGGGCGCGATTCTTCTTCACCTTCGACCCGCAGCGCAACGCCAAGGCGACCGCGTCCGGGCTGTTCCTGCCCGAGTTCTACCCCGACACGGTGGCCAAGGCGGTCACCGGCCGGGCGGCGCAGGTGCGGGAGCTGGCCGCGCGGGCGGCGAAGGCGGCCGGGCGGCCGGCCCCGTCGGACGAGGAGCTCGACCGGGAGGTGGCGCGGGCGCTGGCGGCCGACCTCGGCGCCGGGACCCGGGAGGCGATCTTCCTGGCGTGGCGGACCGACGACCAGCCGGCCCGGAGCCTGAAGCTGTCGGACGCCCGGCCGCGGGTGGTCGAGGCGTGGCGGCGGGCGAAGGGGCGCGAGGAGGCCCGTCAGGCGGCCGAACAATTCGCCGCCCGGGTCAAGGCCGCCCCGGGGACCAGCCCGGCGCAGTTCGTGCCGGTGATGTACGACCTCCAGACCGAGCTCCAGGCGAAGTTCGCCGACCCGAAGGCGAAGGAGGCGGTGAAGCTGTTCAAGCTCGACAACGTCGCCCCGGTCCAGATCCTGAACGACGCCAGCGGGATGGCCCGGCCGTTCAGCCTGCTCGGGTCGTCGGAGATCGCCCACCCGGGCGCCGACATGGCGAAGAAGCTGCTCGACGAGCGGAACTCGCCGCCGAAGACGGTGTTCGTGGCGGCCGACGCGCCGAAGGACGTGTACTACGTGTTCGCGCTGACCGGCAAGCACGAGCGCGGGGTCGAGGAGTTCCGCAACAATCTGTACACCCAGATGGGGCCGGTCCGCGAGCTGGTGCTCTCCGGCCACGCCGCCGACGCCGTGGTGCGGATGAAGGACTCGGTGATGGCCGTGCTCAAGAAGGAACTCGGCTACGAAGAGAGCGACGCCCAGAAGGCCAAGCTCGACGAGCGCGACAAGCGGGGCGAGGACTAGTTTCAGAGGACAGAAGGCAGAGGACAGAGGCCAGCCGGCAGGCGCGTTCGTTCCTGTCGGCTGGCCTCCGTCCTCTGCCTTCTGAGGTTCTGCGCATGGTTCCCACCAACCTCATCACCGGGTTCCTCGGGGTGGGGAAGACGACCGCGGTGCTCGACCTGCTCGCCCGCAAGGCGGCCGGGTCGCGGTGGGCGGTGCTGGTGAACGAGTACGGCGCGGTCGGCATCGACGGCGCCCTGATCGAGGGCGGGGCGCCCGACGGCGTGACGGTGCGCGAGGTGAGCGGCGGGTGCGTCTGCTGCGCGTCCGCCCCGTACCTCGGCGTCGCGCTCCACTTCCTGCTGGTCGACGCCCGGCCCGACCGCCTGCTGATCGAGACGACCGGCCTCGGCCACCCGGCGAGGCTGCTCGACACGCTCCGCGCGACCTACCGCGGCCGGCTCGACGTGCGCGCCACGCTCGGGCTCGTCGACCCGGCCGACTTCGCCAAGCCCGAGATGCGGGCGAACCCGATCTTCCGCGAGCAGGTCGAGCTCGCCGACGTGCTGGTGCTGAACAAGCTCGACGCCGCGCCACCCGCGCTCGTGGCCGACTTCCAGGCGTGGGCGAACGCGCTGTACCCGCCGAAACTGCTCGTGGCCGCGACGGAACGCGGGCGGCTCGACGCGGCGTGGCTGGATTTGGGGCCGGGGGACGAGGGGATTGTGGGACCGGGGGACGAAGCCGGTGTGACGGCGTCCCCCGGTCCCACTGCCCCCTCGTCCCCCGGTCCCGACGCTAAGGGCTGGGTGTTCCCGCCCGAGGTCGTCTTCGACCGCGACCGGCTCGTCGCACTGTTCGCGTCGTTCCCCGGCCTGGTGCGGGCGAAGGGCGTGTTCCGCACGCCGCACGACTGGTTCGCGCTCAACCGCGCCCGCACCGGCGAGCCGGCGATCGCCCACACCGCGTACCGGCGCGACAGCCGCGTCGAGGCATTCGCGGATGCGCCCGACTGGGAGCGGTTCGACGCCGAACTCCGCGCCTGCATCCGTCCGAGCCCGGAGCGCGAGCGACGGGGTGGGTGAGCCGCGCGTCATCGAACGACGCCGACGGGTCCGCGTAACACATTGCCCACGCTCCGGGCTCGGACCGACACCGAGGTTGCCATGCGTGCCGTGGACGTCATCCGCGCCAAGCGCGACGGCGCCGAACTCACGCCCGAGCAGATCGACCACTTCATCGCCGGGGCCACCGCCGGCACCGGCTGGGCCGACTACCAGCTCGCGGCGCTCCTCATGGCCGTGGTGTGGCGCGGGATGACGCCGGCGGAAACGGCCCGCCTCACCCGCGCGATGACGAACTCCGGGCGGCGCTACGACCTGTCCGACCTGCCCGGTCCGAAGGTGGACAAGCACAGCACCGGCGGCGTCGGCGATAAGACCTCGCTCGTCCTCGGCCCGCTCGCGGCGGCGTGCGGGGTGATCGTGCCGATGATGTCCGGCCGCGGGCTCGGCCACACCGGCGGCACGCTCGACAAGCTCGAGAGCATCCCCGGCTTCCGCGTGCACCTCAACGAAACCGAGTTCCGCGCCGCGCTGAAGCGCGTCGGCCTCGGCATGATCGGCCAGACCGCCGACGTGGCGCCCGCCGACAAGACGCTGTACGCGCTGCGCGACGTCACCGGCACGGTCGAGAGCATCCCGCTCATCACCGCGTCGATCCTCAGCAAGAAGCTGGCGGAGGGGATCGCCGGGCTGGTGATGGACGTGAAGGCGGGCCGCGGGGCATTCATGAAGACGCGGGCCGAGGCGAAGGCGCTCGCCGAATCGCTGGTCCGCGTCGGCACCGCCGACGGGCTGCGGATGCGGGCGGTCCTCACGCCGATGGACGCGCCGCTGGGGCGGTACGTCGGCAACTCGCTCGAAGTCATCGAGTCGGTCGAGACCCTGAAGGGGACCGGCCCCGCCGACCTGACTGACCTGTCGGTGCTGCTCGCGGCGCGCATGGTCGAGGTCGCCGGGCTGGCGAGCGACGCCGCCGAGGCGGACTGCAAGGTGCGCGCGGCGGTCGCGTCCGGCGCCGGGCTCGAAGTCTTCCGCCGGTGCGTCGAGCAGCAGGGCGGCGACCCGCGGGTGATCGACGACTACACGCGCCTCCCGGCGGCGCCGCACACGACGCTCGTGCGGGCGCCGCGCGGCGGGTTCGTGACGGCGCTCGACGCCGAGAAGGTCGGGCTCGGCTCGATGCAGCTCGGCGCCGGCCGCCGCTTCGCCGACGACGACGTGGACCCCGCTGTCGGCGTGATCCTGCGCGCGGCGGTCGGCGATTCGGTGAAGGAAGGCGACGCGGTGTTCGAGATACATTACCGCGACGCCCACACGCTTCCAGCGGCGACGAAGCTGCTGACGGAGGCGCTGACGATCGCCGACGCACCGCCCGCACCCGCGCCGGCGGCGCTGGAAGAGATCGGGTGACACCGTCCCGGGCGAACGGCCGGCGTGAGCCGGCTGGTGGTTGGTACCGGTGCCTGACACGCCGATCGGTGTGTCACGCCGGTCCCGGGCGAACGGCCGGCGACCTGGGACGGCGCCCGGTCACCCGCGTGGTCCGCTCGGGCACCCGTACCAACCACCAGCCGGCTCACGCCGGCCGTTCGCCGGGCGGGATCGGCGGCTACTTCTTCGGCACGAACCGCTTGACCCGGTACTCCCGCCCGGGGCCATCCAGCCAGGTCGTGAACGCGGTCTGGGTCGCGGCGGCGAAGTCGAACGGCTGCCCCGGCACCGCCCGCGGCGGGTTCCAGCCGTCCTCCGGCGTCAGGCCGAGTTGCAGGAACGCCGTCATCGGGCTGACGGTGGCGAACCGGTTCCCCTGCTTCCAGTCCGCCTCGGCGAGCCCCTTCAGGATCAGCCTGCTCTCCCCCGCCGGCAGCGGCACCTCGGCCGTTTCGCCGCCGGTCTCGGGCGGGGTGCGGTACTTCGTCACCAGCACCGCCGCGGCGAACGCCCGGTCCTCGACCTTCGCCGCTGCCAGCGCCGCCTTCGGGTCGGCGGCCGCCGCCAGCCCCTTCCGCACCTCGTCCAATTCCGCCTTCCCGTTCTCGCCCTTCGCATCGACCGGCGGGCTGGTGAACGGCATGAGGTAGAAGTTCCCCGCGTGGTGCCGCGTCAGGAAGAAGACGTAGCGGTCGCCCTCCTTCAGCTCGGTCCCGCCGCGCCGGACGATCGGGCGCCCCGGTGCGGCGGCCGCCGGCGGGGGCGTGAACCCGACCTTCAGGTGGGTCAGGGTGTTGGCGCCGGCGAGCGGCTGGTCCACCTTCACCACCGCTACCTTGTACGCCACCTTCCCCGGCGCCCCGTGCTCCGGCGCGACCTCAACGACCTCCTTTTCGACGGCCGTGACCGTGCCGACGACCACCACGTCGGCGGTGACCGCGCGGAGGGCCGGCGGGCGGAACGGCATCATCTTCGCAACGGCGGGGCCGACCACGGCGAGCGCGGCCGCGGCCGCCAGAAACACGAAACGCAACGGCATCAGAAGCTCCGGCAGTGGGTAGGCGACGGGGCGGGGCGAACCGCGGCAAGACGTGACGGCGCGTGCGGCTCCGCGCAGCGGAGCGCGAAGCCGCAAGGGACTGTGCAACTACTTCTTCGGCACGATCCGCTTGATCCGGTAGTCGCGGCCCGGGCCGTCGAGCCAGGCGAGGAACGCCGTCTTCGTCGTCGCGGCGAAGTCGAACGGCTGACCGGGTTGCGGCATCGGCCGGGGCGGGTTCCAGCCGTCCTGCGGCGTCAGGCCGAGCTGGTTGAACGCCATGAACGGGCTCATCGTGTGGAACCGGGCGCCCTGCTTCCAGTCGCCCTCGGCCAGCCCCTTCAGGATCAGTCTGCTCTCCTCCGGCGGGATCGGGGCCTCGGTCACCTCGCCGCCGGTGTCCGGGTAGTTGCGGTACTTCATCACCAGCGCCGATGCGGCGAACGCCCGGTCCTCGGCCTTCGCCGCGGTCAGCGCCTTCTGCGGGTCGGCCACCACCACCAGCGCCTTCTTCGCCTCGTTCAGTTCCGCCTTGCCGCCCTCGCCCTTCGCGTCGATCGGCGGGCTGGCGAACGGCATCACGTAGAAGTTCCCCTCGTGGTGCCGGTTCAGGAACAGGACGTACTGGTCGCCGACCTTCAACTCCGTCCCGCCGCGGCGCAGGATCGGCGGGCGGATCGGGCCGCCCGGCTGCGCCACCGGCGGCGGGGGAGGGGGCATGAACCCGACCTTCAGGTGCGTCAGGGCGTCGGCACCGGTCAGCGGCTGGTCCACCTTCACCACCGCCAGCTTGTACGCGATCTTGTTCGGGATGTTGCGACCGGGTGACGCCTCGACCGTGTCCTTCTCGACCGACGTGACCGTGCCGACGACGACGACGTCGGCGGTGATCGCCCGCTGGGCCGGCGGCTTGAACGCGATCACCAGGGCGGACGCCGGGCCGGCGGCGAGCAGCAGCGCCGCGGCGGCGGGAGGTGCGAAGCGGGACAGCATGCGAACGGCTCCGGGTGGGGAGGCGACGCGGTCAATTGTAACCGCCGCCCCGCCCCCGCCGCCGGGTCGTGACACACCGGTTACGATCCCGGACGGAATTTTCGTCGGCCGACCGTTGCTCCGTGTGAGGTGGGAGCGTAGGGTGGATTCAGACCGTACCATGCGCTGGTTCTGTCTCCCGGCCGCCCGGTGGTGTCCCCGCACCACCGGGCGGTGTCGTTTCTCGTCAATTTCCCTCCGGCCGCGACGAACCCCCGGTATCCACCCGCCCGGGAGCCCCACCCGTGCCCGACTCCGAACGCCAATCGCCGGTGCTGCTATACCTTGCGGCCGAGGGCGTGCTGCCGGTCCTGGCCGGGTGTGCGGGGGCGGCGGCGGCGGGGCCGGTCGGCGGGGTCGCGGGGG